>CAZNLF010000033.1:10294-17998 GCA_964573595.1 uncultured Acidimicrobiaceae bacterium | reverse complement strand
ACGTGATGGTGCTGGCCCGGTTCATGCAGATCCTCCCGGCCGATCTCTGCGCCCGCTATCCCTCTCGCATCATCAACATCCACCACAGCTTCCTGCCGTCGTTCGCCGGCGCCCGGCCCTACCACCAGGCCTTCGAGCGGGGGGTGAAACTGATAGGCGCCACCTGCCACTACGTTACCGCCGACCTCGACGCCGGGCCGATCATCGAGCAGGACACCACCCGCATCGACCACGCCGACAACGTCGAGGAGCTGCTCCGAATCGGCCGGGACATCGAGCGCTCCGTGTTGGCCCGGGGCCTTCGCTGGCATCTCGAGGACCGTGTCCTGGTCAACGGGAACCGGACGGTGGTCTTCGGATGACGGTCGCGCCGTCGGGGCACTCGGCTGTAGACCGTTAGAGCACGGGCCGGTGGTCGAGGCGTCCCCTCAGATTTGCCAGCGCCTCCTCGGCCGTCTCACCCTGACGGGCGACCTCGGCGTCCAGACAACGCGCCACGTACCAGGGGTCCTCGTGAGTGATCGCTGCCGTGGAGTCCTCGGGTCACCGTACCGGACGGTTCGCGCACCGTACCGATCAAGATGGTGACCATCCAGTTCACGAACCACCGAGTGGAGGTGAAGGGACTCGAACCCTCGGCCTCTACATTGCGAACGTAGCGCTCTACCAGCTGAGCTACACCCCCGGAGTGACTGACGAGGATAGCTGCCCGGGCCGGCACCGGATCCAGCCCGCCCGGGTGCCCACCTCCTGCCGAGAAGGTGACCGAGATCAGGCGGTGCCGGGGGCGGGCGACCGGCGCATCCGGGTCACGGTCCGGTCGTCGTAGTCGTCGTCGTCGTCGAGGTGGTCGAGGTGGTCGAGGTGGAGGTCGTCGAGGTGGTCGAGGTGGTCGGGGACGTCACCGTCGGCGGGTCGCCCCCGGAACCGGTGGTGGGCGGGGGTGTGAACGTCCACATCGCCGTCGCGCAGTCCTCGGGCTGGGAGGCGAGCGCCACGTCCACGCCGGGCACCGTGCTGAACGTCCACACCTTGAGCGGCGGCCCGCTGTCGAGGCAGGCGAGGGCGGGGTCGTTGGTGGTGACGGCACTCAGCGTGCCGATGTAGACGGCGCTGCCGTCCGACGGGGGTGGGGTCACCGGCGCGAGCGCCACCTGGGCTCCCTTCCACTCACCCTGGGTCACGAACCCCGAGCCGGCGGGACCCGTCGGGGTCGTGGTCGGTGTCACCGACGCGCTGGTCGCGGTCGGGCCGGCCTGGTAGTCCTTGGTCGCCGGGGAATTGCCCAACAGGGCGGCCAGCATGGCGGGATCGTTCCCGTCCATCCCCAGAGCCCATATCCCGAGCCCGGCGATGTGGAAGGTGTTGGCCAGCTGCGCCTTCATGGCCAGGGACGTCGGGTCGTCGAAGTACGTCTCGTGCCACTGGGTGCCGACCTGGTAGGAGGTCCAGGCGGTGTCCGTCGACGGGTCCCAGTAGGTCGGGTGGCCCGACGCGTCGATCACCCCGTCGCTGAGCGGTTCCTCGGGCCCCATCGCCTGTGCCCCGATCGTCCCGTTGGTGGTCGGCCAGTCGTACCCGTAGTACGGCACGCCGAGGATGACCTTCTGGGGCGGCACCACGGCCGTGAACTGCTGCAGCGCCTCGGTGTCGTTGAACCCCCCTCCGATCAGTGGCGCGGTGGCGCTCGGCGACGACTGGTCGTTCATGTCGTAGGCCATGACGAAGAACCCGTCGAGGGCCGGCGCCAGCGCGGCGATGTTGTAGAAGCCGCTCGAATCACCGGCCGCGCTGGCGTACGTGGCCATCGTCACCTGCCAGTGGGGGTTGGCCGCGTGCAGGGCGTTCGACACCTGGGTGATGAGATGGGTGAGCCCCACCTGGTCGGCGCTCCCCTCCCCCTCGAAGTCGAAGTTGACGCCGTCGAGGTTCTTGGCCGAGAGGGCGGCGATCAACGCGGCCGCCAGCCGGGTGGGGGCGTTGGGATCCGAGGTGATGGCGTCGAGGCTGCCCTGGTCGAAGCAGGTGACCGTGAGCACGACGCGGTCGCCGGCGGCGTGGGACCGGTCGACCAGGTTGACCAGGTCCTGGCTCTCGTACCCGTTCCAGCCGGGGCCGCTCTCGTCGAGGGTCCCGTCCGCATTGGCGTCGACACTGAAGTAGGCCAGGGTGGTCAGGTCCTGCACGTCGAAGCCCGACGACTGGGGCAGCGTCCAGTACGGGGCGTAGCCGAACACCTCGTGAGGGGCGAGCGGGGCCGAGTCCGCCAGCGACGGCGGAGCCGGAGCCGGCGTCGACGTGGCCGCAGGGAGGTCGGTCGAGGGATGGGCCCGCGCCGCCTCGGACCGGTTGCCGGTGTTCTGGCCGGCCCCGGCGTTCGCCCGCTGGATTGCCCCGCTGGCCGAGGAGCCGAACGGCACACTGGTGCTGCCGGCCAGCAATACCAGTGCCATCAGTCCGACCAGTGCCGGCGCGATCCGACGGCGGCCTAGGCCGTGGCGCGGGTCACCGTCGCCCGGACGCAGCGACCTCATCCAGCGTGAGGCCGAGGACGGCAGTGCGGCGAGCGTCCCGGCCGCCGCACCGATGGGGACGCCGAAGGGTCGGAAGCCGTCGCGTCGGGCGGCGGCCCGATTGGTCGACACCGCAGCGAGGAACGGGGCGAGGTCGGTCGATGGGGGCGCCCGGAGGCTGAAGGAGCGGTCGCCCCCCAGCCACTCCCCGTCGGTCACCTCGAGGTCGAGCACGGGGCCGGCCGCGGCCGACCCACCGGCGTCGTCGACCCCGACGTCGGTCACCGAGCACCGCACGAGGGACCACGGCACGAGGGAGGGAACCCCGAGCCCGGGGTTGTCGGGGTGACCGATGACCAGGCCCGGACCCGTGGCGATCAGGTCGAGCGTTTCGAGGGCCCTGGTTCCGGCGTCGGGAATCCCACCGGCCTCGCCCCCCTGGCTGTTCGCCACGGTCCCACCGTCGCCGTCGCCGTCGCCGTCATCGGACGGCCTCGGCTCGACGATGCCACCGCGCAGAGCTGTCTCCGGACGTTGGCGGTCGGAACGGTGTGATCTCAGGTGGGATCGCATGGGTACGGGTCTCATCGCAGTCGTGGTCCAGTGGCGCGCACCGACTGACCGCCTAGAGTAGTGAGATTACCACTTTCTGCGCTTTTGTGTCGTTGACAAGGACATTGTTCGGGCAGATCCATCCAATGTAGACCAGGTTTCGACAATTTCACCAGGCAATTACCTAAAGATCATCGGCACGGTTCCGACAATGAAAAGGGCGGACCATTGTCACGTTGCGATTACCGAAATGGACTGCCGATGAACCATCAGAACCACGACAACCGAAGCGACGGTTGAGCAGATGCTCTTCGTCGAGGGTTTTCGCCTGCTCTTCGTCCTCGCCGGCTCGGTGGCCGGCTACGAGATCGGCCACAGCGTCGGTGGCTCCCCCCACGCGTCGCTCATCGGGATGCTGTTCGGGGCCGCCATCAGCTACGTGCTCGGAGGCGTGGCCGGCCGCCTGCTCGACAAGGGGCTGCAGAAGGCCGTCTTCCTCCTGCGCAACACCCCCCCGGGCGAGATCTTCGCCTCCTCGATGATCTCGACGTCGGGGATGCTGCTCGGCATGGTGGTCGGGCTCCCCCTCCTCGTCATCTTCCGCTCCGGGGTCACGCTGCTCATCACCGCCGGTCTGGTGTGGATCCTGGCGTCGCTGGGCTGGAGGATCGGTTCGGTCAAGGGACGCCAGATCGTCGAGGCGGCGGGTCTCTCCCGCATCCTCACCCCCCGCACGGGCTCGTCGCAGAGCGACGCGCTGATGGTCGACAGCTCGGCGGTGATGGACCGGCTGCTGTTGGTGCTCGGGCGCAGCGGGCTCCTGCCGGGGGGCCTGGTAGTTCCCCAGTTCGTGATGGACCACCTCCGGTCGATGGCCGAGGCCCCCGACCCGGTCACCTCACGCCGGTCACGACGGGGGCTGGAGGCGCTCGAGGCGCTCCGCGAGATGAACGTCCCGGTCCACCTGGGGCCCGACGAGGTGCCCGAGGTCGACGATCTCGATGCCAAGCTGCTGACCGTGGCCCGCCGCACGGGACTGCGGGTGGGCACGTGTTCGACGTCCGTCGTCGAGAAGGCGGCCCGTTGGGAGCTGATCGCCGTCGATCTCCGAGAGGTGGCCAACGGGCTGGCCCCCGACCACACGCCCGGCGAGATACTCGCCGTCGAGCTGATCAAGGAGGGGCGCCAGCCCCGCCAGGCCGTCGGCTACCTGCCCGACGGCGACATGGTGGTGGTGAGCGACGCCATCCATCTGATCGGAGGGGAGCCGGTCGACGTCACCGTGCTCTCCACCCGTCCGACGAGCCAGGGCATCATGGTGTTCGCCAAGCTGAGCTCGGGGACCGGCGTGGTCCACGGGGAGTTAAGCAACCTCACCTGAGCGCCGGCCCTCACCCCCGTGGGGCCAGGCCCGGGGAACTCACGCGTCCTTGACGGCGGCGACCAGTTTGGTGAGCGTGTCCTTGGCGTCGCCGAAGAGCAGCGTGGTCTTGTCGTCGAACAGCAGGTCGTTGTCGATCCCCGCGAAGCCCGGACGCATTGAGCGCTTCAGGAACACGATGTTCTGCGCTTCGTCGGCGTGGATGATGGGCATCCCGTAGATCGGGCTCCCCGGAGTGTTCTTCGCCGCCGGGTTGACCGTGTCGTTGGCCCCGACCACGAGGGCCACGTCGGCGGTGGCCATCTCGGGGTTGGCCTCGTCCATCTCCTTCAGCTCGTCGTAGGGGACGTTGGCCTCCGCCAGCAGCACGTTCATGTGGCCCGGCATGCGGCCGGCCACCGGGTGGATGGCGTAGAAGACCTCCACCCCCCGCTCCATCAGCAGGTCGGCGAGCTCGCGCGCGGTGTGCTGGGCCTGGGCGACGGCCAGCCCGTAGCCCGGGATGATCACCACCTTCCGGGCGTAGGCCAGCAGCACTCCGATGTCCTCGGGGGTGCCGGTCTTCACCGTCCTCGTCTCGGCGGAGCCGTCGGCACCGCCGGCGGCGGTCACCACCGAGCCGAACGCGCTGAACAGCACGTTGGCCAGCGATCGACCCATCGCCTTGCTCATCATCCGGGTGAGCAGGATGCCCGAGGCGCCGACCAGCGTGCCGGCGATGATCAACAGGTTGTTGTTGAGGGTGAAGCCCGAAGCGGCAACGGCCAGACCGGTGAACGAGTTCAGCAGCGAGATCAGCACCGGCACGTCGGCGCCGCCGATCGGCAGCACGAAGATCACGCCGAGGACCAGCGACAGGAGGGCCATGGCCACCAGGAGGGGGACGCTGCCGGTCACCAGGGTGCCGACGGCCAGGGCGATGATGGCCACGGCGACGACGGCGTTGATCACCTGTTGCGCGGGGTAGGTGACCGGACGTCCGGTCATCAGCTCCTGCAGCTTGGCGAAGGCGATGGCGCTCCCGGAGAACGAGACGCAACCGACCAGCACGCCGAACAGGACCTCGGCGATCCGGTAGACCGCCGGCTTGCCCGGAGCCTCGATGAGGAAGACGACGATCGAGATGAGGGCGGCGGCGCCACCACCGACACCGTTGAAGATGGCCACCATCTGGGGCATCGCCGTCATCTTGACCTTGCGTGCCGCCGGCACGGCGATCGCCGCCCCGATGGCCATGGCCACCAGGGTGAGGACCAGGTTGAGCGTGTGCGCCCGCACCTGGGGATAGGCGAAGGTGAACCCGACGGCCAGCGCGGCCGCCGTGGCGGCCAGGATGTTCCCGTTGCGGGCGTGCTTGGGTGAGCTCAACCCCTTGAGCGCCAGGATGAACCCGATGGCCGCCAGCAGGTAGACCAGGTCGATCCCCGTGTCGAGGGTCACTTGGCGCCGCCCGCTGTCGCGTCATCGCCCGCGCCCTTGGCAGGACGGTCCGACGGCTTGGACTTGAACATCTCGAGCATCCGGTCGGTCACCACGAACCCGCCCACGATGTTCAAGGTGGCGAGGAGCACGGCCAAGAACGCCAGGGTGATCTGCAGGGCCCCGTGCGCCTCGCCCATGATCAGGATGGTTCCCACCAGCACGATGCCGTGGATGGCGTTGCTCCCCGACATCAGCGGGGTGTGCAGGATGCTCGGGACGGCGTTGATGACCTCGATGCCGACGAACGCGGCCAGCACGAAGACGGTCACGTACTCGAGAATTCCGGTGCTCATGAGCCCGTCTCCTTCGATTCGGTCGCGCCGTCCGAGTCGGTCGGCGCCTGGTCGGTCGAGCCCTGATCGGTCGGCGGGGTCGCGGCCGCCGGCTCCGTCGCGGGCGGGGCGAGCCCGAGCGCCTCGGCGGTCGGGCTGTGCACGACCTCCCCGTCCCGCACGACACAGGTCCCGGCCACGATCTCGTCGTCGAAGTCCGGAGCCAGCTGGCCGTCCTTGACGAGGAGGCCCAGGAAGTTGGCGATGTTCCGGGAGTAGAGGAAGCTGGCGTGGGTGGGCATGGAGGCTGGCGGATTGGACAGGCCGACCACGGTCACGCCGCCGACCCGCACGTCCTCGCCGGCCACCGACAGCTCGCAGTTGCCACCCGAGTCGGCGGCCATGTCGACGATGACCGCACCCTCGGACATCCCCTGCACCATCGACTCGGTCACCAGCACCGGTGCCTTGCGGCCGGGGATCTGGGCGGTCGTGATCACGACGTCGGAGGCGGCGACCTCTGCGGCCAGCAGCTCCTGTTGCTTGGCCAGGTACTCGGTCGACTGTTCCTTGGCGTAACCGCCGGCCCCCTCCTGGGTCTCGAGGTCCAGCTCGACGAACTTGGCCCCGAGGCTCTCCACTTCCTCCTTGGCGGCGGCCCGGACGTCATAGGCCCGCACCACCGCGCCCAGACGGCGGGCGGTCGCGATGGCCTGGAGACCGGCGACACCGGCCCCCATGACGAGCACCTTGGCCGGTGGCACGGTGCCAGCCGCCGTCATGAACATGGGGAAGAACTTCGCCAGGTGCTCGGCGGCCGAGAGCCCGGCGCGGTAGCCGGCCACGGTGGCCTGGGAGGAGAGTGCGTCCATCGACTGCGCCCGGCTGATCCGGGGGAGGAGGTCGAGGCTGTAGACGGTCGCTCCCCGGGCGGCCATGGCGCCGACGACCTCGGCGGCGGCCACCGGCTGGAGGAAGCTGATCACCGACACGCCCTGCGGCAGCTCGGCCACCTCCTCGAGGGTGGGTGGCTGGACCCGGGCGACGACGGCCGCCCCGGCCAGGGCCGACGCCGCGTCGGGGACCACGGTCGCACCGGCGGCCCGAAAGTCCTCGTCCGAGAACCGGGCGGCGGCGCCCGCGCCCGACTCGACCACGACCTCCACGCCGGTCTGGGCCAGCTTCGCAGCCACTTCGGGAACGACGGCGACCCGATCCTCCCCGGGGCGCGACTCTCTGATGACGGCGAGTTTCACGGGCAGAGGTATACAGCATTTTGGGCGGGAGCCCCCTCACTCGGGCGGGACACCGCCCGGAACTGGGGGATTATGCCTGTTCGTCTGGTGTTTCGACCGATTCCTGGGCGGTGACGGGGGGCTCCGAGCCGTCCCCTGCGCCGGCCGTGTCGGCCGTGTCAGCCGCGTCGGCCGTGTCGGCCGTGTCGCCAGGGGGTCCGTCGGGGTCGCCCGGGGACGGATCCACCCGCCCGGAGGCACCGTCCGCC
>CAZNLF010000033.1:0-10194 GCA_964573595.1 uncultured Acidimicrobiaceae bacterium | reverse complement strand
GGGTCCGTCGGGGTCGCCCGGGGACGGATCCACCCGCCCGGAGGCACCGTCCGCCGGACGGTCGGTGTCCTCGGACAGTGGCCTACCGGTTGGTTCGGCGGCGCCCTTCGACGCCTCGGTGGCGGCGGTGACGTTGGTGGTGCCTCCGGCACCTGGCGCCGGCTCCGCGACGTCCTCACCGGCCGCGGCAGGCGACAGGGCCGCCGGACCTGCGTGGTTCCTGAGCAGGGTGTTGGCCGTCGCCATCGAGAACTGGGGCACGTCCGGACCGCCGGCGAACGCCGCGGCGTCGTCGCTCGACATGGGCCGGGCGAAGAAGAATCCCTGTGCGGCATCGGCGGTGAACGAGCGGACGATGTCCACCTGGGAGGCCGTCTCGACGCTCTCGACGATGGCCGACATCCCGAGCGAGTGGGCCATGTGGATGACGGTCTCCACCACCAGGCGGTTGATCCCCTCGGACTGTTCGAGCCCCTTGATGAACGAGCCGTCGATCTTGAGCGTGCTGATGGAGTGGCGCTTGAGGGGTTCGAACGAGGACCAGTTGGTGCCGACGTTGTCCACCGACAGCTGGACCCCCATCTGCGAGAGCGTCTTGAGGTCGGCCGAGGAGTCCGGGTCGACGATGGCGTCCTCGGTCACCTCGAGGGTCAGCTGACCGGCCCGGAAACCGGTCTGCTCCAGCGCCCCCGTCACGGCCTTGGAGACCTCGCCGCGGCGCAGCTGGTGGACGGTGCAGTTGACCCCCAGCTGGATGCTGGGCGACCACTGGTTGGCCTGCTCGCACGCCTCGAGGAGGATCCACCGCGTGAGGGGACCGATGTCGCCGCTGACCTCGGCCTGCGGGATCAGTGTGTCCGGTGGGATCAGGCCCTCAGTCGGGTGCTGCCAACGCACCAGGGCCTCCATGCCGAGGAGGCGCCCACTCGAGAGGTCGACCACCGGGAGGTACTCGAGGAAGGGAGTGCCCACCAGGGTGAACGAGGTCCGCAGGTCCGTCAGCACGGGCCGGCTCCACGTCCGCCGCTGGAACCACGAGTGCCCGGGTCTCGGACAGCCGACAGAGCTGGGGTCACCTAGTGAACATCGACCAGGTCGCAGGCCCACTTGAGCGGTTTCGGGCCCTCCGGGGCCCGAGGGGGGCCCTGGTCACCCCCGTCTGCCAGGGGCGTCGCCCACCTCGGCCCGACGACCGCCGCGGCAGCCCCCTACCCGCCGTCCGGCCGGGAGGCCCGCTCGACGGCGGCCAGGAAGGGGGGGCGCTCACCTCCCCCGTGGGCCACCAGGTTGGCGCCCGTCACGTAGGAGGCCAGGGGGGACGCCAGGAACAGGCAGAGACCCGCCACGTCCTCCGGCGTGGCGAACCGTCCGAGGGGCACGGTCGCCGCCACCTCGGCCATGCCCGCCGGGCCCCCGTAGTGATCGTCGGCCGCCCCGGTGGCCACCATCCCCGCGCTCAGGCTGTTGACCCGGACCTTGGGGGCCCACTCGATGGCCAGGGACTGGGAGAGGTTGATCAGCCCCGCCTTGGCCGCGCCGTAGGCGGCGGTGCCCGGCGACGGCCTCAATCCGCTCACCGAGGCGATGTTGACGATGGAACCACCGTCGGGTTGGCCCTGCATGACCCGGTTGGCCGCCTGGGCACAGTAGATGGGCGCGAGCAGGTTGAGGGCCACGATCGAGGAGATGAACCGCGGCGAGGCGTCGGCGGCGTCGACGGCCGGCGAACCCCCGGCGTTGTTGACCAGGACGTCGAGGCGGCCGAACCGATCGACGGCGGAGGAGACCACCGACACCGCCTGGTCCGCGTCGCGGATGTCCGCCGCCACGTAGGTCGCCCGCCGGATCGCGCCGGTCCGGTCGCCGGCCGAGGGGAGGTCGGCCTCGTCGACCCCGGTCCGACCGCACACCACCACGTCGGCCCCGGAGGCCAGGAAAGCGATGGTGATGCCGCGCCCGATGCCTCTCGCCCCGCCGGTCACGACCACCACGCGGCCGGTGAAGTCGAACGGGCCGGTGGGGTGGGCATTCTCGAAATCCGTCACAACTGCCTCCCGGTCTCGGACTGGTACTGTCCTGACGCTGTATCAGATCACGCCGAGTGCGTGCCCGCGCCTCCGGTCCGCGATGCCCCAGGCCTCGAGGACGGAACAGCGTCGGGCCACGCCTCCAGGACCCGGAGCAGTCCATGCCCATCACGTCCCACCAGAAGCGACCCGGGATCGCCGAGGTCGTGATCGACCACCCGCCGGTCAACGCCCTCGACGTGGCCGGTTGGTTCAGCCTGGCCGACACCGTGCTCGCCGCCGGGCGGGTTCCCGACAATCGCGTCGTGATCGTCCGGGCCGAGGGGCGGGGGTTCTGTGCCGGGGTGGACATCAAGGAGATCCAGTCCAAGGGGGACGGGGCGCTCATCGGAGCCAACCGGGGCTGCTTCGCCGCCTTCGCCGCCGTCTACGAGTGCGAGGTGCCGGTCATCGCCGCCGTGCACGGCTTCTGCCTGGGCGGTGGCGTCGGCATTGCCGGCAACGCCGACATCGTGGTGGCCTCCGAGGACGCCACCTTCGGGCTTCCCGAGGTGGACCGCGGGGCACTCGGCGCCGCCACCCACCTGTCACGGCTGGTCCCCCAGCACCGCATGCGGTCGATGGTCTACACGGCCAAGCCGGCCACCGCCGCCGAACTCCACGGCTACGGCTCCGTCCTGTCGGTGGTCCCCGCCGACCGGCTGGTCGAGGCCGCCTACGACGTGGCCGAGGAGATCGCGGCGAAGAGCCCGACCATCATCCGGCGGGCCAAGGAGTCCCTGAACGGCATCGACCCGGTCGACGTCAAGGGCAGCTACCGGCTCGAGCAGGGTTTCACCTACGAGCTCCACGTCGCGGGCGTGGCGGACGAACAGCGCCTCGCCTTCGTCGAGAAGCGCGACGCCGACACGTCGAAGTGAGGCTGCACCCATGAGCGACAAGCGACTGAGCCTGGACGAGCTGGTCGGGGAGCTTCGCAGCGGGATGACCGTCGGCATCGGGGGCTGGGGCTCCCGGCGCAAGCCGATGGCCGCGGTCAGGGCGATCCTCCGATCCGATCTGTCCGACCTCACCGTGGTGTCCTACGGCGGACCCGACGTCGGGCTGCTGTGCGCCGCCGGAAAGGTCGCCAAGGTCGTCTACGGGTTCGTGACGCTCGACTCGATCCCCACCGACCCCCACTTCAAGGTGGCGAGGCAGACCGGTGCCGTCGAGGCCATGGAGATCGACGAGGGCATGTTGTACCTGGGACTGCTGGCCGCCGCCCAACGGGTGCCGTTCCTCCCCACCCGGGCCGGGCTCGGTTCCGACGTGCTCCGCGTCAACCCCTCGTTGCGCACCGTGACCTCGCCCTACGACGACGGCGAGGAGCTGGTGGCCATGCCGGCCCTGAGGCTCGACGCCGCCGTGGTACATGTGAACAGAGCCGATGCCCGGGGTTCCGGCCAGATCCTCGGCCCCGACCCGTTCTTCGACGAGTTGTTCCTCGGCGCGGCCGACCGTCGGTTCCTGACGACGGAGCGGGTCGTCGAGACCGAGCAGTTCTCCGCCGAGGGGCCGCTGCAGACCATGTGCATCAGCCGCCTGCTCACCGACGGGATGGTCGAGACGCCGGGTGGCGCCCACTTCACCGCCTGCGTGCCGGACTACGCGCGCGACGAGGGGTTCCAGCGCGAGTACGTGGCCGCCGCCGGCGATCCCGACAGCTGGTCGGCGTTCGCCGAGCGATTCCTCGCCGTCGACGAGGACGGCTACCGCGCGGCGGCGGCCGAGGCCTCCACCGAGCGCCAGCAACGATCGGCCACCAAGGAGACGAAACCGTGAGCACCTCGCCGGAGGAGGGTTCGGGGGTGTCCCGGGCCGAGTACTGCGCCATCGCGTGCGCCGAGGTCTTCAGGGGGGACGGCGAGGTGATGGCCAGCGCCTTCGGCACCGCGCCGGCCATCGGCGCCCGGCTGGCCCGGCTGACCTTCGCCCCCGACCTGGTGCTCACCGACGGGGACGCCGCGCTGGTGACCGGTGCGCCCCCCCTCGGTGCGGCGCCGTCGACGCTGGTGCTCGAGTCGCATATGCCGTATCGCAAGGTGTTCGACGTGGTCTGGTCCGGTCGCCGGAACCTGATCATGATGGCGTCCCAGATCGACCGCACCGGCAACCAGAACATCAGCGCCATCGGCGAGTGGTCCCGGCCGAAGGCCCAACTGGTCGGCGTCCGCGGCGCACCGGGGAACACGGTCAACCACACCACGAGCTACTGGGTCCCGAACCACTCGACCCGGTCCTTCGTCGAGCAGGTCGACGTCGTGTCCGGCGTCGGGTACGAGCGGGCCGCCGAGGCCGGTCCGTCCGCCACCCGCTTCCACGAGATCCGCCACGTGATCTCCAACCTCGGGGTCTTCGACTTCGACACGCCCGGAAAGGTGATGCGCGTGCGGTCGGTGCACCCCGGCGTGTCCGTGGAGGAGATCGAGGAGGCCACCGGGTTCGACCTGGTGGTGCCCGCCTCCGTCCCCGAGACCCGCATGCCGACACCCGAGGAGCTCGACCTGATCCGCACCGTGCTCGATCCCCGAGGGTCGAGGGACCGCGAGGTCCGAACGTGAGCGGCTCGGGCGGCCCGGACACGACGGGCGGCCCGCCGGGCCGGGTGCACCCCGCCCTCAACACCCGCTTCTGCGAGCTCGTGGGTGTCCGGTACCCGATCGTCCAGACCGGCATGGGCTGGGTCGCCGGGCCCCGCCTGGTGGCGGCGACCGCCGAGGCCGGTGGGCTGGGCATCCTGGCTTCGGCCACCATGACCTATCCCGAGCTGGTCTCGGCCGTCGCCGAGGTGAGGTCGCGCACCGACCGGCCCTTCGGCGTCAACATGCGCACCGACGTCGCCGACGTCGGGGAGCGGGTGGCGCTGATGATCGACAACGGGGTGCGGGTGGCCAGCTTCGCCCAGGCGCCCAGTCCCGAGCTGGTGACCCGGTGCCGCGACGCCGGGCTGGTGGTCATGCCGACCATCGGTGCCCGACGCCACGCCGAGAAGGTGGCCGGGTGGGGGGTCGACGCGGTCATCGCCCAGGGTGGCGAGGGTGGCGGCCATACCGGGACGGTGCCCACCTCCCTGCTCACGCCGGCGGTGGTGGACGCCGTCGGCGACACGGTGGCGGTCATCGCCGCCGGCGGTTTCTTCGACGGCCGGGGGCTCGTGGCGGCACTGGCCTACGGAGCCTCGGGCATCGCCATGGGCACCCGCTTCCTCCTCACCCAGGAGAGCCGGGTCCCCGACGCGGTCAAACAGCTCTACCTCGGGACCCCGGTGACCGGCACGGTGGTGTCGACGGCCGTCGACGGGGCGCCCCAGCGGGTCGTCCGCACCGACCTCGTCGACCACCTCGAGCGCTCCAGCTGGGCCCGGAACCTGCCCCGCGCCATGGCCAACGCCCTCGCCTTCCGCCGCGAGACCGACACCTCCCTGTACGACCTGGTGAGGGAGGGCCGGGCGATGAAGAAGGGGAACGACCTCTCGTGGGCCCAGGTGGTGATGGCCGCCAACGCCCCCATGATGACCAAGGCGGCACTGGTCGACGGCCGGACGGACGTGGGGGTGCTGCCGACCGGGCAGGTGGTCGGGGAGATCGACGAGCTGCCCACCGTGGCCGAGCTCATCGGACGGGTGATGGCCGAGGCGACCGCAACTTTGGACCGATTGGGAGCGATCACCGTCAGCTAGGAGGGGATGCCATTGACAGTTATGGTCCCGATGTCCCATGGATCGATTGGCCCGCCTGCCGCCCGGTGGATTCATGGGGCTCCCGAGGTGGGGATAGAGCGGTGAGCCGACGTTTCCGACCAGTTCGTCGTGCATTTCCGGCCACCGGCCCGGCGGTCGGTCCACGAACAATGGACCGGACGACCTGGCGGTTCCGATTGCCCATTGTTTCCCCGTCCTGTCTGAGCGATAATCAATGACCACCCAAGGCGCCTTTGCTTGGATTGGTCAACCTGCCCAAGATCAATGGGTCCCCCGCCGAGGGCCTGTGGACCAAGTGAATGCAACAGACTTCGAGGTGCTCTGAATGTCGGACGCAGTACAGCCTGCCTCGCGCTATAACGAATCCCACGGAAGAGGTCGGGACTTCCCGATGAACATCACCGGGGTGGGGGCCGTCACCGGCTACGGGTGGGGTTCCAAGCACCTGTGGGACGGCTTCCTCATCGGCGAGAGCGCGGTCACACTCACCAGCGGCCTCGAGGGCTACGTGGAGGGCGGCCAGGCCTACCTGGCGCTGATCAGCGACGAGGGCGACCGGCACGACGGGCCGAGCCGGTTCATGCGGGCGGCCCGGTTCGCCGGACGCGAGGCGGTAGCCGACGCCCGCGAACGGGGTTGGGAGCCGGGCCCGGTGGTCGGCCTCGTCCACAGCATCGAGGCGGGCGACATCGAGTCGTGGAGCGAGTTCTACCGGTCCGGTGAGAGCAAGGTCCGGCCCAAGCGGTGGGTCAACCTCCTGCCGTCGACGGTGATCTCGCAGTTCATGAAAGAGCACGACTTCCACGGCCCGACCATGTCGGTGTCGGCCATGTGCGCCACCGCCAACACCGCCATGATCACCGCCAAGTCGTGGCTCGACTCGGGGGTGGCGACCGATGTCATCCTGCTGGCCACCGACCTCTCGGGGATACCCCAGACCCTCCGTGGTTTCAGCGACCTCGGAGTGGCCGTGCTCAACCGCCCGCCGTTCGACGCCTGCCGTCCCTTCCAGGAGGGCAGCCGCGGCTTCGTCGGGGGCGAGGCCGCCGTGGCCATGGTCCTGTCGAGGAGACCGGTCGGCTCCTATGCCACCGTGCTGGGCGGGGGCATGACCATGGACGCCTACAACCTGGTGGGCGTGGCCCCCGACCTCTCGGAGATGACCCGCAGCTTCCGCCTGGCCATGGACGACGCCGGCGCCGACGCCGGGGAGGTCGCCTACCTCAACGCCCACGGCCCGGGCACCGGTATGTGCGACGCGGCCGAGGCGAAGATCCTCGACGAGCTCTTCCCCGATGCACGGGGGGTCTTCTCGATCAAACCACTGGTCGGCCACTGCCAGTCCGCCGCCGCGGCCGTCGAGACCATGGCCACCATCTACTCGTTCCAGACCGGCTACATCCCCGCCCCGCCACAGGTGGCGCCCGGCCATCCCAAGCTGGTCGACGGCCGCACCCCGCGGGTCCCCGGGCTGGTCCTCAAGTCGTCCATCGGCATGGGCGGCTACAACACGGTCGTGGTGATCGGCGAGCCCGAGGGCTGAGCGGCGAACGGGCGACACGGGGCCAGCGGCGAGGCCGGTAGGTCCGGGAGGCCCCGATGCCGGCCGACCAGGGTCGACGCCGGTGGTCAAGGCTAAAGGTGACCTCTCTTCGCGTCGATATCTGAGGTCTATGACCACCACGAGCAGCTTCGGTGACCGCCGCTCCCGGGTCCAGTTCGACCGGATCGAGACCGACGGATCACCGATAGGTGACCGCGCCTTCGAGCTGTCCCAGGAGATCGATCTGGCCGGCAAGGACCTGCGCTCGGTCACCTGGGTCTACGACATCGCCACCGACTCCGTCATGTGGTCGGCCCCGATCCAGGAGCTGTTCGGTTTCGAAGAGGGCGTCCTCGGGTTCTCCGTCCTCCGTGCCGATGCCGACCTCCGTGCCGATGCCGACGAGGAGGCGGGCTGCCCGGCCACCTCCGAGTCGGGTGGGGCACCGGTCACCCCGGCGGTGCCGGACGCGTTCCCGACCGACATCGGCGGTGAGCTGTTGGCGCCGATCCTGGCGCCGCTGCGCCTCGGCACCCCTCCTTCCGACTTCGACCTCCGGATGCTGGTGAACTGCCCCGACGGGACGTCGCACAGCGTGGTGGTCAGGGCCTCCCCGATGCCGGTGGTGGCCGAACCGTCGGACGGGGAGCAAGAGGGCAGGGCGGCGTTCTACGTGGGCGTGGTGGTCGACGTGACACCCCAGCAGCGCTTCGAGCGGGAGGTGGGTGAGCTGGTCGACCGCTACCGCCTCCTCACCGAGGTCTCCCCCGACGTGGTGTTCGTGCACCAGAACGGCTGTCTCGTCTACGGCAACCGTGCCCTGGCCCGGCTGGCTCTGGGTGCCGAGACCGACGAGGACTACGCCAAGGCATTCGACCAGTACTACGGCCACCCCATCACCGACTTCACCGATCCCGACGACATCCCCGAGGTGGCGGCCCGCATCGCCCAGCTCACCGAGCCCGGGCAGTTCTTCGAGCACGGCGAGGTCCGGTTCGTCCTCCCCACCGGCGACGTCAAGATGATGGAGGTCACCAGCATCCGCACCACCTGGGCCGGCGAGCCGGCCTACCAGGTCGTCGCCCGCGACATGTCCGAGCGCCGGGCGGCGGAGGCGGCCGACCGCTACCGGGCCAGCCTGGTCGCCCACGTCTCCGACGCCATCATCGGTATCGACGCCGACGGGCGGATCGAAAGCTGGAACGAGGCGGCCCAGGCGATCTACGGATGGACCGAGAGCGAGGTGAAGGGCCTGTCCATCAGCGCGGTGGTCACCGCCAACCGGACCGACAGTGCCGCCGTCCTCGAACGGGGACGTCGGGCCCACCGCCGCAAGGACGGGTCGCAGGTCGACGTCCTCGTGTCCATCGACCCGTTGATCGACGACTCCACCCAGCCGTCGGGATGGGTGGTGGTGTGCACCGAGCTCACCGACGCCCGCCAGGCCGAGGCCGGCCGCCGGGCCGCCGAGGAGCGCTACGAGGCGGTGGTGGCCTCGTTGAGCGAGGGGATCGTCCTCTACGACGAGTCCGGCAACGTGAGCGCGCACAACGAGGCGGCGGCCCGCATCCTGGGCGACCGTCTGAAGGCGAGCTCGGGCCATCAGATCTTCACCGGGTCGTCGATCGCCATCGAGGCCAACGGGCACCCCTTGTCGGCCGACATGTTCCCGCACGCCAAGACACTCGCCACCGGCGTGTCCGAGGACGACGTGGTCATCGGGGTCACCGACGGCAGCGGGCGGCGCCAGTGGCTGTCACTCAGCTCGCGGCTGCTCTCCGGCGCCGGGCAGATCGACTCCCCCATGGTGGTCTGCTCGTTCACCGACGTCACCGACCGCAAGGCCGCCGAGGCCCAGCTGCACTGGCTCGCCTACCACGACTCGCTGACCGGGCTCGGCAACCGGTCCCTGTTCAACGATGAGCTGGAGCGCGAGCTGCTGGTGTCGATGCAGCGGGGCACCAACCTGGCCGTGCTCTTCATCGACCTGGACCGGTTCAAGCTGGTGAACGACTCGTTCGGCCATGCCGCCGGTGACGAGGTCCTGCTGGCGCTGGCCCAGCGGTTCAAGTCGGCCGTCCGCGGCGGCGACGTGGTCAGTCGTTTCTCGGGTGACGAGTTCGTGGTCCTCTGCCGCAACGTGCACGACGTGAGCGTGGCCGTCAGCCTGGCCACCGAGTACTCGCGGCTGCTGTCCGAGCCCGTGCAGCTGTCCACCGGGCGCAACGTGGTGGTCACCTGCAGCGTCGGTGTCTCGTTCGTCATGCGGGGACGTCAGAGCGCGCAGGACATCCTCCAGCAGTCTGACGTGGCGATGTTCCAGGCGAAGAACAAGGGTCGCTCCCGGGTCGAGGTGTTCGACGAGTCGCTCCGGGCGAAGTCGGTGGCCCGCCTCGAGATCTACGACGACCTGCGTCACTCCATCGACCACGACGAGCTGGCCGTCCATTACCAGCCGATCGCCTCGGTCAAGGACGACCGCATCGTGGCCATGGAGGCGCTGGTCCGGTGGAACCACCCGTCGCGGGGTCTGCTCGGCCCCATGGAGTTCATCCCCTTCGCCGAGGAGACCGACCTCATCTTCAAGCTCGGGCGGTGGGTCCTGCGGGAGGCCTGCCAGACCATGGCCAAGTGGAGGGCCGAGCTCTCCGGGGCCGAGGACGCCTACGTGACGGTCAACCTCTCCGCCCATCAGCTGAGCGACACCGAGCTGCTCGAGACCATCGCCTCCGCCCTGGCCGACTCCGGGCTACCGCCCGAGGCGCTGGTGATGGAGGTGACCGAGAGCATGCTGATGAGCGACACGTCGGCCTCGATCGCCATGCTCGGCGGCATCCACGAGATGGGCGTCGGCCTGGCCATCGACGACTTCGGCACCGGCT
>CAZNLF010000032.1:0-18265 GCA_964573595.1 uncultured Acidimicrobiaceae bacterium | reverse complement strand
CGGGCAACCTGGTCGGCGGGGAGAACGCCGGGTGGTCCCTGATCACCAACCAGCTGAACCACGAGCGGGTGACCCTCTGCTCGTCGGGCATCATCGAGCGGGCCCTGAACGACGTCCGGTCCTGGGCCCAGAACACCAAGCTCGCCGACGGCCGGCGAGTGATCGACCAGGAGTGGGTCCAGGTGCACCTGGCCCGCATCTACTCGCGGCTCGAGTTCCTCAAACTGATCAACTGGAAGGTGGCGTGGACGGCCACCCAGGGCCACCTCGACGTGGCCGACGCCTCGACCATCAAGGTCTTCGGCACCGAGTTCTACATGGAGGCCTTCCGGCTGTTGCTCGAGGTGGTGGGGCAGGCCGGCTATCTCACCCGGGACAACGACGACGCCGTCCTGGCCGGCCGCCTCGAGATGTACGCCCGGAGCCTGGTCATCCTCACCTTCGGTGGGGGCACCAACGAGATCCAACGGGACCTGATCGCCATCTTCGGCCTCGGGCTTCCCCGGTCACTGCGGTAGAGCGAGCGAGACGGAAGAGGAAACGCGAGCATGGACTTCTCCTTCAGCGAGGAACAAGAGGCAGTACGCGAACTGGCCGGGCGCATCTTCACCGACCTGGCCACCCACGAGCGGCTGCGCGACATCGAGACCGAGTCAGACGGTGACTACTTCGACGGCAAGCTCTGGTCGGAGCTGGCCGCCGCCGGCCTGTTGGGCATCGCCCTCCCCGAGGAGGTCGGCGGCGCCGGGTTGGGCTTCGTGGAGACCGGGCTGATCGTCGAGGCGGCCGGCCGGACCGCGGCCTACGTGCCGGTGGTCGAGGCACTGGCCGCCGCCGCGCCGGCCATCGCCCGGTTCGGCACCGAATCGCAGCGACAGCGATGGCTGCCCGGTGTGGTCGGTGGTGACACCGTGGTCACCACCGCCCTGGTCGAGTTGGGCGGCATCCCCACGTCGCCCTCGGTGCTCGCCGAGCGGGACGGCGACAGTTGGGTGCTCACCGGGGCCAAGGCCTGTGTCCCCTCGGGCATGATCGCCGACGCCGTCCTGGTTCCCGCCCGGGTCGAGCCCGATTCGGTCGCCGTCTTCATCGTCCCGACCTCGGCGCCAGCGGTGACCCGCGAGCGTCAGGTGACCAACACCGGACAGCCCGAAGCCGTGCTCACGCTCTCGGCGACCACGGTCGGGCCCGACGCACTGCTCGGAACCGTCGAGGAGGGTCGGACGGTCATCGAGTGGCTGGTCCAGAGGACCACCGCGGCACTGTCGCTCGCCCAGGCCGGTGCCGCAGCGGCCGCGCTCGCCCTCACCGCCGAGTACACGAAGACGAGGGAGCAGTTCGGCAAGCCCATCGCCACGTTCCAGGCCGTCGGCCAGCGGGCGGCGGACGCCTACGTGGACACCGAGGCCATCCGGCTCACCGCCTGGCAGGCGGCCTGGCGCATCGCCGAGGGCCTGCCCGCCGACAAAGAGGTGGCGGTGGCCAAGTTCTGGGCGGCCGACGGCGGCCAGCGGGTGGTGCACGCCGCCGTCCACCTCCACGGTGGTGTCGGCGTCGACCGCGACTATCCGCTCCACCGCTACTTCCTCATGACCAAGCACATCGAGCTGACGTTGGGCGGTGCCACCGACCATCTGCTCCAGCTCGGCGCCACGCTCGCCGCCGAGCCGGTCTGAGCGAGCCGGTCCGAACCTCGGCCGGCCCGGGCAAGCGGACGTTCGAACCATGGTGATGGGTCGGCGGCCCGGAGTCGCCCGCTCGTCGTGGCCGATCGCCACCATCGACCTCATGGGCCTGGCCGGTCAGCTCACCGCCGGCATGGGCCGCGTCCCGTTCCGGAGCCCGTGGTCCGGCGAGGGGAACTTGCCGCACAATCTGGCGGTGACAGTGACCCGCGAGACCATCCGGTCGTTCATGGGCTACCTGACGTCACTTCCCATCGACGAGTTCAGGTCGGTCGAGCTGGTGCTCGACGACCTGTGCGGCGTGGTGCTCACACCCGTCGTCCGTTCGCTCGACGTCGACGAGCACGAGGACATCGTGGCCGGTGTGCCCGGCATCTGGTACCGGCCGAGGAAACGGGAGTCGCAGGGGACCGTGCTCTACCTGCACGGCGGCGGCTACGTCGGGACGTCACCCCGGATGTACGCGGTGTTCATCGCCTGGTTGTGCCACCGGACGGGTTGTGACGTCTTCGTCGCCGACATCAGGCTGGCTCCGGAGTTCCCGTTCCCCGCCGGACTGGAGGACGCCGTCCTCGTGCTCGAGGCGGTCTTGACCGGCGGGGTCGACCCGGCACGGCTTTTCGTCGCCGGGGACTCGAGCGGCGGGGGTCTTGCCTCGTCGCTCATCTACACCATGGGCCAGACCGGTCACCGACCCATCGCCGGCGTGATCCTGTTCTCCCCGGAGCTCGACCTCCTGCTCGACGAACCCTCGGTCTCGGAGAACGCCGACCGGGACATCCTGCCGTGGAACATCCCGACGTCGGCCTACCTCCACGGTCGTGACCCCGATGCGGCGTCGGTGTCCGCGGTCGACCAGGACGTCACCGGATGGCCGCCGACCTTCGTCTCCTTCGGCGGGGACGAGGTCTTCCGCGACGGCATCCGGCGGTTCGTCGACCTGCTGGAGGCCGCCGGCGTGGACACCACCGCACTCGAGGAGCCGGGGATGTTCCATGTCTTCCCCATCCTGATGCCGTGGGCGGAGGGCAGCCGCCGGACCTACCGGGCAGTGGGGGAGTTCGTCGACGCCCACCTGCCCGGTCAGGACTCGGCGGGAGGAAGCCGGGCCGCGGTGAAGTAGGCGACCACCGCCGAGCCCAACAGAAGGGCGCCCGAGGCCAGCAGGGCGAGATCGAGGCCGTGGCCGAACGCACCGTAGGCGGCGGCCACCACCTTGTTGATGATCTGCTGGATGGACGCGTTCCCCTTGCCGGCCGAGCCGGCTGCCTGCGACCCGAGCGACCCGGTGGTGACGGCGGCGATCACCTGGGAACGGTAGGAGGGGGGTATGCCGATGGCGGACAGCCGGCTGACGAGGTTGACGGTGAGCTGCCCGTTTACGATCGACCCGAGGATGGCCACCCCCGCGACCGCCCCCAGCTCCCGGCTGGTGTTGTTGGTGGAGGCGGCCATGCCCGAGTGCTCGGCCGGCACGCTGGTGAGGGCGGACGATGTCACCGGGACGATGACGATGCCGAAGCCGATGCCGGCGATGGCCAGGGTCCACCCGACGGTGGACAAGCCGGAGTGGGGGGAGACGAACGCGTCGGTGAGGAGGATGCCGGCTCCGGCGAGCATGCAGCCGGTGATCATCGGGACGCGGGGGCCGATGCGGGACACCCACCGGCCGGTGAACACAGAGGCGAGTACCATGCCCGCGGTCATGGGGATGAAGTCGAGGGCCAGCGAGAACGGCGAGACCGAGCCGACGACCTCGAGATAGAGGGCGACGAAGAAGAAGATGGAGAAGATCCCGAAGTACGAGGTGAAGGCCAGGATGGTCGAACCGGCGAACGGCGGGAGCCGGAAGAAGCGGATGTTGAGCACCGGGTTCTCGGCGCGCAGCTCGACACGCACGAAGACCGCCAGTGCCACCAGTGCCACCCCGTAGAGGAGCAGGACCCACCAGGTGATGTAGCCCGACGTCTCCCCGGCGATGGTGGCGAAGGTGGCGGTCCCCAACGCCAGGGCGCCGATGACGAAGCCCGGGATGTCCAGCCGGGCCCGGACGGGATCGGAGCTCTCGGGGAGGATGACGATCGCCGCCACCAGGGCGACGAGCCCGAAGAGCAGGTTGAACCAGAACACCGCCCTCCACGACCACAGGCCGACCAGCACGCCGCCGATCACCGGCCCCATGGCCAGGGCGAAGCCGGACACGGCCGCCCAGAGCCCGAGGGCGCGGGCCCGCCGCCGACGCTCGGGGTACAGCTGTCGGATCATCGACAGGGTCCCCGGCTCGGAGCAGGCGGCTCCCACGCCCATGACGACCCGACCGGCGATCAGCACCTGGGTCGACGGCGCCAGCGCGCTGAGCACCGAGCCGGAGCAGAAGATCGCCACTCCGATCAAGATGAGCCTCTTCCGGCCGTAGAGATCGCCGAGGGTGCCGCAGATCAGCATGAGACTGGCGAAGGTCAGGGCGTAGCCGCTCACCACCCACTGGAGCTGGGCCACCCCGGCATGCAGCGTCGACTGCACGTCCGACAGCGACGCGCTGATGATGGTGTTGTCGAGGAAGGTGAGGAACAGGATGAAGCAGATCACCGCCATGCCGAAGTGGGGCATGGACGGGCCGCGCCCGGGTCCGGCCGACGACGGGTCGTCCTCCCGCTCCAGCTGGGCCGCGGCCCGCTCGACATCGGCCCGCAGGTCGGCAACCGGGGCCGGGTCGCCAGGTGGGGCCGTGTCGGCGGCCGGCCGGTCAGGGGTGTCCATGCCCACCAGTCTCGCCGCGCCGGGGCCGTCGGCGGGCAATGGGTCCGGGCCGACGGGCCCGGCACGGGGTGAGCGGGCCCCTATGGCACGATTGCGGGGGTCGGGATCGGCCACCAGGACCGCGCTACCCGGAAGGGATGGTCATGACACTCTCGTTCTCGCACTTCGGGATCTGCGTCTCGGATCTCGACCGCTCGTTGCGCTTCTACTGCGAGGGGCTCGGGTTCGAGCAGGTGGCCTCCCACCAGGTGGGTGACGAGTTCGGCACCCTCATGGAGGTCGAGGGGGTCGAGCTGGAGTCACGCATGGTCCGGAGGGACCACGTGACCATCGAGCTCCTCTCCTTCGTCTCGCCCGGCCACACCGGTGACGGCGCCCGGCGCCCCATGAACCGGCTCGGGATGACCCATCTCTCGCTCAAGGTCGACGATGTCGAGTCCCTCGCCGCCACCATCGAGGCACTCGGTGGGACCGTGGTGCAGGGGACCCGCACGACGTTCGACCTCGGTGGCACCCACCTCGACTTCCTCTACTGTACCGATCCCGACGGGGTGAGGATCGAGCTCATGGACCTCCCATCATGACGACCCCCCCTGTGGGGTCGGGGCGCCGTCGTGCTCCATCCTCCGGTACCGTGATGCAGTGACTCCCGAGCCCCCGCCAGTAGCCGACGTCGATCCTAGGGAGGCCCTGAGGCTCGTCGACGCCGGTGCATTCCTGCTCGACGTGCGTGAGGACGACGAGTGGGAGGCGGGGCACGCGCCGGAGGCGGCCCACATCGCCATGGGCCTCGTCGCCGACCGGATGGACGAGGTGCCCTCCGACCGGACAGTGGTCTGCGTGTGCCGGGTGGGCGGCCGCTCGGGGACGGTGGCCGCCGCGCTGGCGGCCGCCGGTCGCGACGTCCGCAACGTGGCCGGGGGCATGCTGGCCTGGGAGCAGGACGGGCTGAGGCTGGTCGCCGGGGACGGCGGGGCCGGCCGGACCATCTGAGCCAGCACCGACTCGAACCGTGGCCGTGTACCTCGACGACTGGCGCCAGCCGGCGCGACTCGGCCCGGTGGAGGACCGGTGGTCGCACCTGGTGGCGGACGATGACGCCGAGCTGCACGACTTCGCCGCCCGTTTGGGCATGCGGCGGGAGTGGTTCCAGCACAAGTCGACCCGTCCGCACCAGGCCCACTACGACATCCCGGAGCGCTCGCGCCAGTCCGCGCTGGACCTCGGGGCGATTCCGGTCACCTGGCGCCAGGTCGGCCGGATGATGCGACAGCGCCGGACCGGCGCCGTCGGCCGCGGGTGACGCCCCTGCCCGCCGGGCTCGGGCCGCTCGGGCCCCGCACGCCGGTGCTGGTGGGGGTGGGTACCGCCTCGGCCGATGCCGAGGCCTCCGAGCTGATGGTCCGGGCCGTCCGTCGGGCCGCCTCCGACAGTGGCTGCGCGACCCTCCTCGGGGAGGTCGACCGGATCGCGGTGCCGAAGGGCACCTGGGCCTACTCCGACCCCGGTCGCCTGGTGGCCGGGGCGGTCGGGTGTGCCGGCGCCCGGACCCACCTGACCGAACTCGGTGTCCCGCAGCAGTCCCTGATCAACCAGGCGCTGGCCGCCATCGCCGACGGGCGCTCCGAGGTTGCCGTGGTCGTGGGTGGTGAGGCCAAGCGTTGGGCTCGGGACCATCCCGCAGCCGGGCCCGTCGGAGCCGACGACGGCGCGTCGGTCCCCGATGTGGTCCACCGTCCGGGGGACCCGCTCCTCGAGCCGGTCGAGGTGGCCCACCGGCTGTGGGACCCGGTCCAGCAGTACGCCATGATCGACAATGCCCTCCGGTGGCGGGAGGGCCGCTCGATGGCCGAGCACCGTGCCGACATCGCCGGCCTGTGGGCACGCTTCAACCAGGTGGCGCGGGGAAATCCCGACGCGGCGTTCCCCGACCCCATGGATGCCGGACAGATCGCCACGCCGTCCGCCGCCAACCGCCCGCTGGCGTTCCCGTACAACAAGTGGCACTCCACCCAGTGGACGGTGAACCAGTCCGCCGCGCTCGTGCTGTGCTCGGCGGAGGCCGCCGTCCGTCTGGCCATCCCGACCGATCGTTGGGTGTTCCCACTGGTGGGCATCGAGTCGAGCCATGCCGTCTCACTCCTTCGCCGGCGTGAGCCACAGACCTGGCCGGCCATGGAGGTGCTCGGCCGAGCAGCCGCCGGACGGATCGGCCGGTCCCTGGCCGAGGTCGAGGTGCTGGAGGCCTACAGCTGCTTCCCGGCGGCGGTGCGGGTCCAGCAACGTGCCCTCGGGCTCGGCACCGACTCGACGCCGACCGTCACCGGTGGGATGGCCTTCGCCGGTGGCCCCTTCAACAACTTCGTCTTCCAGGCCACGGCCGCTGTCGTCCGCGCTGTGCGGGAACGGACCGGCTCGCTCGGGGCGGTCACCACGGTCAGCGGGCTCCTCACCAAGCCGGGCATCGGGGTCTGGGCGCACCGGCCGGACGGCCTCGGCCCCCTCGTCGCCGACCTCGCCGGCGAGGTCGGGGCCCACACGCCGACCTTCGACGCCGGGGCGGTTGTCGAGTCGCTCGACGGCTACCGGGGGAGCGCCACCGTGGTCACCTACACGGTCACCTACGACGCCATGGACCCGGTGCGGACGGTCGCACTCTGCGACACCGTGGACGGCCGCCGGTGCGTGGCGGTCAGTGCCGACCCCTCGCTGGCCCGGCACGCCGTGTCCGACGAGCTCATCGGTGCGAGCGCCCACATCGAGGATGGCGCCATCACCCTGGCGTGAGGACCGGGCGGCCCAGCGATCGGCGGGGCCGGGTGGTCGGGCTCAGGAAGATGCCTCGGGCTCTGGACAGGCGGTGGGGGCAGGACAGCGGTCGGAGTCAGGGTCGCCGGGGTCAGACCGCACAGGTGCCGTCGGTACAGCCGGGCCCTTCCGCCTGGTCGTCACCGGTGCCGGCCACCACCGTCACGGGGTGGGCACCATCCCAGGCGCGCTCGAGTGCGCCGAGCAGGACGTCGGATGGTTGCGCCCCCGACACACCGAGCGACTCGTCGATCACGAAGAACGGCACCCCGCCCACTCCGAGCGAGGCGGCCCTCGCCTCGTCATGTCGGACGTCGCCGGCGAATTCCTCACCGTCGAGTACCCGCTCGACGTCCTCCTTGTCGAGTCCGACGTCGACGGCGAGGCGGGTGAGGGTGGCGTGATCACTCGGTGACTCGCCTTCGGTGAAGTAGGCGGCGAACAGACGTTCCTTCATGGCGTCGCCCAGCCCGCGGCTGGCGGCGAGGTGGATCAACCGGTGGGCGTCGAAGGTGTTGCCGACCTGGACCCGGTCGAGGTGGTACTCGAGACCCACCGATGCGGCCAGCGCGGTCATCCGGGCGTTGGCGGCCTCGGCCTGCTCGGCGGTCATGCCGTACTTGCGCTCGAGGATCGCGCTCATCGGCATGGCCACCCTGGCGGGTGCGGCGGGATCGAGCTCGAAGCTGCGCCACTCGACCGATACCTCGTCCGCGTGGCCGAATCCGGCCAGGGCCGCCTCGAAGTGCCGCTTGCCCACGTAGCACCACGGGCACACGACGTCGGACCAGATCTCTACCTTCACGGCTCGCTCCTTTGTGGGACGCCACCCCACGCTGCGGAGCCGGCCGTCCCCTACGACCATTCCCAACCGGCACCTCGACCCTGGTATTCCTGGTGGTTGCCGGATAACGTCCCAGCCATGGTCCTCGAGCACGCCGTGATCACCGTGCGGGCCGGCGCCGAAGAGCAGTTCGAGGAGGCGCTGGGCCGGGCGCGGGCGGTCATCTCCTCGTCTCCCGGCTTCATCGCGCTCACCTTGCACCGTGGCGTCGAGGCCCCGGACCGATACCTGCTCCTCGTCGAGTGGGAGACGCTCGAGGACCACATGGTGGGCTTTCGGGAGTCGGACGCCTTCGGTGAGTGGAGGGCCCTCATCGGTCCCCATTTCGAGTCGCCCCCGGTGGTCGAGCACCTGGTGCCGGTGGACGGGCTCAGCCGGTGAGCGGGCTGATGAGCGAACAGGTGCGGGCGGTGGTGACGGCGGGTCGCCTCGCCCACCTGGTGACGCTCAACCCCGACGGCAGCCCGCAGGTCTCCCTGGTCTGGGTCGGCGTGGACGGGGACCAGATCGTCTCCGGTCACATGTCGGCGTGGCGCAAGGTGCAGAACGTGCAGCGGGACCCGAGGGTGGCACTGTCCATCGAGGCCGAAGGAAGGGACGAACGGGGTCTCGACCACTACCTCGTCGTGCAGGGCATCGCCGAGGTCGTCGAGGGCGGTGCCGCCCCGCTGCTCCAGCGGCTGGCCCATGTCTACCTCGGCCCCGACGTCGTCTTCCCGCCTGTCGACGACCCGACGCTCGGTTACGTCCTGCGGATCACCCCTGCCCGAATCGGCGGCGTCGGCCCCTGGGCTACGTGACCCACCAACCGGTGCCCACGCTCAGGCCCTGCTCTCGTCGGCGACTTCGGCCGCCGCGGCGAAGTGATCGGTGAGCTCGGCGAGGCCGGACCGGGCATTGAGGCCGCTGGTCGACGGCACGAGGTAGGCGGGCCGGCCGGCGATCGGCTCCGGTTGGAGTCCGGCCACGGCCTTGGAGTCCACCACCGACCTCCATCCGGAGAGGCCGACGAAGCAGACGGCCCCCGGTTGCAGCCAGGTGACCAGCCGCTCCACTCTGGCGAAGCCGGCCCGGAACTCCGCGGCGGTCACCTCGGCGGCCGTGCGGGTGGGCCGTTTGACGAAGTCGGTCATCCCCATGCCGTGGTTCACCAGGGCATCGATCGGGTCCCGGTCCTCGGCCACCACGCCGGCGGCCATCACCGCCGGCCAGAACCGGTTGCCCGGCCGTCCGTAGCCCACACCGACGTCAGCCGAGAACATCGAGGGGTTGACCCCGCAGACGAGCAGTCTCATGTCGGGCCTGACCGTGTCGGCCAGGGTCCGGGCCCGCACGGCCCGGAGTCTGATCTCGTCGCCGGACACTTCCACCGACCCGTCCTCGACGTCGAACCCGGCACCCGTCATCACGTCGACCAGCCGGTCCGACGTCCACGAGGAGAAGAACCGTCCGCCCACATCGTCGCCGGGCAACCGGTCGCCCTCGTAGTCGCCGGCGAGCACCTGCAGGTCGAACGGGGCGCCGACCGACAGGACCCGGTGGAGGTCCCAGAGGGCGAGCGGGAGCCGGGTGGCCGGCACGTGGAGGTGGGACATCCACGACCACGCCCCTCCCACCGTGTGCCGCCCGAAGGGCAGGTGCTCGAGGTCGGCCAGGACGTACAGCGCGTCCGGCATCCGGTCCCGACAAGCGTCGAGCATGACCTTCGAGGCGTCGATGGCCAGGACCGGTGTCCCCAGGTGGGGGAGGTACCGCCCCGCCCCGCACCCGACGTCCATGCGCAGTGACGCCGGACCGACCCGCTCGGCGAACGACTCGGCCGCCGCCCGTTGGCCGGCCGTGGAATGGCCCTCGGCCCACCGGAGTCCCCGCTCGTCGTAGACGTCGACCGTCGCCCGCTCCACGGGTCCGCATCCTAGACAGGCCCCGGGGCGACCATCCGCTCGAACCCCACCGGCTCGAACCCCACCGGCTCGAGCCGATCAGGGCTCGAATCGATAGCCCATGCCCGGTTCGGTGCGGAAGTGGCGAGGTCGTGACGGGTCGACCTCGAGCTTGCGCCGTACCCGGCCCATCAGGACCCGCAGGTACTCGGTCTCGGTGTCGTACTCGGGACCCCAGACCTCGTGCAGCAGCTGGCGTTGGGAGACCAGGCGCCCCGGATTCCGGACCAGCACCTCGACGATTCCCCACTCCTTCGGGGTGAGGTGGATATCGGCACCGTCCCGGGTCGCCCTTTTGTCGGCCAGGTCGATGACGAACCCCTCGCCCTCCACCACGGGCGCCCCGACGCCCTCGGTGGGTGTCCGCCGCAGGGCGGCCCTGAGCCGGGCCAGGAGCTCGTCCATGCCGAACGGCTTGGTGACGTAGTCGTCGGCGCCGGCGTCGAGGGCCTCGACCTTGGTGACGCTCTGGTGCCGGGCGGACAGGACGATGATCGGGACCGAGCTCCAGCCCCGGATGGAGCGGATCACCTCCACGCCGTCGATACCGGGCAGCCCGAGGTCGACCAGGACGATGTTGGGCTGCTGGCGCGCCGCCAGGTCGAGACCCTCTTCACCGCTCCTGGCGACCGTCACCTCGTAGCCGCGGGCCGCGAGGCTGATGGAGAGTGCCTGGAGCAGTGACGCATCATCGTCGCAGACGAGGACCCGGACGCCGGACTCGGTGTCCGGGTCTCTCCGAGTGGCGTGCGACGACTTGGCGGCGTTCATGGTGAGGCCGGGCCCACCGCCGGCACGGATCCGGCCCCGTCGGCGCCGGAGGACCCTCGGGCGGTGTCGGTTCCGTGCCCCATCTGATCGACGACGGGAATCCTCACCACCATGGTGCAACCGCCGCCCGGGGTGTCCTCGATGTCGAGGTCGCCGCCGACGGCCTGCACGAATCCGCGGGCGACGGCCAGCCCCAGCCCGACACCGGTCCGGTTGTCCGTGTCGCCCAGTCGTTGGAACGGCTGGAAGACACGGTCCCGGTCCGCCGGGGGGATGCCAGGCCCCCGGTCGATGACCCGGATGTCCACGCGGCCGGCGACGGTTCCGACCTCGACGCGGACCGGGCTGTCCGCCGCGTGCACGAGGGCGTTGTCGACCAGCCCCGCCACCGCCCGCTCGAGGAGCACCGGATCGGTGAGTACCCGAGGCAGCGTCTCGGGCAGGTCGACGGCGACCCGCCCGCCCCGCGCCCCCAGGCTGCCGACGGCGGCGTCCACCACCTCGCCGACGGAGGTGTCCCGGTGGAGCACCTCCATGGCGCCGGTGTGCAGGCGGCTCATGTCGAGGAGGTTCTCGACCATGCTGTTGAGCCTGTCGGCCTCGGCGTCCACGGTCTCGAGGAGCGTCCGGGTCTCGTCCGGCCCGAAGGTGAGCTGATCGGAGAGCAGACTGGAGGACGCGGCCTTGATCGAAGCCAGGGGCGTCCGGAGGTCGTGGCTCACCGCGTCGAGCAGCGCGGAGCGCAGCTGGTTGGCCCGTGCCATCGACTCGGCCTCCTCGGCCTCCGCATGCAGACGGTCGCTCTCCAGAGCGGTGGCCAGCTGGGCGGCGAAGGCGGACAAGATCTCGGTGTCCTCGGCGGCCAGACCCGGACCTCTCAGTGCCAGGGCCTCCCGACCGGTCAGCGGCAGGACGACGGTGGCGTGGTCGGGGTCGAGCGGTGGCTCCTCGCCGGCCGAGGCGACCAGTGCCCACGGGCCGTCGGAGAAGTCGGCGCCGCCGGCCGGCCTGGAGTCCGCCCCGGGGTCCGGGGCGGACCTGAGCACACTGGCAGCTTCGAGCCGGAAGGCCACCATGAGCTCGCTCAGCAGTGCGGGGAGGGGATTCCCCTCCGGGGAGACCATCCGGCCGGCGATGCGGGCCAGCATCTGGGCGTCGCTGCGGGCCTGGACCGCAGCAGCGGATCGCCGCGCCGACAGGTCGACGAGCACGCTGACCACACCGGCGGTCACCAGGAACATGACGAGTGCCAGGATGTCCCGGGCGTCGCCGATCGTGAAGGTGTGGATGGGGGGCGCGAAGTAGTAGTTCGACAGCAGGAATCCGGCGACGGCGGCCAGGACCGCCGGCCACACCCCGCCGATGGCCGCCACGACGACCACGAGCACCAGGTAGGAGCTGAGGGCGGTCGCCAGGCTGTCGCCGCCGCGGCCGGCGGTGAGGACCAGCGTGAGGAGGGGGAAGCCGATCACGCCGATGAGCACCGCCGTCACCCGACGCCTGACCGACAGTGGCGAGAGGAGCCTGCTGGGGGACCGGCCAGGACGCCGCCGGGGGCCGGTGTCGCCAGGACCCTCGCCCGTGTCGGAGTCCGACTGGGAGCCCGGGTCCCGTCCGCTGTCGGACTGCAGCTCCGACTCGGTGGCGATGACGTGGACGTCCAGTGAGCCACCGGCCGCCCGGATCACCGAGTTGATGACGGATCCCCTCACGAACTCGGTCAGGCGGCTCCGGTGGGTGGCTCCCATCACCAGCTGGGTGGCGTTCTCCGCCCGCGCCACCTGCACCAACGCGGGAGCGACGTCGGCGCCGACCACTTCGACGTAGCGGCCGCCCAGGTCGTCGAGGAGGGCACGGTTCTGGACCAGTCCCTGCGAGCCCGAACCGGTGAGCGTGTCGTCGGTGCGGACGTGGACCCCGACCAGTTCGGCCTTGGTCCTCATGGCCATCCGGGCGGCACGTCGGATGAGCACCGCGCTGCCGCGTGAGCCGGTGAGCGACACCACGACCCGCTCCTTGGTCTCCCACGGTCCGGCGATGTTGTGGCGCTCCCGGTAGTCGTTGAGCTCCTCGTCGACCCGGTCGGCCACCCACAGGAGGGCGAGCTCGCGGAGCGCAGTGAGGTTGCCGGTGCGGAAGTAGTTCCCGAGGGCGGCATCGATGCGTTCGGGGGGGTAGACGTTCCCGTGGGCCAGCCTCCGCCGCAGCGCTTCGGGTGCCATGTCGACCAGCTCCAGCTGGTCGGCGTTCCGGACCACCGGGTCGGGGACCGTCTCCTGTTGCGCCACCCCGGTGATCCGTTCGACGACGTCGTTGAGCGACTCGAGGTGCTGCAGGTTCACGGTGGAGATCACGTTGATGCCGGCATCGAGCAGGTCCTCGACGTCCTGCCAGCGCTTGGCATGCTCCAAGCCGGGCACGTTGGTGTGCGCCAGCTCGTCCACCAGCACCAGCTCGGGCCGGCGCTGGATCAGGCCGTCGAGGTCCATCTCCTCGAAGGTCTGCCCGCGGTACTCGGCGACACGGCGGGGGAAGATCTCGAGGTCGCGGATCTGAGCATCGGTCTGGGGGCGTCCGTGCTCCTGCACCCAGCCGATCACGACGTCGGTGCCGCGCTCCTTGCGGCGCCAACCCTCGTTGAGCATGGCGTACGTCTTGCCGACCCCGGGGGCGGCTCCCAGGTAGAGACGCAGCTTTCCTCGCGCCATCCCGCCTCCCGTTCCTAGGTTCCCGCCGAGTGGCGAACGTCGACCGCGTCGGCTGTGTCGACCCTAGTCATCAGGCCTCCGCCCGGGTTTCGGCGTCGAGGGAGTAGCCGATGCCCGGCGCGGTGCGGATGAGCGCCCCCGAGTCGCCGAGCTTCTGTCGCAAGCGGTGCACGTAGGCGTGGAGGTACCCGGCCTCTCGTCCGTACCCCGTACCCCACGCCGCCGAGAGGATCATCTGGTGGGTGCAGGTCCGGCCGGCGTGGCGGGCGAGGAACGCCAGCACTTCGAACTCCTTCGTCGTGAGGTCGACCGGGTCACCCTCGACGCGGGCCTCGTGGTGCACGAGGTCGAGCTCGAGCGGGCCGACAACCAGCGATTCGGGCCCCGTGCCGTCGGGCGTCACCTGGTGATGGCGGATGGCGGTGCGGATGCGGGCCTCGAGCTCGGCCATGCCGAACGGCTTGGTCACGTAGTCGTCGGCACCGCCGTTCAGGGCGGCCACCTTCCGGTCCTCGCTGCCGCTCGCCGACAGGATGATGATGGGTACCTGGCTCCACTCACGGATCCGCTTGCACACCGCCAGGCCGTCGAGATCGGGCAGTCCGAGGTCGAGGATCACGATGTCGGGCGAGTTGACCGCGGTCTGGGTGATCCCGTGCTCGCCGTCGGCGGCGGTCACGACGTCGTGACCGCCGGCCTTGAGCCCGAGCCGGAGGGCCTTCAGGAGCGAGGGGTCGTCGTCGATCACCAGCACTTTGGCCATGGCGCTACCGCCCGGTCCCGTTGCCGGACACGGCAGGTCGTGAGGAAGCGGACAGCGTGAAGGCGAAGCGCGCACCGCCGGTGTGTACTTCCTCGACCCAGATGTGCCCTCCGTGGGCCTCGACGAATGTCTTGGCGATGGTGAGGCCCAGGCCAGCCCGGCCACCGGTGTCGAACCGGACGAACCGGTCGAAGACGTCTTCGCGCTCGGAAAGTGGGACCCCGGGTCCGGCATCGGCAACCGAAAGGGTGACCCGGTCACCGTGTGCCTCGCCGGCCACGGTGATCAGACTGCCGGGCGGAGCATGGCGGTTGGCATTGTCCAAGAGGTTAGCGAGTACCTGGCCGATCAGCAGCCGGTCGACGTCGACGTCGGGGAGCTCCGGCAGGGCGATGTCGACCGGGCGGTCCCCGAGGGTCGACTGCACGAGGGCCACGGCGTCTCCGACCAGTTGGCGGACCGGGGTCGGCACGGTCCGGACCTCGAGGACCCCGGCGTCGATGCGCGTCATGTCGAGCAGGCTGGTGACCAGGCGGGTCAACCGGTCGGTCTCGACATCGATCAGCTCGTGCATCTCCTCCTCGTCCTCGACGGTGAGCTTGATCGCCGGATCCACCAGGGCCGATGATGCCACCTTCATCGTCGCCAGCGGTGTCCGGAGATCGTGCGACACGGCACCCATCAGCGCGTGACGCAGACGGTCCACCTCCTCCAGCAATTCGGAGCGGACCGCCTGTTCCCGCAGGCGGGCTCGCTCCAGGGCCAGGGCCGCGTGGTTGGCGAACGTCCGCAGCAGTGCCCGGTCTGCCTCGGACGCCGGCATCCCCCGCAGGGCCAGTACGCCGACGGGACGACCGGATGCGGTCAGCGCCACCGTCTGCATGCGGTCCGGTGCTCCCGGGCTCAGCCCCATGCTGACCGGCACCCCCGAATTGGGGTCGAGGCTGTGCAGCTGCTCCGGGCTCAGCTCGTGGCCCGCCGACGCCACCATCTCCAAGTGGTCGTCCTCGAGCACCAACAGGGCGACGCCGCGGACGTCGAAGGCGGTCGAGACGGCATGGGCGATGGTTTTCAGCAGTTCCTCGACCGAGCGGTCCTCCACGAGGATCTCCGACAACTCGAAGAGGCGACGGGCCTCGGTCGTCCGGCTCTGGGCCTCGAGCCGGGCTACCTCCAGCCGGGACACGACCCGGGCGACGAGCAACATGACGACGACGTAGACGGCCAGGGCCACCCAGTCCTGCCTCTGGTCGACGGCCAGCCGGCCGTAGGGGGGGATGAAGCCGAGGTCGTAGACGAGGAATCCGGCGACGATGCCCGCCGACCCGGCGAGGAACCCGCCGATGATGACACTGGACACCACCGGCACCACCAGCACCAGGGCGGCGGTGGCGACACTCAGATGGGCACGCAGCGGGAGCATGGCTGCGGCGAGGCCGAGGGCGAGGACGATCCCGACGAGGGAGCCGGCGAATACTCTGCGCACCAGCCCATTGTCCACGGAATGTCGGGCGCGGGCAGAGTGTGGAAGGGCTGTTCAGGATTTATTCAGAGGATCCGGCGCCTGTTCAGACCTTGTTCAGGGACGGCGGCGGATACTCGATCCATGGCAGATTTCCTCGTAGCGCTCGGCATCATCGGGTTCGTCCTCGTGGCGCTGGGTCTCATCTGGGCACTGGAGCGGGTATGACCGTCACCCAGGGCCTCCTCCTCGGCGTTGCCGTTGTGATGTTCCTCTACCTCGGCTACGCCATGTTCAAGCCGGAGAAGTTCTAGATGGGCTTCACCTGGACGATCATCACCCTGGTCATCGCTCTCGGCCTCGCCTGGCGGTACCTCGGTTCCTACATGGCCGCCGTCTTCGAGGGCCGGGTGCACTTCCTGCGTTGGGCGGAACGCCCGGTCTACCGGCTGCTCGGGACCAGTCCCGAGCAGGAGCAGCCGTGGACGCGGTACGCCGGGGGCATGGTCATCTTCTCGGGCGTCTCCCTCGCCTTCACGTACGTGATCATCCGCATCCAGGGTTCACTGCCGCTCAACCCGCAGCACCTTGGGGCGGTTCCCCAGGCCCTCAGCTTCAACACGGCGGTGTCGTTCCTGACCAACACCAACTGGCAGAACTACGGCGGCGAGACGACCATGTCGTACTTCTCGCAGATGGGTGCCCTCACCGTCCAGCAGTTCGTGAGCCCGGCGGTGGGGATCGCCGCCGCGCTGGTGCTGATCCGGGGCTTCTCGCGCAAGAACTCCCCGACCGTCGGCAACTTCTGGGTCGACCTCACCCGCGCCCTGCTCTACGTCCTGCTCCCCATCGCCTTCGTCGGTGGGATCATCCTCGTCGGGCAGGGCGCCGTGGAGACGTTGGCGGGAACGGTCAGCATCCACGATGCGCTCAACGGGGTAACCCAGACCATGGCCCGTGGTCCGATCGGCTTCATGGAGTCGATCAAGCAGCTGGGCACGAACGGCGGCGGCTTCCTCAACACCAACTCGGCGACGACGTTCGAGAACCCGACCGGCCTGACCAACTGGCTCTCCATCTTCCTGCTGCTGTGCATCCCGTTCTCGCTGACCTACACGTTCGGCAAGATGGTCGGCAGTATCCGCCACGGGGCCGCCCTGCTGGCCGCCATGGTGATCATCTTCGGGGTCTGGGTGGGCTTCACCAGCTACGCCGAGCACCAGCAGAATCCTGCCGTCGCCGCGGCGGGGGTGCACTCGACGGTCGGGAACACCGAGGGCAAGGAGGTGCGCTTCGGCGACACCACCACCGCCCTGTTCGGGGTGTCGTCGACCAACACGTCGACCGGCTCGGCCGACGCCTCCTACGACTCGTTCACGCCCATCGGCGGCATGGGGCTGCTGACCGGGATGATGCTCGGGGAGGTGACCCCGGGAGGCGTCGGGACCGGTCTCTACACGATCCTCATCTACGCCATCATCGCCGTGTTCATCGGCGGGCTGATGATCGGGCGAACTCCCGAGTACCTGGGGAAGAAGATACAGGCCAAGGAGGTGAAACTCGCCGGCCTCGGCGCCCTGGTCATGCCGATCATCGTGCTCATCTTGACGGCCATCGCCGTGTCCACCTCCGTCGGCCGGGCCGGGCCGCTCAACGCCGGTCCCCACGGGTTCACCGAGATCCTCTACGGCCTCACCTCGCAGGGGAACAACAACGGGTCCGCCTTCGGCGGCCTCACCGGCAACACGCCCTTCTACAACATCATCGGAGGCATCGACATGCTGGTCGGCAGGTTCGGCATCATGATCCCGGCCATGGCGCTCGGGGGCGTGCTCGCCGCCAAGAACGTGGTTCCGGAGTCGCTCGGCACGTTCCGCACCGACAACGGCATGTTCGTCGGCCTCACGATCGGCGTGATCATCATCATCGGTGGTCTGACCTTCTTCCCCGCCCTCGCCCTCGGCCCGATCGTCGAGCAGCTCAGCCACGGGATGTTCTTCTGATGACGATGACCACCACCCAACCAGATCGGCCAGAGCCGTCGACTGAAGCCCATGGCGTGGCCGAGGCCCGGGGTCTGTTCGACGGCCCGATCCTCCGGCAGGCCCTGGTCGACTCCTTCAAGAAGCTCAACCCGGCCCTGGAGATCCGCAACCCGGTGATGTTCGTGGTCCTGGTGGGCTCGGTCATCACCTTTATCGAGGCGATCGCCCACCCCAGCACCTTCACCTGGTCCATCACCATCTGGCTCTTCCTGACCGTGATCTTCGCCAATTTCGCCGAAGGCATGGCCGAAGGCCGGGGCAAGGCACAGGCCGACACGCTGCGCCGTATGCGGTCAGAAACCGAGGCCCGCCGCCTGCACCCTGACGGGACCGAGGAGCTGGTGCCGGCGGCCTCCCTGGCCAAGGGGGACCTGGTCGTCTGCGAGGCCGGTGACCTCATCCCCTCCGACGGTGAGATCACCGAGGGCATCGCCTCGGTCGACGAGTCGGCCATCACCGGCGAGTCGGCCCCGGTC
>CAZNLF010000031.1:7544-18313 GCA_964573595.1 uncultured Acidimicrobiaceae bacterium | reverse complement strand
ACGGCCGGTTCATGCGGATCCGCCACTACGACTGCTTCATGCACGAGCACGACATTCGGGGCGCGCTCGGCCGGCCGTCGAGGACGGATCCCGCCGACCTCGCCTCCGCCCTCGACGAGGTCGGGACGGGCCTCGGCTACATCGTCGGACGGCGTGCGGCGATGCCCGAGGGTTCGCGGATCCGGCTGGACCTGGTCGGCCCGCTTCCCCGCACCTTCCGGGTGGCCGTGGTGGACGGGCGGGCCTCGGTGGTCGGGTCGCTGGACGGCGAGCCGACCGTGGTGGTGGAGATGCCCGCCACGCTGTTCCTGCGGCTGACCGGGGGCCGCGACGACGGGATCCCGCCCGCCGACGCGGGGCTGGCCGTCTCCGGGGACCTGGATCTCGGCACGCGTCTGGTGGACAACCTGGCTTTCACCATCTGACTCGACCGGGGCCGTGCGCACCGACGTCCGCGAAACCGGACCGCCGGCGTCGGCGCGTGCCGTCGGAGTCCTGGCCGGACAAGCGGGGGTCACCGACACCGTCGATGCGACCGTCGTCGAAGCAGCACTCCGGCGCCACGACATGGTGATCAGCTCGGATCCTGACGATCTCGAGGCAATCGCCGGCTCTGTATATCGGCAACTCGAGTACGACCGCCCCTTGACTCCTGTAGGCCGGGGCTTCGAGTTCTGCTCGAATGGTGCCCCAGAGAGTTCGACAACGCCCGACCCGGATGTGACCCCCCCCAGAACACCAATGATGGTCGGAGTCGTTTCAACGATCCTTACGACGTGAACTCCGCGCTGTCAGAACGATCCAGATCACGGCAACCAGACCTAAGACGATGAGAATGGGAAGACCGCTCACTCCGCTGATCGAGTCAAACATTCGTTGTTCCGGCCTTTTCGGTAGTCGCCTGAATGACCATAGAAGGTTCTGGACCCGGGTGACCCCGAACGCACCTCGGGGATAGGCTTAGTTTGAGGCACGGGAAGGGCGGAAGAACAATGAGCGAAGCGAATCCGAAGGGCTACAACTTCCAAGTCACGGTGACCAGTGGGCATGAGGCCGAGGCCAAGGCCGCCGAGATGGCGAAGAAGCCGAACCGATTCGGAATGCTCATCGTGAAGCTACTGAAGGGCAAGCAAGACTCGCACGAGCAAAGAAGGTGTCCCTGATACGAACCATGAGCGGCGGCGGATTGCGTAGAGTTGTTTTGGTTGCGGCGGTCCTGATCGGAGCATTCGGAATCGGTGCTGCCGGATGTTCGTCCGGTCCATCGGCTGCTGCGAAGGGACTTTGTGGTTCGATTCCTGGCACTCCGCCACCACCCAACTTTTCGGTCGCTCTTCTCACCCAACCGATCAAAGCTGGTGAGCATTCAGGCAATCAGGTTCTAGAGCGGGAGGCAGGGAAGTTGCTGAGGGCGATGAACGACCACAGCGGCTCGGAGATAACCGCAGTTGAGAGTCAAATCGTCGCTACCTGCACAAGCCTCGGAATACCAAATGGCACCTTTGGTACCACTGGGGGGTAGCGCTACGGCGAGCCGAAGGGTGGAGTGTCCCCGACCACTGCCGGGTCGGCGGCGGTTAGAGGCCGGCTCCTTGGGTCATGTCCGACGGCTGGCCTCCGGCACTTGTCGCTGAGGAGTTCGACCTTGGTGAACATACGGTTCGGAAAGGCGTCGGTGTTCTCGTCAAAGGGTTGTGGTGGTTCCCATGGCCCGAACTCGGCGGTGAGGTCGTAGTCGAGCGTCGACAGCGCGTGGTACGCGAGGAACCAGGGGCTGATCCGTGTAGTCCTCCGTGCGGTGTCGGACCCGTGGATGCCTCATCCGGCCACAGGTCCGTCTCCCACAGATCGTCGGGACAATCCGTAATCGCCGCCTCCATCAGCCGCAGAGCTTGCTCGAAGTTGCTGGCCATGCTCTGCACAAACGGGTTCGTCACGCCCTACGTAATAACGCACATCGACGAATCTGGGGGAGCGGCAGCTTACCCATGAGGTGCGTCCGTCATCCGTGTCGAGGGTGTCCCCGAATGGTTGAGGGGATCAGTGGATTCGGGGAAGGTTCCAATGCTGCCAGGCCGCAAGAACTCGCAGCACGAAGCAGGCTCCTCCTCCGGCCAGCATCACCGGTGCCCGGGGCAGTTTCCGTCGTACTCCTGCTACGACGATCGCCGCACCGAGGAGGGCAGCAACTGCATAGATGTCCACTCGAAGCACCGGCGGAACTCGGCCGATGAGGACTGCACTCATCGCCCCACCTCCGACAGCAGTGAGCGTCCCCAGGAACGCTGCGCTGACCGGCAACAATCCGTGGTCCAGTGCCTTGGCCGATCCAGAAGCACAGAAGAGGCCCAAGCCGGCGGCATCCAAACCGGTGAGCAGCCAGGATGGGATCTGCCCAACGGGATGATGGAGCACGAAGGTAATCAGGCTGGCCGCCACCGCCAGCGGAATATACAACCTGTCCGTCAGCGCAGCCGGAGGGACAGCACCGATCAGCAGATCACGAAGGATTCCTCCCCCCATGGCGGTGACGCACCCGAGAACAACGACCCCAAAGAGATCAAGGTGAGCACTACTGGCGACGGCGGCCCCCTCGACGGCGAAAACGGCTGTCGCAGCCAGGTCGAATCGGCGAACTAGCTTCCCGTCACCGGTGCGAGAGGCATTCGGATCAGTCGCACCAGACATCGATGGTCACTCTATGTTGTGTGCGTTCTGGCGGAGTTCCCCATCATCGCCGGGTATGCGGTCAGGACCCCTCTGTGGACGGATGCCGAGGCCAAGCGCGCCAGCGCTGGTGCACCCGGCGGGCCGGATCGCGTGAACGGTGATGACCAGTCACCCGCGATCCGGCACCCGGACAGGGCACCCCGGCCGGGAATCGAACCCGGAGATCCCGTTTCGTCCGGGCAGGTCCGCCGCCCGGGCCCGAGGCGCTTCTCGCAAGGTGGCGAAGGGGTGTCTCATTGGAGCCGGGAGCGGTATGGTTGCGTCAGTCAGGGTAGGTCTGTCGTTCGCAGAGGGATCCTTCGGGGTCCCTCTTGCGCGTCTGAACGCAGGTGGTCCAGCCTGCCCCCGACCGCTGCCGGGTGAGGGCCATCGAGCAACCCGTATCGGTAGCTCACCGACCAGTCGCTCCCGGTCATTCCTCCCGATGGTCAGCGGAGCCCAGCGCCGCCAGCGCCTCGTCGGACAGCCGGTACCCGATCCACTCGTCCATGGGCACCGCCCCGAGCGACTGATAGAAGCGAATGGCGGATTGGTTCCAGTCCAACACCGACCAGTCGATCCTGCGGTACCCGGCCCGCTCGGCAATCGCGGCGAGCTCGGCGATCAACTGGCGGCCGATGCCCGTCCCCCTGGCCTCGGGTCGGACGAAGAGGTCCTCGAGCGCGATCCCGTGACGACCGGTCCAGGTGGAGAAGCTGAGGAACCAGATGGCCATCCCGAGGAGGTGGCCGTCCTCCTCGGCCACGTGGGCGAACACTGCGGGGGACTCGCCGAAGAGGGCCCCGGCCAGCATGTCCCGGTCCACCTCCACCGACCCCGGTGAATGCTCGAATTCGGCCAGTTCGTGGATCATCTTCACCAGTCCGTCGACGTCGTCGATGGTGGCCGGCCGGATCATGAGGTCAGGCTAGCGACCGGCCTCCGTCACGGCGACCGGAGTCACGGGATCAGCAGCACCCGCCCGAACGCCTGGCGGCTCTCGATGTAGGCGTGGGCCTCAGCCGCATCCTCCAAGGGGAGGCGACGGTCGATGACGACGCGGAGTTGGCCGTCGGCGATGTCGTCGAGATGCCGGGCGATCACCGCATGGGCTCGGCTGCCCAGGAACAGCTCGGCCCCGAGGAAGTAACCGACCAGGGTCTGGTTATTCGCCCGCATGGTCGAGATGTCGAGCCGTGAGGGGAGTTCCCTCCCGGCGTCGCCGAAGGTGATGCAGCGGCCTCGGTAGGCGAGGCACTGAAGGCTCTTCTGCAGGGTCGACCCACCCACGGAGTCGACGATGACGTCGGCCCCCTTCCCCTCGGTGAGACGGCGGACCTCGTCGGCGAAGTCCACCGTCGAGTAGTCGATGCCGTGGTCGAGTCCGAGCTCGTGCAACCGATCGAGGCGTGCCGTGCTCGAGGCGGTGGCCAACACCCGGGCCCCGGCACGGTGTGCCAGCTGGATGGCGGCGATGCCCACGCCGCTGGCGCCGGCGTGGACGAGCACCGTCTCGCCGGGTTGCAGCCGGCCGAACTCGAACAGGGCGTCGTCAGCCGTGCCGAACGGCACCGGGACACAGGCCGCCTGTTCGGTGGTGACCCCGGTGGGCACCGTCCAGCAGAAGGAGGCACCCGCGACCCGGCGCTCGGCATGGGACCCGTCGACGCCGACGGTCACCACGCGGTCGCCCGGCTCGATCGCCTGGACCCCCTCACCGACCGACAGCACCGTCCCCGCGCACTGGTAGCCCACGATGTGCGGCGTGGCCGTCATGGCCCCTCCCAGGCGGTTGAGGGTGTCGCCGCCCTCGACGCTGATCGCCTCCACCCGGATCAGCACCTGGTCCGGACCGACCTCGGGGTCGGGCACCTCCTCGTAACGGAAGACCTCGGGTCCGCCCGTCTCGTAGTACACCGCTGCCTTCACCGGGCCCCCTTGCTCGTCCGTCGGTACCCACCCTAGGCATCCGAGGCGAGACCCGTCCCGGCCGCGCCATGCTCAAGCCCTCCGTAGTCCGTGCCGATGGGGAATTGTGCACGACTCTCGAGTGGATGGGGCCGATGCCGCCGGTTCCAGGCGGGTGACGCCGGCATCGTCTCATCGGGGTCCGTGTCCAGGCCGGATTGCCCGGTCGGCGAGCCGGGGGGGAGCGTCAGCGGCGGTGGTCAAGTTGATGCTGCCCGAGACCGATGACCGGAAGCATGGAAGCGGACCAGACGGTCGGGGCCGATGCCTTCGGCGGGCCGGATGTGGCCGCAACCGATGATGTGCCCGCCACCGGGGAGGGCGCACTCGTGACCGAGGCGGAGCCGGCCCCGCCGCTGAGCGACGAGCGGGTCGCCCTCGGACATGCCCTCCAGTCGCGGGCCGACGAGGTGGGAAGGCTCGTCGACCAGCGCTTCTCCGAAGACCTGAAGGGGCATGCGTTCGTCGCCGCCCGGCTGGCCACCCACCTGATCGGTCGGTGGCTGTCCACCGATCAGGTGGCATCCACCGAGGATGAGGAGATCCTCGCCGCCCAGGGCGAATTGGCCCTCACCGAGGATGCCGCGCTCGACAGTGTGGCCAAGGCCTACTTCGCCTGGCGCGACCTCACCTGCCTGGTGCTGACCGAGGAGGCCCGGCGCCTGGAGGTGAGCGACGAGCTCCGCGCCGTGGCCCGCGACGTGGTCCGCCTGAGCTGTGACGGAAGCCTGGTGCGCATCGTCCGCCAGTTCGACGTCACCCGACGTGAGCTCCAACACAAGCTCGACGACGAGCAGGCGAACCTGGCTCACCGCGCCCTGCACGACGAGCTGACCGGGCTCCCGAACCGCTCGCTGCTGGTGGACCGGCTGGGACAGGCGGCCAACGCCCTCCTACGCCGGCGGAACGCCGCCATGCTCCTCTACCTGGACCTCGACAACTTCAAGGCGATCAACGACCGGTTCGGCCACGCCGCCGGTGACTGCCTCCTGGTGGAGGTGGCCGGACGCCTGCAGGACCTGGTGCGGTCGGCGGACACCGTGGCCCGCCTGGGCGGGGACGAGTTCGTCATCCTGGTCCAAGACCTCGACAACCCCGACGCATCCGCTCGGTCGCTGGCCGAGCGGATCCACCACGCGATGCGCAGGCCGGTGGCCGTGGGGGAGCGACACCTCTACACCTCGGTGAGCATCGGCATCGCACCGGTGGCGCCCGGCGCCGACCCGGAGGTGTGCATGGCCCAGGCCGACGCCGCCATGTACCAGGCCAAGCGGGGCGGTCCCGCCCGCTACGAGTACTTCAACACGGTGATCGGCGACGACAACCGGCGTCAGAGCCAACTGGCCCACGAGCTGCGGGCCGCGCACGACCTGGGCCAGCTCTCCGTCCACTACCAGCCCCTCTTCAAACTGGGCGGGGACATCGTGGGCATGGAGGCGCTATTGCGGTGGAACCATCCCGAGCTCGGGTCGGTGTCGCCGGTCGAGTTCATCCCACTCCTCGAGCGGAGCCGCGACATCGTTCACGTCGGACGCTGGGTGCTCGAGGAGGCGACCTCGCAGTGCCGGAGATGGCAGGACGAGGGCCGGTCCGACCTCACGGTGTCGGTCAACGTCTCGGCCCGCCAGCTGCAGGACCCGAACTTCTTCGACCACGTGAGCGGGGCCCTGGAGTGCTCCCGTCTGGCGGCGGACTGCTTGGTGCTGGAGATCACCGAGTCGGTCCTGGTCATGGACATCGTCCGCATCGGTGCGCTCATGCAGAAGATCCGCGACCTCGGTGTGCACTTGGCGCTCGACGACTTCGGCACGGGCTATTCGTCGCTGCTGTACCTGAAGGACCTCCCGATCGACCGGCTGAAGGTCGACCGCAGCTTCGTGGCCGGACTGGGCTCCTCGTCCGAGGACACCACCATCATCGCCACCGTGGTCGACCTGGCCCACAACCTGGGCCTCCGGGTGGTGGCCGAGGGGGTCGAGACCGAGGCCGAGCTGCACGCCGTCGGCGAGATGGGCTGTGACGAGGCCCAGGGCTTCCTGCTGGGCCGGCCGGGGCCACCCCAGTCCTTCGCGTCCCGGCCGGTGCTGCTGGCCAACGGGTAGTCGGGCCCACCGGCGCCGACCGGCCGGCGTCAGGCCGGCGTCAGGCCTCGGCGGGGATGGCCTGTTGGGCGTCCAGCATGTCGGCCATCACCATCCTGATGAAGTGGTCGGCCTCGTCGGTCATGCCCCCGGCGAGGCCCCCGTAGATGGCTCCGGACGACGGCGCCTCACCGGCGTGGGCCTTCGCGTACCCGACGGCTTCGGCGAGGTCGGTGGCGAACGCCTCGGCGATGCCGGCCTGGGTCTGGGGTCGGGTCACGGCCATGTGGAGCGCGTTCGGATACTGCTGCCCGTTGAACCGCCATCCCCGCTTCCGCATCGAGTCGTTCACGTGGTAGATGTCGAACTCGTCCGAGGTGAAACTGAACAGGAAGGTCGGGCGGCCCAGGATGCGGAGCTCCGGATGGGAGAGCACGGCACGCTGCATCACCTCGGCGGTCTCGAAGATCTGCCGGGCGTAGTTGCGGTAGCCCTCCCGACCGAGCTGCACCATGGAGGCCCAGGTGGCGGCGATCAATCCTCCCGACCGGGACCCCTCCATGCCGGGCGAGCAGTACTTGCCGCCGCTCCAGTCCGTGCGGAAGAAGTACTGGGCGTTCCGGATGGCCTTGTCCCGGAAGGTGAGCACCGAGGTCCCCTTGAACGCGTACCCGTACTTGTGGGTGTCGGCCGACATCGAGGTGACCCCGGGCACCCGGTAGTCGAACAGGGGGATGTCGTAGCCGAGCTCCTGGCCGAACGGCAGGATGAACCCACCCAGGCAGCTGTCCACGTGGAGCCCGACGCCGTGGCGGAGGGCGATGTCGGACAGCGCGTCGATGGGGTCGACCGTGCCGTATCCGTAATTGCAGGCCGAGCCGATGATCGCCACGGTGTCCCCGTCGATGTGGGCATCGACCCATTCGGGATCGACCGTGGTGGTGACCGGGTCGACCGGTGCCACGCGCAGATCGATGCCGAACAGGTGGCAGGCCTTGTCGAAGGCGGGGTGGGCGGTCTCGGGCTTGATGACGTTGGGCCGGCGCACCCCTCGACTGTCGGCGGCGAAGTCGCGGTAGGCGAGCATGGCGTGACAGATGCTCCCGGTGCCACCGGTGGACACCAGGCCGACCGGCTCCCCGTCGTCCACCGCTTCGGCGTGGAGAAGGTCGAGGGTCATGGCGATGATCTCCGCCTCGAACTTCGTGGCGCTGGGGCACAGGTCGCGCTGGAGCACGTTGACGTGGGCGAAGAGCCCGAACGCCTCGTTCATGAACCGGTAGTGGTCGTGATCGCCGCAGTACATGGTCCCCGAGCACTTGCCCGACTCCCAGGACCGGTCCTCTTCGGCGGCCACGGTGTGCAGCATGGCCAGGACCTCCGAGCGCGGCGTCCCCTCCTCGGGGAGCTGGCGGTGCACGGCGAACCGGCCGTCGTAGGGAAAGGTGCTCATGGCGTTCACTCCTTGGATGGGCCGGTCAGGTTCTCCTCGGCCGCATGTCTGCTGCACGGTACACGGCATCGATCACCGCCATGTTGGCCACGGAATCGGACGGCGGGGTGAGAACCGGCCGTCCACCCCGGACGGCGTCGCGGAACGCGTCGAGCTGGTAGGCGTACGTCGGTCGGCGTGACGGGAACTCCGTGCGTCGGCCCCCGTCGGCCCTGACGGTGAGCCAGCTGAAGGTCTGGGGGGCGATCGGGTTGAACACCCGGAGCTCCCCGTCGTCGCCCACCGCCCGGGCGGACAGGTGGAGCACGGACCTCGACCACATCGAGCAGTGGATGGTGGCGGTGTGCCCGCTCGGGAACTGCAGCTCGGCCCGCATGGCCCGGTCCACCACGGGGGAGTGGAGGAGGGGGGTCGCCGAAACCACCGTCGGCTCCTCCCGACCGAGCAGCCGCGCCCAGTGGACCACGTAGGAGCCCATGTCCATCATCGCCCCTCCGGCCAAACCGGGCTGATAGCGGATGTCCGACTTGTTGGGGATGGGAGCGCAGAGCCACGCCTCGATGTGCCGGAGCCGACCGAGTTCGCCGCCGTCCACGATCTCCCGCATCCGCCGGGCCAGGGGGTGGTACCGGTAGTGGAAGGCCTCCATCACGACGAGGCCGGAAGCAGCGGCGGCCCGGTCGGCCGCCGCGGCAACCTCCCCGGCCTCGACGGCGTTGGCGGTGAACGGCTTCTCGCACAGCACGTGCTTGCCGGCGTCGAGGGCCCGCAAGGTCCACTCGGCGTGCAGGCTGTTGGGCAGCGGGATGTAGACCGCATCGACCGAGGGGTCCGAGCAGACCTCCTGATAGTCGTCGGCCACGCGGTCGATGCCGTGGCGCCGGGCGAACGCCGAGGCCCGGTCCTTGTCCCGGGCGGCGACGACCGTGACGGACACCTCGGGATCGGCCGCGGCCGGCCGGAGGAGGGCGGCAGGGGTGATGCGGGCCGCTCCGAGCACTCCGAATCTGAGGGTGGAGGCGGGCATGCCGCCCACGGTAGCCAAACCGCAGCGTGGGCCGGGACGGCGCTGCTAGCCGGCTCGCTCCCGCAGGGGCGTGGCATCGAGCGCGCAGTAGCTGGGCGAGTCGCCCGACCGCGGCGACGGCCGGTCCCGTGTCTGGGTCCGTGGGGGGTTCTCGATACCGAAGGCGGCCACGATCCCGCCGATCACGCACCACGATCCGGCGATCAGCACGGCTCTCCGGAAGCCGTCGCCGAGGGCATGGGGGGACAGGTAGTCGAGGCCGGTGATCCCGCCGATGGCCGGTAGCACAGCGACGGCGATGAGGCCGCCGATCCGGGCCACGTCGTTGTTCACCGCCGAAGCGAGGCCGGCGCGGGCGTCGGTCACCGAGTTGAGGGCGGTGGCGGTGAGCGGGGCGACCGTGGCCGCCAGGCCGACGGCGATGACCAGCACGGCGGGCAGGACCCCCGTCCCGTAGGAGCTGGCGCCGGGCACCCGGACCAACAGGGCCAGCCCGATGCCCACCACGACCGGTCCGGTGGACATCTGGAGCCGCGGGCCGATGACGGCGGCGATACGTCCCGACCGGGCGGAGAACGCCAGCATCACGAGTGTCAGCGGGAGCAGGGCCACGCCGGACTCCAGTGGTGTGTAGCCGTCCACCACCTGGAGGACCACCGGCAGCAGGAACAGGACGCCTCCGAGCCCGGCATAGACGACCAGGGTCACTGCGTTGGTCACCGTGAACTGGCGGTTGCGAAACAGGCCCAGGGGGAGCATGGGTGACACCGAGCGGTGCTCGACCACGATGAACGCGACGGAACCGACCGCGGCGACGGCCATGGAGGCCAGCACCGGGCCCTCCGTCCATCCACGGGACGAACCCTCGATGAGTGCGTAGGACGCGGCGGCCAGTGCGGTGGTGGCCAGTGCCGCGCCGGCCGCGTCGATGGGGCCGCGGTTGGCGGGGTCGCTCGATTCGGGGACGTGGCGGTACGACAACACCAGGACGACGGCGCCGATGGGGATGTTGATGAGGAAGATCCACCGCCACGACGCCGCGGCGATGAGGTAGCCGCCCAGGAGTGGGCCGACGGCGGTGGCCACCCCGCCCAGCCCCGACCAGGCGCCGATGGCCTGGCTCCGATCGTCGGGGGAGAAGGACGCCTCCAGGATGGCCAGGCTCCCGGGCGTCAAGAGCGCGCCGCCGACGCCCTGGAGGATCCGGGTGACGATCAGCTGGGTGGGACCCGAGGACACCGCACAGGCCGCCGAGGCCACGGCGAACCACCCCACCCCGATCAGGAACACCCGCCGGCGACCGAAACGGTCACCCAGACTGCCGCCGAGGAGCAGCAGCGAGCTGAGGGTCAGCGTGTACCCGGTCACCACCCACTGCAGGGTGCCCAGCGAGGCGTGGAAGTCGCGGCCGATCGTCGGGAGGGCGATCCCGATGACGGTCGCGTCGACGGCGGCCATCCCCGAGCCGAGCACGGTGGCGGCGATGACCCATCGTCCGGGCGCGGTGCGGTAGCGGAGGGTCCGGGCGGCG
>CAZNLF010000031.1:2731-7444 GCA_964573595.1 uncultured Acidimicrobiaceae bacterium | reverse complement strand
GGCGGCGATGACCCATCGTCCGGGCGCGGTGCGGTAGCGGAGGGTCCGGGCGGCGGCGGGGTCGCTCGGTCCGGCCATGCCGACACCGTCCCACATCCGGTCCGGCCTGGCGAGCGCTCCGGCCGGAGTCTCGCCGGCCGTCAGGCCGACGTGGCCGGAGGTCTGCCGTCGGCCTCGTGTCCCGACCGGGGTATCCCGACCGGGGCGGCCCGACCTACGGCCTCCGGCCGTTCGGCATCAGGTCGCTCGAGCCCCACTGTCCGAGGGCGTTGAGCTGCACTTCGACACCGGTCGCCTCGACGATGCGTCCCCCGCCCACGTAGATGGCGGTGTGGTAGACGGTCGTCCAGTCGGTCTGGCTGGTTCCCCAGAACACGAGGTCCCCGGCCTGGAGGTTGTCGAGCGCGACCGACACGCCGGCCGTGTGGTACTGGTCGTCGGCCACCCGGGCGAACGCGACCCCGGCACCGTGGGTCCACGAGGCGAGCGCCAGTCCGGAGCAGTCGTAGCCCACCGGCCCGTTCCCGCCCCAGATGTAGGGCTTCCCCAGCTGCTGGAAGGCGAACAGGACGGCGCGGTCGCCCGGCGTCACCGGGTCGAACACCAGGGCGGTGGGCGGCGGGGTCTGCGAGTCGGCGTCACCGAACGGGGAGGCGGTCCCGTTCTGCTGGACGATCCAGTAGCCCCCGCCCGACGGGGTCGGCACGACCTGCTCGACCGGGTCGCCGGTGCTGGTCGCGGTCGAGCCGTGGAACAGGGCGTCACCGAAGGAGAACACACCACCGTCACTGGCGACCAGCCAGTACCCGCCGCCGCCCGGGGCGGCGGCCATGCCCACCACCGGCTTGTTGAGGTTCAACGCTCCGGTGGAGCCGTAGAAGTGGGCGTCGCCGAAGGAGAACACACCACCGTCACTGGCGACCAGCCAGTACCCGTTCCCGTCCGGGGTGACGGCCATGCCCACGATCGGTTTGTTGAGACGGAGGGCCCCGGTGGACCCGTAGAAGTGGGCGTCCCCGAAGGAGAAGACGCCGCCGTCACTGGCGACCAGCCAGTAGCCCTTGTGGTCGGCGGTGGCGGCGAGGCCCACGATCGGCTTGTTGAGCCGGAGGGCCCCGGTGGACCCGTAGAAGTGGGCGTCCCCATAGGAGAAGACGCCACCGTCGGACGCCACCATCCAGTAGCCCTGGCTGTCGGCCGTCGGGACGACCCCGACCACCGGCCGGTTGAGCGGTGTGCCGGGCGAGCCGTAGCCGGGCAGACCGAAGGGGTACAGCGCCCCCGAGGAGGTCGCCAGCCAGAACCGGTCCGCAGACGGCGCCGTCGGGGTGTGGGCGACCGGCTGGACGGTGGCGCCGGCCCGGGCACCCCCGCTGATGGTGGTCACACCGATGGTTGCCACCGCGATGAGTGTGACCATCGCCACCGCCATCGACCATGGCGCGCGCCCTCGTCTGCTGCCTGGATGCCCCATCCCACTGCCCCTCGCTGTCTTCTATTACTCTGAGTAATAAGTATCTCACTCACAGTGACATTTCGGCAACGGACAATGCGGCAATTGCCGATGAACCGCAGGCCAGGACACCCGGGCGGGCCTGCGGTGACCAGGCGTGACGACTAGGGGGTCAGGACGAAGTCATCGAGGTCCGGCGCCTTCGTCCACGCCCAGTAGTCCACCAGGCGCCACGGGGACAGGATGTAGATGCGCCCTTCGGGGTTGCGGTACCAGCTGGTCCGGATGGAAGGATGGGACCAGACCATGGTGTCGAGCTCCTCCTGGAGGCGCCGGTTGTAGTCGTCGTGCACGTCGCCGCGGCACTCGAGGGCCCGATGCCCGCCGGCAACCAGGGCACCGAGGCAGCCCATGATGTAGCGGATCTGGCATTCCGAGTGGAAGATCAGGCTTCCCCCGTGAGCCAGGTTGGTGCCCGGCCCGTACATGCAGAACAGGTTCGGGAAATTGGGGACGGTCATCCCCAAGTAGGCGGTGGGGCGGTCACCCCACTGCTCGGCCAGGGTGACCCCGCCACGGCCGGTGATCTCCATGGGCCACAGGTAGCGGTTGGCGTGGAACCCTGTGGCGTAGATGATCACGTCCACCGGGTGCTCCTCGCCGTCGGCCGTGACGATCCGGTCCGACCTGATCTCGGCGATGGGGTCGGTCACGAGCTCGACGTTCTCCCGCACCAGGGCGCCGAGCCAGCTCCCGTTGTCCTGCAGGGTGCGCTTGCCGAGGCAGACGTAGTCCGGGACCACCTTGGCCAGGAGGTCCTCGTCGTCGCCGATCTGATCGGCCATCCACTGGGTGAACACTTCTCGGGCGGCGTCGTTGATGGCGCTGATCGACCTCGTCTGGTCCGGCCAGTCCGGGTCGACCCGCATGGCGGGCAGCCCTCCGTCACAGGCCGGCCAGAACAGGAGGAACCGGTACCAGCGGCCGTAGTAGGGGAGGTGCTCGAACGCCCAGCGGGCACCGTCGCCGACCCGGTCGTGGTAGTGCGGGTTGGGGAACATCCACGGGGCGGACCTCTGGAAGACGGTCAGGTGGGCCACGTCGGGTGCGATGGTGGGGACGATCTGGAACGCGCTGGCACCCGAGCCGACCACCGCGACCCGCTTGCCGGCGAGATCGGTACCCTCGATCCACCGCGCGGAGTGCATGGACACTCCACCGAAGGAATCCCGACCGGGGATGTCGGGGAGCTGGGGACGGTTGAGCTGACCGACGGCACTGATCACCGCCTGGGCCTGGATGGAGGTCGGTCCGTCCCCGCCACGGACCTCGACCGACCACCGGGACCGGTCCTCGTCCCACCGTGCGCTGGTCACCTCGGTCTCGAACCGGATGTGCTCGGTGATCCCGAACTCGCGCATGCACTGCTCGAAGTAGCCCTGCAGCTCCGGCTGGCGGGCGAAGAACTCCGTCCACTCGTTGTTGGGGGCGAACGAGTAGCAGTAGAAGTGGTTGCCGACGTCGACCCTGCACCCGGGGTACCGGTTCTCCCACCAGGTCCCTCCCACCCCGGGGTTCTTCTCGATGATGGTGAAGGCGACACCGGCCCGAGCCAGCCGGATGCCGGCCAACAGTCCGGACATGCCGGCCCCGATCACGACGACGTGGAACTGCCTCCGGTCCTGGGCGGGTGTCGCATCGAGCCAGTGGAGGTCGCGGACGTCGGAGTCCTCGAGCTCCAGCTCCTCGAGCATCAGCGGCACGTACTCGTCGGGGATCTCCCCACCGACCAGCACGTTCATCATCTCGTGGACCACCTCGGGAGTCGGGGGAGCAGGGAGGACGCACCCCCCGTCGCGGTAGTCCACGACCACCTCGAGGGCCCGGGCCCGAACCGCGGCCTGGTCCTCGGGCGTCATGAACCCCTGGACCTCGTTCAGGTAGATACCGGCCGGCCGCGGCCCGGACCGGAGGATTGACGGATCTCCGCTCATGTGGACCATCGACATCAGGAGGGCGGGGACGCTCACGTCCTCGAGGGCGAGGGCGATCGCCTCGTCGCCGTCGGTGATCGTCGTCCGGCCGAGGTGGCTCGGTGAGGGCATGGTCAGGGTCGCTCCTCTGATCGGACGACGGGTGCAAGGCCGGGCTCGCGGTGACTCCGGTGTGGCCACCGGGGCCCGCCGGTGGGCGCGTGACACACTACGGCACGTGGACCATCTACCGTGGTGCCCCGACGAGTCCTCCGGCACCGGCGCCGGGCCCGGGACCGGCGGGTGGAAGGGGGATCGGATGGGCGTGCACGGTGACGGGGTAGGAGGGGTGCGGGCGGAGGTGGGGCCCTCATGACCCACCCCGGCGTCGAGATGATCCGCACCTTCATGGCGGACGCCGGCCTGGGCGCCGGCACGCTGGTCGAACGGCGCGACGCACTGGACCGCGGCGCCGCTTCGTCGGAACCACCCCGAGGTGTCCGGGTGCGCCGGGCGGAGCTGGGTGGCAGGCGGGCGGAGTGGATCCACCCGGACGGTGGTCGTGACGACGCCGTGGTCCTCTACCTGCACGGAGGCGGCTACTGCATCGGATCGCTCGACACCCACCGCGATCTTGCGGCTCGGTTCGCGGTGGCCACCGGAACCACGGTCGTGACCCTCGACTACCGGCTCGCCCCGGAGCACCCGTTCCCGGCGGCTGTCGACGACGCCAGCGCCGCCTACCGTGAGCTCGTGGAGGGTGGGACGCCGCCCGGCCGCATCGCCGTGGCCGGGGATTCGGCCGGCGGCGGGTTGACCATTGCCATGCTCGTGGCCCTGCGCTCCGAAGGCCTCCCCCTGCCCGCCGCCGCAGTCTGCCTGTCGCCGTGGGTCGACCTGACCCAGACCGCTCGCACCTTCGAGTCGCTGGCGGGCGAGGACCCGATGGTCACGAAGGAGGGACTCGACGAGATGGCCGACGCCTACCTGGCCGGAGCCGATCCCCGTAGCGAGCTGGCGTCGCCGCTGTTCGCCGAGAGCCTGGGCGGACTCCCCCCGGTGCACATCGAAGTCGGTGCGTGCGAACTGCTCCTCGACGACTCGCGACGGCTGGCCGACCGGATCCGAGTGGATGGTGGCTCGGCCACCGTGACCGTGTGGCCGGAGCTGGTCCATGTCTTCCAGGCCTTCCCCGGATCGATGGTGCCGGAGGCGGACGAGAGCGTGGCAGGGGTGGGGCACTTCATCGCCGATCGGCTCGGGCCAACGGATTGACGGCTCGGGCCA
>CAZNLF010000031.1:0-2631 GCA_964573595.1 uncultured Acidimicrobiaceae bacterium | reverse complement strand
ACCACGGAGCACACGACCATGACGGAGGAGCTGGATTATGCAGGAGTTTGAGGGACGCACCGCGGTGGTGACGGGCGCCGGAAGCGGCATCGGGCGCTCGCTCGCCGTCGCCTTCGCCGACCGGGGGATGCGGGTGGCACTGGCCGACCTGGATGCCGATGCGTTGGCCGGGACGGCGGCGATGATCGAGCGGGACCACCCCGCCGGCGGGATCATGTCGTCTGTCTGCGACGTGAGCCAGGCCTCGCAGGTGGAAGCCCTCGCCGACGAGGTCTTCGACCGCTGGGGGGCCGTCCACGTCCTCTGCAACAACGCCGGAGTGTTCGTGGGGGGCGTGATCTGGGAGCGGCCCCCCGAGGACTTCGAGTTCGTACTGGGGGCGAACCTGTGGGGCATCCTCCACGGCATCCGGGCCTTCGTGCCCCGGATGATCGCCCAGGGCACGGAGGGGCACGTGGTCAACACCTCCTCGGTGGCCGGGCTGTTCGGGGCACCGTTCGAGGCGCCCTACGCCGTCTCGAAGTTCGCCGCTTTCGCCGCCACCGAATCGCTGGCCCAGGACCTGGCGGCGTCCGGGTCCCTCCTCAAGGTGTCGGTGCTCTGCCCCGGGATGATCACCACCAACATCGTCGACTCGGAACGGCACCGCCCCCAGCATCTGGCCACGGAGCTCACCGAGGACCAGAAGTTCGTGTCCGGCTATCTGGCCCAAGCCGTGGCTGACGGCATGGCACCGGACAAGGTCGCCGAACTGGTGGTGGATGCCATCAGGGCGGAGCGGTTCCTCGTGCTGACGCACGATGCCTATCCGGCACAGTTGACCGAACGGACCGCCCAGCTGGTCGCCGGGCGGCTGCCGGATCTGCCCGAGTTCGCCTGAGCCGGCCCGCCGGGCCCGGCCGGGTTCCCGGATCGACTGGTCGGCTGGTCCACCGGATCGACCGGGCTGCCGGGTCGACCAGCGCTTCTGGGCCACCGGGTCCGCTCGGCTGCGGACCGCCCCGCCCTGGTGGCGGACGTCTCAGGCCGTGGTGGCGATGCCCCCGTCCACGGGGATGATGGCACCGGTCAGGTAGGCACCCGCCCTCGACGCCAGAAAGATGGCGACCCCGGCCATGTCGTCGGGCCGGCCGATCCGTTTCATCGGCGCGGCCTCGGCGATGGCGTCGCCGAAGGCCTCGAGCGTGGCGGCCATCATCTTCGACTCGAACGGTCCCGGCGCCACTGCGTTGACCGTGATCGTCGGGGCGAGCCGCTTGGCCAGGTGCCGGGTCAGCTGGTGCACGGCGGCTTTGGAGGCCGAGTAGGAGTAGGACTCGAGGACCGGCACGTGGATGCCGTCGATGGAGCCGATGTTGATCACCCGTGACGGCTCGCCGGGCCGCGCCGCCGCCTCCAGCAGGGGAAGGAGGAACTTCGTGGTGTGAAAGATACCCTGGACGTTGAGATTGAGGACCCGCTCCCACGACGCGGTGTCATGGTCGACGAGCGGAGCACCCCAGGTGGCACCGGCATTGTTCACCAGTACGTCGACCGCACGGTGGCCGGACGCGACCCCCTCGGCGAACAGTCGGGCCCCCTCTTCGGTGGACAGGTCGGCCGCCAGCCCCGAGCAGCTGCCGAAGCGCGAGAGGTCGGCCACGGTGGCGTCGACGGCCTCGGCCTTGCGGGACGCGACGACGACGCTCGCCCCGGCGGCCACGAAGCCCCCGGCGATCATCGCTCCGATGCCACGGGTTCCGCCCGTCACCACGACGGTCTTGCCCTCCACCGAAAAGAGGTCGGACGGGGGCGTGGGCGCGCTGTCGTCGTTCATGCGCCGCGACGGTAGTGCAACCCGCGGTGGCCGGGTGACGGCGGGTCAGTCGGCCAGCGTGATCCGCTCCCGCAGGTGGGTCCCCTGCTCGAGGCAGTCGACGACACCGTCGGCGTAGTCGGCATAGCCGATCCTGCTCACACCGTGCTCGTCGAAGAGCATGCGGTCGTGGCCGAGCTGATAGTCACCGACGTGCTCGCCCGGGCCGATCTCCGCCGCCGGTGCCACGTAGGTCCAGTCGAGGTCCTCGGCGGTCCGGTAGACCTCGAGCGCCTCGCGCTGGGCCAGCGCATTGGCCCGGTGGGCCTCGGGGAAGTCCGGGGCGTCCAGCGCCTGGACCCCCGGGGCGAGCTCGAGGCTGCCGGCGCCCCCGACCACCACGAGCCGGCGCACTCCGGCCAGACGGAGCCCTCCGATCAGGCCGTGTGCGGCAGCCACGAACGGCTGTGGCTCGCCCGAGCCGCGGCGCGGCCCGACGGCCGAGACCACCGCGTCCCTGCCGCGGACGGCCTCGGCCACGCTGCGGGGATCGGTGACGTCGCCGGTGTGGACGTCGATACCGGGGGAGGGGACACCCGCCGCCCGGCGGGTGATACCGACGACGTGGTGGCCCCGGGCCACCAGCTCCGCGGCGATGGTCCCACCGATGCTGCCGGTGGCGCCGAACAGCGCGACGTCGAGTGGGGTTACCTCCGCTCCGGTCATCACTGCAGGATAGGAGGGGCGGGCGCCGGCTCGACCGGCGTCGGCACCGATCGCCCACCGGTGGTTGTTATGGTGAGCCCGACCTCGGGAGGGGCCTGATGCATCTGGCG
>CAZNLF010000030.1:10854-18474 GCA_964573595.1 uncultured Acidimicrobiaceae bacterium | reverse complement strand
CTGGTCGAGGGGGCCAACCGTCAGAAGACCCCCAACGAGATCGCCCTCACCATCCTGCTGGCCGTGCTCACCATCGTCTTCCTGCCGGTGGTGGTGACACTCCAGGCGTTCGGCCACTATGCAGGGGCGACCGTCTCGGTGGTCATCCTGATCTCACTGCTGGTCTGCCTCATACCGACCACCATCGGGGCGCTCCTGTCGGCCATCGGCATCGCCGGCATGGACCGTCTCGTCCAGCGCAATGTGCTGGCCATGAGCGGCCGTGCTGTGGAGGCGGCCGGCGACGTGCAGACCCTGTTGCTCGACAAGACCGGGACCATCACCCTCGGCAACCGGATGGCCTCCGATTTCTATCCTGTCGGCAGCCACCATGAACAGGACGTGGCCGACGTCGCCCAGCTGGCCTCGCTGGCCGACGAGACCCCCGAGGGCCGCTCGATCGTCGTCCTCGCCAAGGAGCGCTTCAACATCAGAGAGCGTGAGCTCGAAGGAGAACACGCGTTCGTGCCGTTCACCGCCCAGACCCGTATGTCCGGGCTCGACATCGGCCCTCGCCAGATCCGCAAAGGGGCCGCCGACTCGGTCAAGCGGTGGGTGAGCGAGCAGGGCGGGACGGTGCCGGTCGACCTCGACGCCATCGTCGAGCGGGTCTCGCGCGCCGGCTCCACCCCCTTGGCCGTGGCCGACGGACCGGACATTCTCGGGGTCATTGAGTTGAAGGACGTGGTCAAGCAGGGCATCAAGGAGAAGTTCGACGAGATGCGCCAGATGGGCATCCGGACGGTGATGATCACCGGGGACAACCCCCTCACCGCGGCGGCCATCGCCCAGGAGGCCGGCGTCGACGACTTCCTGGCCGAGGCCACCCCCGAGGCCAAGATGGCGCTGATCAAGGCCGAGCAGGAAGGGGGCAAGCTGGTCGCCATGACCGGCGACGGCACCAACGACGCCCCGGCCCTGGCCCAGGCCGACGTGGGAGTGGCCATGAACACGGGCACCACCGCGGCCAAGGAGGCCGGCAACATGGTCGACCTCGACTCCAACCCGACCAAGCTCATCGACGTGGTCGAGATCGGGAAACAGCTGCTCATCACGCGCGGCTCGCTCACCACGTTCTCCATCGCCAACGACGTGGCCAAGTACTTCGCCATCGTCCCGGCCCTGTTCATCGCCACCTATCCGCAGCTCGAGCCGCTCAACATCATGAAGCTGCACAGCCCGCAGAGTGCGGTGCTATCGGCGGTCATCTTCAACGCCCTGGTGATCGTGGCCCTGATCCCGCTGGCCCTTCGCGGCGTCAAGTTCCGTCCGGCCAGCTCACAGGCCATCCTTCGTCGCAATGTCTGGATCTACGGGGTGGGCGGGATCATCGCCCCCTTCATCTTCATCAAGCTCATCGATCTCGTGCTCGTCGCACTGCACGCCTACTGATGGAGTCCCACTGATGCTCGTCCACCTCCGCCGATCCCTGGTCATGGCCATCCTGTGCCTGCTGTTCTTCGGCTTCGTCTATGCCTTTGCCGGCACCGGGGTCGCCCAGGTGCTGTTCAAGCACCAGGCCGACGGCTCCATCACGTCGAATGGCTCGACACTCATCGGGCAGAACTGGTCACAGGCGAAGTGCCCGGGGCATCCGCTCGGGAGCTGCGTCTTCCAGGGCCGGCCCGATGCCCTCGGCCCCTACGCCGGCTCGTTGAGCCCGGTCGCCGGTGGGGGAGACAACCCGCTCGAGGCCAACAACATCCCCGGCAAGCCTGGAGTCTTGAACTCGGGTGAGTCAGGGGCGACCAACCTCGGGCCTCGGTCCAAGGTCCTGTTGAGCAACACCCAGCAGTTGGATGCCTACTGGAAGGCACGGGGCGTCGATCCCACCCCCGATCTGGTCACCACCTCGGGTAGTGGGTACGACCCCGACATCACGGCGGCCGATGCGATCGCCCAGATCCCAATGGTCTCCAAGGCCACCGGGATCGCCCCAGCCACCCTGCGGGCACTCATCGCCCGGCAGACCAACGGTGCGCAGTTGGGTTTCCTCGGCAGCAGCTACATCGTCGTCCTCAACCTGAACGAGGCGCTGGCCAAGCTCCGCTGACACGGGACCTGGGCTACAGGACCCGCCGGCGCTGCGGTGGTCTGCCGGCCCCTCGGTGATGCCAGTCCCAACCGGGGTGCAGGCCGATGTCGGGGCCGGGACAGCTGCGGACCGCTCCGACCATCGCCCGGCACTCGTGGTCCTTCCCACGGAGTCGGCCGTCCGTCCGGTGCGGAAGCCCGGTGGTGTCGGCTACGAGGCCAGGATGCGCTTGCGCACTTGGAGTGCCGTCGGAGTGACGATCACCGGTAGCGATGACAGCTGCAGGACGCGCTCCCGGACACCGTGGCCCGACAGGCGCTGGAGTCCCCGGAGGCGCAGGGAGCCGAGGACGATCGCTTCGCTGTGGTGCTCGGTCGCCCCGTCGACGATGCATCGTGCCACGTTCTCCTCCCGGGCCGAACGGACCCCACCCTCGGCCGAGACGCCGGCCGCCCGGATGTGGTGGACCGCGTCGGCGACGAGCAGCTCGGCTTCGGCCACCGTCTCGAGCGGTGGGACTCTCAGGAACCTGGACAGCTCACGCACGTGGAACACGCGCACATCCGACCCCGACTTCGCGGCAAGGCCGATGGCGAAGTCCACGGCGGCCTGGCCGGGTTCGAATTGGTCGATGGCCAGGAACAAGCTGTCTCGCATGCCGCACCTCCATTGACGCCTGTAGTCACGGTACCCAGCGGCGACGTAATCAGGTCGTGAAAACCCGAGGGGATGCATAAAGAATCCATGAACGGGCGTGTGCCGCCCTCACCCGGCGGTCCCGGGCCATCGGGGCGGCGACCGGGGTACTGTGGGAGCGGAGCGCCGGGAAGTCTGGTCGGCATGGGACGGCTATGGGGGCAGTCCCCATCGAGGAGAGCTGTGACCGACCACGTGACAATGCACCGGATCCATGAGCTGCCACCACGCGGCAGGGGGGACAGAGCACGGGTGCCCAGCTGGCGACGGGACGCCTTGCGGACCACGTTCTGGGTGGTGCCCACTGTGCTTATCGTGGTCGCAGCCTTGTTGTTCCTCGCCACCTTCGAGATCGACTGGGCGGTGTACCACCACCACCTGAGCCTTCCCGCCTGGGTCGAGTCGGGGAGTCCCGACGCCGGACGCCAGATCCTGATCGCCATCGCTGCGGCCATCATCACCACGGTCGGTGTGGTGTTCTCCATCACCATCCTGGCCCTCACCCTCGCATCACAGCAGTTCGGGCCCCGGATGATGCGCAATTTCATTCGGGATCCGGGCAACCAGCTGACGCTCGGGGTCTTCGTCGGCACCTTCGTCTATTCGGTGTTGGCCCTGGGTTCGATCACGAGCCTTCCAGGCGGCACCTTCGTCCCCCATCTCACGGTCACGGTCGCCGAAGGACTGCTCCTGGTCGACCTGGCGGTGCTCATCTACTTCATCCATCACATCGCCAAGTCGATCCAGCTCCCCGAGGTCATCGCCGGGATCGCGCGGGATCTCTCCCGGGCCATCGAGGCGGAGTTCCCCGACCACGTTCCCGCCGATGCCGGTCGACCCGACGCGGTCGATGCCGAGGGCAGGGCCGATGCCGGCGCCGAGCTGCTCGACAGGGTGGACACACGGGGCGCCGATGTCGTCGCCCGACACAGTGGCTACCTGCAATTCGTGAGTTACGGGAGTCTGATCGACATCGCCGAGACGTTGGACGCGGTCATCCGACTTGCGCACCGGCCAGGCCATTTCGTGGTGGCCGGCCGCCCGCTGGCCAAGGTCTGGCCGGCCGGCGCGGCCGCCCAGGTGGCCGCGGCTCTGGACAAGTCCCATGTCACCGGCCCGCACCGCACGCTCACCCAGGACCCGGTCTTTGCCATCGACCAATTGGTGGAGATCGCGATCCGGGCCCTTTCTCCCGCCGTCAACGACACGTTCACCGCGCTCACCTGCATCGACTGGCTCTCTGCCGGACTGTCGGAGATATCGGGCCGTGTGCTCGAGGAGGGCATCTACCGCGGCCGAAGCGGGAAGATCCGTCTGATCGAGTTCGATCCGAGCTACGACCGGATGTTGAACCGGGCGTTCGACAAGGTCCGTCAGGCCGGTCGGGGGATGCCGGCCGTGATCATCCGGCTGCTCGACGCCCTGGCGCACATCGCCGAGCACGCGGAGGACGGCGAACGGCAGTCGGCGATTCTGCGACAGGCCGAGATGATCGTGCGAGGTGCCGAGGAGGAGGTGCGCGAACCGAACGACCTGGCCGACATACGCCGTCGGTACGGACGGTTGGTCGAGACCGTAAGCGCAGGAGGTGCCGGCACCGGCCCGGAGCGGTGACGACGTCGACGGACCGCGTTCAGGGTTTATTCAGGGGATCCGGCGATTATTCACAGCTCGTTCAGCTGGTACGACGGACACTGGCACCATGGATGCGTCGCTGGGGGTGCTGGGCGCGCGATGACGGACGCCCGCGGTGAACGGTTGCGGCCGGCGGGGCAGAGGCCGGCCGACGGTGCGGAGGGCACCGACCAGCCCGTCGACGACATCGGACGCTTCCGCATCTACCTGGGCGCGGCGCCGGGGGTCGGGAAGACCTTCGCCATGCTGAACGAGGGGCATCGGCGGCGGGAACGGGGTAGGGACGTCGTCATCGGCTTCGTCGAGAGCCACGGGCGGAGGCGCACTGAGGAGTTGGCCGGGGGCTTCGAGATCGTCCCGCCACGGACAGTGGAGTACCGGGGCTCACGGTTTGCCGAGATGGACCTCGATGCCGTGCTCGCCCGTCATCCTGAAGTCGCACTGGTCGACGAACTGGCCCACACCAACGTGCCGCGTGCGGGTGGCAACGAGAAGCGGTGGCAGGATGTCGTGGCCTTGCTGGACGCCGACATCGACGTCATCACCACCGTCAACATCCAACACCTGGAGAGCATCGCCGACGCCGTCGAGCGGATCCTCGGGGTCCCGGTCCGGGAGCGCGTTCCCGACTGGCTGCTCAGAAAGGCCAACCAGATCGAGCTGGTCGACTCCTCGCCCGAGCAACTCCGGAGACGTCTGGTCCACGGCAACATCTATCCGGCCGACCAGGTCCCCTCCGCACTGTCCCATCACTTTCGGAGCGAGAACCTGACCGCCCTGCGGGAGCTCGCCCTCCGATTCCTCGCCGACGACACCGAGGAGCAGCTCTTGGACTACCTGCGACGTCACCAGAAGAGCGCCCCCTGGGAGACCAGCGAGCGAGTCCTGGTGGGGATCACCACGGCACCGGGCTCGGACGGCATCCTGCGGCGGGCCTCCCGGATGGCGTCGCGCCTCAAAGCCGACCTCCAGGTGCTCCATGTCGTGGTCGCCGGTGCCGGGCATTCCTTCCCCGACGATCCCCTCATCGCCCTCCGTCAGCTGGCGGCCGACCTCGGCGCCGAATGGCACGAGACCCGGGGCGACGATCCGGCGCAGGCCCTCGTCGACTTCGCCCGGCTGGACCACATCACCCAGATCGTGGTCGGCTCCAGCGGCCGCAGCCGATTCCAGGAGCTGCTCGGCGGAGGCTCCATCGTCCGCAAGATCACCCGACTGGCCGCCGCCGCGGTCATCGACGTCCACATCATCGCCCGGCGGGAGGTGGCGTTCGAGAGCAGCGAGCACTCGAGCGCGGTCGACGAGTCCTGAGTTCAGCAGCTCGCGACGGCTCCGACGGCGAGCTCGGTCGTCTTCCAGGTGCCGGACACCCGGCTCAGGCGCGCCGTGGTCAGCCTCCGACCACCCGCCGGGTTCTTCGCCCGTTTCCCCGAGGGGGTGAACTCGACCCACTTCGAGTCGTCGACGCAGTCGGACACCGTGGCGTGCGTCGGGTCGGCCACGGGTGAGAGCGAGGTGACCTTCGGATCGAGGAGGACCGGCTCGCCCTTGGTGACGATCCCGTGCAGCTGGTCTCGGGCGAGGCCCTGCACGAAGAGGGTCAGCGCGTCACCCGAGGTGTGCCGGGCCAGGAGGGGTGAGTTGTAGTCGGAGGTCCTGGCCGCCGTCACCAGGTCCGCCCACATGCCCCGGTAGGAGTCGAGCACCGCCTGCGTGTCCTCGACGGGATCCGCCACCGCGGTCGATGCGGGAGCGACGGTGGTCGTCGTGGAGGGTGCCGTCGCCGCCGGGCCCGACGAGCAGGCGGCAAACACGACCGCGCCGGCCACGCAGACCGCCGCCGCGACCATCCTCGGAGCGCGCGTTCGGCTTCGGGTGGGCGCTGACGCCGGGTGACGCGCTGGAGATGCCATCAGGTGGGAGAGGGTATCTGGTCGCGAACTCGTCAGCTCGGCCCCGGTGCCGACCTGACGGGACGACGTGTCCCGGTCGGCGACCCTGACCCGTCCACGTGTCCCCGAGCGTCGAGGCGCCGCGCCGCGAGTAGGGCGAGGGCGACCATTGCGGTGAGGAAGCCGATGGTCACCATGAGGTAGGCGACGTTCTTCACGTTCCGCTCATCCGCCCTCGTCCCCCGGCACGGGTGCACCGTGCGAGGGGGTGCCTCCGCCCGGGACCGGAGCACCGAAGTCGTCCGCGGCGAGTGCCGAGCCGACCTGGTCGGCGATGGTGACCGCGACGAGGAGGCGTTCGTGGGAGATGGGCACTCCCGGCGACGGCGTCAGGAGGAAATGCCCGAGAAGCCAGCCTCCGCTCCTCACCGGGAGGTCAACCGTCCGGGTGGGGAGGCCGAGGTCTTCGGTCGACCAGGACTCACCGCCGATGGTCAACTCCCCGCCGGGCGTCACCTTCGCCGTCGCCCCCTTGGGGTCGTGCCAGGTGAATCGGCAGTCACGCAGCTGCAACAGCTCCTGCAGCTCGACGGCAGCCGAGGCCACGACCAGTTCGGGGTCCTGGCCGGTAGCGGCCAGCTCGGTCACCGAATGGAGGAGCGCCAGCTGGTGACGGCCCTCCCCGGCGGCGTCGCGGTGCCGCCGGCCCCGGGCGGCCAGCTCGCCGACCGCCAGCCCGACCACCAGCAACAGCAGCTCGGTGATGAGGTCCTGGTGGCGGGTGATCCGCAACGAGTAGTAGGGGCGGGTGAGGAAGAAGTCGAACGACAGGGCGGAGACCAGGGCGGCGACGGCCGCCGCGGCCCTCCTACCCGTGCTGGCCACCGCCACAATGACGACCACGAGGATCAGGGCGTTGTCGGCGCTGTCCAGTCGCGAGCGCAGGGGGGTGAGCGCGGCGGCGACGGCCAACGGAGCCACCACGGCCGCCGCCAAGATCAAGGCGTTGGGGTGCTGAGCCAGGTGACGGTTCCACCGGGACGGCTCGGAACGGCTCACGACCCGGTCGTCCTGCGGTCCGATCACTGCTGCCATACCACCACTGTCACACGACCGGCGGCGGTGGGGTAGGCACTTTGTCGACTCTTTACGCATGGCGAGTCGATTTTGACGAGTTTGTTACACCTAGTCCCGCGCCACCGGCGTGTGCCGGCCGGACGCCCCGGATCGGTGCTACTAAGGCAGGATGGAAGTGTCAGCACCAGGGGCACCAGGGGCAGCGGAGGGGCACTGGGCCGCGGGGCCATCGCCGGCCGCGGGGCC
>CAZNLF010000030.1:0-10754 GCA_964573595.1 uncultured Acidimicrobiaceae bacterium | reverse complement strand
GGCCGCGGGGCCATCGCCGGCCGCGGGGCCCTCGCCAGCCGGATCCCGCAGGCGCCCGGGATGACGGCCCGCAAGGCCGCCCCCGTGGAGGGTGAGCACCCGGTGGCAATGGCGACGCTCACCAGCGAGGCGGGTTACCGCGGTGAGGTCAGGGCCGGACGCCACCGGTTGACCACCGACGAGGGCCCGGACCTCGGTGGTGACGACGAGGGCCCGAGTCCCTACCCGCTCCTGCTGGCCGCGCTCGCCCAGTGCACCGCCGCCACGCTCAGGATGTACGCCAACCGCAAGGGCTGGTCGTTGGGCGAGGTGAAGGTCCGTGCCCGCCTGCTCCGTACCGGTGACGGTGCGACCAAGGTCGAGCGGATCGAGCGGACCATCACCGTGACGGGTGACCTCACCGACGAGCAGAGGACCCGGCTGGGCGAGATCGCCGCACGGACACCGGTCACCCGGACGCTCCAGGCGGGACTCACCATCGACTCGACCCTGTCCTAGGCCCGCGTGTCGGCCGGGTGATTGACTGCATCCATGACAGCCTGCCCCACGCTGGTGACCGAGCGTCTCATCCTCCGCCCGTTCGAGGAGTCCGACCTCGATGCCTACGCCGAGCTCCTGGCGACGCCCGAGGTCCGACGCTCGCTCCGCCTGCCCGAGGTGGTGTCGCGCCGTGATGCCTGGCTGGGCATGGCCCAGTGGCGGGGTCAGTGGGAGTTGAGGGGATCGGGCCAGTTCGCGTTGGAGGAGAGGGCCACCGGTCGGTTCCTGGGCCGGGCCGGACTGCATCGTCCGGAGCTCGAGGATTGGCCGGGCCTGGAGGTGGGCTGGGTCCTGCACCCGCGGTACTGGGGCAACGGGTTCGCGACCGAGGCCGGTGGGGGGTCCATCGCCTACGCGTTCGAGGTGATGGGCGTCGACGAGGTCTTCAGCACCATCCTCCCGGACAATCGGCGCTCCCAGGCGGTGGCCCGGCGGCTCGGCCTCACGCTGGTCGGAGAGCGGGTGCTGTCCAACTATCCCGCCGAGCCCCACGGCATCTGGAGACTGGGGCGCGACCGGTGGGTGCCCCCGCCCCACCGGCCTCCGGCCGACGCCGCAGGGAGGTTCCTCTGAGTGGGCGCCGGGATGATCGAGCCGGTGCCGGGGGCGCGGGCCGCCGTTCCCCCTACCTGAGGTTCAGCCCACCGTCGACGATGACGACCTCGCCCGTCACGTACTCGGAGCGGGCGAGTCCGAGGATCACCTCGGCCACGTCCTCGGGTGTGGCCGTGCGCTGCAGGGGCGCCTGGGCCGTCACGAACTCGCGGACGAAGTCCCAGTCCGCGGTCCAGGGCGTGTCGACCAGGCCAGGTGCCACCGCGTTGACCCTGATGTCGGGCCCGAGCGTGTTGGCGAGCAGCCTCGTCATGTGGCTCACGGCCGCCTTCGAGCAGGCATAGGGGATCGAGCTGCCCGTCGGTCGCTCGCCCGCCACCGAGGAGATGTTGACGACCTGTCCGTGCCGCGTGGCGCGGAGATGTTCGACGGCGGCGACGGTCACCTGCCAGGTCCCGATCACGTTGACGTCGAAGATGCGCCGCCAGACATCGGGGGAGGCACCGACGAGGTCCCCGTGGGAGATCACCTCGGTGGTGCCGGCGTTGTTGACCAGTATGTCGAGCCGTCCGTGCCGGGCGACGACCTGGTCGATCAGCCCCCGGGCCTGGGCCTCGTCGGCCACGTCGGCCTGGACGTAGCTGGCGTCGGGCAGATCGGCGGCCAACGCCAGTCCGGCCTCCTTCGACCTCGACGAGTTGACGACCACCGTGGCACCCAGTGCGGCGAACAGGCGGGCGGTGGCCGCCCCGATGCCGGAGGACGATCCGGTGATCAGCACGGTCTGTCCCCGAAAGGCGGACTGGCGCGTCAGTGGCGAGGCGGGGAGCGGGTCGGACATGGGTCGAGTGTAGGACCGGGTCTGCCCTAAGTTCTCCCCGTGCGACCGGTCATCCTGTTCGACGGTGTCCATCGGACCGGGCCGGTGGGTCGGGACGATGCCGGCTCGGACGACACGCCGTCCGCCGGTGCCCTGATGGTCGGGAGCCCACGGTGGTGAGGGGCCCGGTGGACGAGCACGGGAGCCTGCAGATCACCCCGTCGCTCCGCATCCCGATCGCCGAGCTGCAGTTCAGGTTCAGCCCGAGCGGAGGACCCGGCGGTCAGCACGCCAACAAGGTGAACACCCGCGTGGAGCTCCGCTTCGACGTCGCCCGGTCCGCGTCGCTGGGGCCGCGCCAGCGGGCCCGGCTGCTCGACCGCCTGGGGAGCGAGATCCGGGTGGTGGCCGACGACGAGCGGTCGCAGGCCCGGAACCGGCAGGTGGCCGTCGACCGGTTCCGTCAGCGGATGGCCGCCGCGCTCCACGTCGAAAAGCCCCGGCGTCCGACCAGGCCGTCCCGCGGTGCCAAAGAGAGACGCCTCGAGGCGAAGCGCCGGGTGTCCGAGCGCAAGAGGAGGCGGCGGGCGGACACCGACGAGTGAGCGCCGGTCCGGCTCAGCTGACCTGACGGTCCGATCGCGGTGGGTCCTGCCAGGTGTCGTCGAGGAACTGGGCGATCTCCTCGGTCAGCCGGGTGGGGTTGACCCGCAGCTCCAGCACGGAGTTCGCCTGGAGCAGTCGCCCGTCGGGCAGGCGCTTGGCCAGTTGCTCGGCATCGTGGAAGGGGTGGATTCGGTCGACCTGGTGGCCGATGACGAGGGCGGGCACCTCCATCGCCACCCGCTGTCCGACGGTGGGGGCGATGGGACCGGCCAGGATGCCGTGGAGGACGGCGGCCGTCTCGGTGGGCTCGGTGGACAGCATGTTCATGATGCTGTCGAGCGCCCCGTGCCCCGTCCGGGGGAGCCGCCGGAAGATGGATGCCGTCCTGCTCACCAGGGGTCGGGCGAAATGGACGGCCAACAGCATGGGGATGAACGTCATGGCCGCCGCCGGGAGCGCCCACTCGAGCACCGGCATCTCGATGACCAGGCCCTGGACCCGGTCGGGCGCCTGGGCCGCCACCAGCAGGCTGACGTTGCCGCCGAGGGACACGCCCCCGACGACCGCCCGCTCGATCCCCAGGTGGTCCATGAGGTTCACGACGTGGCGGGCGTAGGTGTCCATCCGGTGGAAGGAGGCCCGCCGTGGCTTGTCCGAGAGGCCGTGGCCCGGGAGGTCGAGCAGCACGATCTTGAACCCCCGGGCGGCCAGGTCGGTGGCCAGCCGGCGGTTCATGTTGGAGTCCATGAGGATGCCGTGGGTGAAGATCAGCACACGCGGCCCGTGACCGTGGATCTCGTAGTACAGCCGGAGCCCGCCGGAGGTGAACATCCCCACCTCGAACGGCGACGCGGGGGCGGCCCCACGCATCCCGCGACCAGAGCCCAGGTCCGGTGACCCCTCGTCAGGGACCGGTCCCGGTCCCGTCCCTTGTGCCATCACGGGGCCAACGGTACGCCCCCGGACGGCGATTTGCCAGGACCGGCAGCTCGGAACGGATCTGGCGCTGCCGGCGGACGTCGAGCTCGGCGACCACCACACCGGGGGTCGGCTCGTCCCGCTCGGCGATCACGGTCCCCCAGGGATCCACGATCATGGAGTGGCCGTGGCACGCCGGCATCCCGGCCGGCAGCTCGCCGACCTGGCCCGCACCGATGACGAACTGCTGGTTCTCCACGGCCCGGGCCCGCAGGAGCAATTCCCAGTGGGCGGGTCCCGTGGCTGCGGTGAAGGCGGAGGGCACCGCGACCACCGTTGCTCCCTCGAGGGCCATGATCCGGTACATCTCCGGGAATCTGAGGTCATAACAGACCGACATCCCGAGCACCAGGTCGTCCTCGGTGCCCTCGTGCGACCGATGCACCACCGGTACCACGCACAGCCGGTCCCCGGGCGTGACGGTGGCCGACTCGGCGAAGGTGGCGGCCCCGAGGGTGACGTCGAAGAGATGGATCTTGCGGTAGACGGCGAGGACCGAGCCGGAGGAGTCGATCAGACAGCTCGTGTTGGAGATCCGGCCGCCGCCGGCCGTCCCGGTGCTGCGTTCGGGGAAGGTGCCGGCGACGAGATGGATCCCCAACCGCTCGGCGATCCGGCTCGCCCAGGCCACGGTGGGGCCGTCGAGTGGCTCGGCGGCGGACCGCAGGTGCCGGGGGCTACCGGCCACGGAGAAGTACTCGGGAAGGACCACCAGGCCGGCGCCCTCGGCCGCCGCCGCCTCGACCAGGAGGCCGGCGGCGTCGAGGTTCTCGTCCCGGTCGGGTCCCGCCGTCGTCTGGATGGCCGCCACGCGCATGTCACAGGGTAGGCCGCGCTTCGGGCACAATGACCTCCGGCAGGCACCCACACGGTGGCTGGTCGCCAGGTACCCACAGAAACGAGCGTCGTGTCCTTCGAAGACTCCGATGTCGTCCGCAGCGCCATCCGGGTGGAGGGCTTCCGCGACGACGAGTTCAACTACCAGCTGATCCGAGCGCTCGGTGTCGCCGACTACGGGGGGTCCACGGTCGGGGAGTGCCTGGCGGTCGTGGCCGAGATCACCGACGGCAGCCCGGAGAGCTGGGCCCTCGCCTTCGAGCGGCTGGCCGTCCGGGTGGAGCGCAGAGGCCGTGCCTCCCTCGAGCGGGGGAGGAGGGTCAGCGGCCGCGACCACCTGTTGAGGGCGTCGACCTACCACCGGACCGCCGAGTACTACGCCGACGGCGTCAGTGGCCGCTCGCTGGGCATGGGGGAGCGGAGCCAGGCGTGCTTCGGTGATGCCGCGGTCCTCTTCGACCCGCCCATCGAGCTCGTCGACGTGCCGTTCGAGGGCGGGGCGCTCCCCGGCTACCTGATCCGCCCGGGCACCCCCGGCGACGGCCCCCTCCCGACCCTGATCGGGGTGGGCGGCTTCGACTCCAGTGCGGAGGAGCTCTATTTCCACCTGGGCGCACCGGGCGCGGAGCGGGGATGGAACGTCTTCGTGTTCGACGGCCCCGGGCAGCCTGGCGCCATGCGGCGGGACCCGACGATGACCTTCCGTCCCGACTACGAGGTGCCGATCGGCGCGGTGATCGACCATCTGAGCCTCCGCGACGACGTCGACGCCTCGCGGCTGGCACTGGCCGGCCAGAGCTTCGGTTCGTACTTCGCCGCCCGCAGCGCGGCCGCCGACCCACGGGTCCGTGCCCTCGTGGCCGACCCGCCGGTCCTGGACATGAGCCGCTACATGGAGGCCTGGGTCGGGACCGATGTGTTCCGGATGAACCGCGACGTGAGGCCCGCCGACGTCATCGGCGTCCCCGAGGACCTCATGCCGCGGCAGATGCAGTGGGGGATCGCGGCCATCTGCTCCCGATTCGGCGTCCCGTCCTTCCACGCCTGGCGGGAGGCCATGTCGTCGTACCGGCTCGACCCGGCCGCTCCCATCCGCTGTCCGGCCCTGGCCATGGTCGGGGACCGCGAGGGGGACGAGCCGATGGAGCAGTTCCGAGCCTTCGTCGACGGTGTGGGAGGAAAGGTCACCCCGGTCGTGTTCACGGCGGAGGACGGGGCGTCGACCCACTGCCAGTCCGACAACATCAGGCTCTCCGCCCAGGTCGTGTTCGACTGGTTGGAGGACTGCTTCGAGGAGGCTTGAGGCCGCCCCGGGTCGGCCCGGTCCGCGCTCGGGTTCTCAGAGGCCGAGCTTCTGGGAGCATTCCGGCCACTGTCCCCATCCGCTCCGGGCCTGCAGGCGCTCCGCCGCCTGGTCCTGGACGGCAGGGGGGGCCTGGTTGGGGAGCCCGGAGTAGCCGAGCCCGTGCCAGGTGGCCGCGGAGAACTGGTAGGCGCCGTAGTAGCCGTTCCCGGTGTCGATGGAGTAGTCGCCACCCGACTCGCACTGGCGCAGCTCGGCCCACACTCCGGTCGAGGGTGCCGTCGCGGGGACGGGGGGGACAGCCGCAGGCGCCACCGTGCTCGGCGTGCCCGTCACCGGTGCGGTGGTCGGGCCCGGCGCAGGGGCCGCCGGTGCGACCGGTGCGGGGGCGACCGGTGCCGGGGCGACCGGGCGGGGGAGCGAGGAGAGGGCGATGCTGAGCCCGCCGGGTGGGTCGGGGGCGGTGGCCGGGGGATCGTCTCCCTCAACCGACAGCGAGCCGAGGACCAGTCTCGACCCGACCTGGGCCGCGGTGGTACCGGCCGGCCGCAGGCGGTCGGCCCGGTGGGCCCGGCCGACGGCACCGGCAGGTGTGGGGCCGGACAGCTGGACGGCCAGTGCGGCAACGGCAGCCGCGGCGACGACCATGGTGGTGCGGTACTTGCGCAAGACGTGCGCCTCCTCGACCTTCGCGTCGGCCCTGGGGCCGGAGGGGGGCTCTCGGGAGCGGGCAGCCGTCGGTGTGCATTCGACTCGCGAGTCGGTGCCGGAAAGGGCAGTGCGCTCTGGACGTTTGAGGTCCCTACGAGGTGCGGACGGGGTGCCCTGGTCAGCTCAGCGTCTGGCGGCTCCGGACGGGCGCACGGGAACTATGAACACAGAAAGTGATTATAGATGCACGCAGAGTGATTTCGCAGTCTTTTGTGCAAGCCGGTGCCGGTGCCAGGCCCGAAGGCGGCTCAACGGCGATCCGGTGGGATCCTCCCGTAGCTGGCGAGGGCCTCGGTGAGCGCCCCGAACCCCTCCTTGGACCCATCCTCCCTCACTCCGGTGATCGGGGTGAGGGATGCCCAGCCCTCGGCGACCAGCGCGGCGTCGGTGCCCTCCTCGAGCTCGGCCCGCTCTGCGAGCTGGTCGTCCCCCATCCCGGCACCTCGGAGGGTCAGTGTGATCGACCCCGACGTCCTGTCGATCGGCGCGCCGGCCACCGGGTCCGCGGTGTGCTCGGGCCGCACCGCCCGGATCAGCCCGACGGTGCCCAGTACGCCGTGCTTCAGCCCTCGGAGCCTGTCGAGTGGCACGGCCGGGACGTTGAGGTTGAGCACGGTCGACGGGGCGAAGCCGGCCAGTGCCGGGACCAGGGCCCCGACCAGCGAGACCGGGGTCGCCCACGGGACCGGCTCATCCCCCCAGGCGATGCTCACGGCAAGGCCCCGGAGGCCGAACTGGGCTGCGGTGAGCGTGGCGCCGACCGTCCCCGAGTGGAGCGCCGACCGGCCGGCGTTGATGCCGTGGTTGATGCCCGAGACCACGAGGTCCGGTCGGGGACCGAACCCCTCGATGCAGGCCAGGATCACCGCCAGGGCCGGGGGGCCGTCGATCCCGTAGGTGGGCACGTCGCCGAGACCCGGGATCTCGACGTGCTCGTAGGCGATCGACTCCCGCTCGTAGACCCGGCCCACGGCCGCACCGGCGCCGCTGTGGTCGACCAGCGGGGCCACCATCACCAGGTCGTGCTGGTCCCCGAACCGGTCCCGCAGCCCGCGGGCCAGCGCACCGATGCCGGGGGCGAAGACGCCGTCGTCGTTGGTGATGAGGATGCGCATGAGGGCTTCCGATCGGGGAGGGGAGGGTGCCGGAGTAGCGTCGATGGGGCTGGCCAGCGGCACGCCGGAGCGACTTCGTCGGGCCGTCGGGCCCTCATCGCCTACCATACCGGTCGACCCATACCGGTCGACGCCGGCCGGCCGAGGGCCGCGGAACCCATGTCCACCAGACGCCCATGACCTCCCGATCATTCGCCGACGACCAACGTCCGGCCGAGACCACCGCCGCCACCGGCGACCAATGGGTCATCGGCCACGGCCACCAGCGGGCGGTCGTCACCGAGGTCGGCGCCACGCTGCGTTCATTCACCGTCGATGACGAGCCGGTGATCGACGGCTTCGGCCCCGGCGAGTGGAGTCACGGTGGAAGGGGCCAGGTGCTCGCCCCGTGGCCCAACCGCCTGGGGGACGGCCGCTACTCCTTCGAGGGTGTCGACGCCCAGGCGCCCATCAACGAGTTCGCGAGCATGAACGCCATCCATGGCCTCGTCCGGTGGCTGCCGTGGCGGATGGTGGGACGAGCCCAGAACCGGGTGAGCTTGGCCTGCGAGCTCCGCCCGTCACCGGCCTACCCCTTCTCGTTGCGCCTCACCGTCGAATACCGCTTGGGGCGCGAGGGGCTCTCCGTGGTCACCGACGCCGACAATCTGGGTGATGCCGACCTCCCCTTCGGTATCGGATTCCATCCCTACCTGACGGTGGGGATGCCGTCGGTCGACCAGGTGCGGTTGAGGGTCCCGGCGGAGCGCCGGTTGATCGCCGACGACCGGGGGCTCCCGGTCTCGACCGCTCCGGTCGGCGGGACGGAGTTCGATTTCACCGACGGGCGGCTGATCGGGGTGACACGGCTGGACACGGCCTACACCGGGCTTCGACGTGACCCGGACGGGCGGGTCCGGGTCGATCTCGACCACCCCGACGGCGGCCGCGGCGCGACGCTCTGGGCCGACGAGCGGTTCGGTTACCTGATGGTGTTCACCGGCGACACCCTCGACGCCGGTGAGAGGCGCACCGCCGTGGCCGTCGAGCCGATGACCTGTCCCCCCGACGCGTTCCGGTCGGGGACCGCGGTCACCGTCCTGCACCCTGGTGGCCGTTGGACGGGGACCTGGGGCATCACCGCCCGCTAGCCGTCAGGGACGCACGGCGTAAGGAGAGCCGGCGCAATCAGGTCAGCCGGCTCGACGGAGGTGGTAGGGCAGGCGCCTCCGCCGCGGCTGGCCGACCGGCGACTTGGCATCCGGGTCCAGTCCGGGAGGGTCGGATCTGCCCTCGGCGCCGGCGCAGGACTCGCACAGACGCCTCTCGCCGATCATCGAGGTCATCGTCCTGCTCTGGCACTGCTCGCACCGGAGCCCCACGAACACCCGGCGCTCCAGGCCGTCGACCGTGCGCTCCTGGGCCTCGAGTGCCGACTGCACATCGGGGCGGAGGACCCACTCGCCGGCGCCGGTCCGCTCCACCAGCCGATAGTAGGAGAGCTCGTGCAGGAGGGACGGGAGCCGTTCGCCGACGCGTCTTTCGCCGATCTCCTCGAGTGCCCTGAGCGGCGATGCCGAGGTGATTCCTGCCCGATTGCCGTTGACGGTCTCGTCTCCCATGGCGGCTCGTCCTTCCTTGTCCCGACACGCTGTTGCCAATTTCGGTCACCTGCTGCGGTCACCTGCTGCGGTCACCCGCTCCGGTCACCGTCACCCACTTCGGTCACCCGAGTGCGCACCACTGATGCTACGCCGGACGACCGCGTCCATGACGGCCGCAGCGGCACTTTTTTTGTCGCTTCGAGCGGTGAGCGCGTCGTCGCCCTCGAGGGACCCGGATCACGAAGCGTGGATCCTCCTGGCCCGGGGTGGGATGAGCCCCGAGCCAGGCGGTCGAGGCACTGGTGTGGGCCTGACGCCGTGAGAACCGCCGGCGCGACATCGCCGCCGAGATCGTGCGGCGATCGGTCCAGCGGGACGGCACCTCCACCGAGGGGTGAGGTCGTGACCTGGTGACGCGTTCAGTGGCGGTCGCCGGACCCGGGCTCGGCTCGGTCGCCCTGCCCGCCGGCACGGGCGGAGAGTCGGTCCGGGCCCGACCAGGTCGAAAGAGGGTCGCTCGCCGGGAACGACTCCTCGAGCGCCTCGTCCAGATCGTCCTCGTCGGTCCGGGAGACCCCGTGCGGGTGGGCCATCGGCACCTCCTTCATCTCGAAGAGACCTTACGGCGTGGCTGGTCCGGTGCCACGGCCGACCCCGGAGCCAGGAAAGCCCGGCGGCACCGAAGGGGGTCCGAGATCGGTGCCGTCCATTACTATGGGCGGCGGTCGCCCTGGACAAAAAGGGCGTCGCGGACAGAGATGGCATGGAGTCTGAGTCGTGACCGAGCTGGGTCAGATCACTATCAGCGTGAACGGCAGCCACGACGGGGGAGCCGGTGCGGAGGTCTCTGTCGCGGGGGACGTCGACCTCGAGACGGCACCGCGCCTGTCGGATGTGCTCGCCCAGGCGATCGGCTCCCGGTCCGGTGACCTGACCGTCGACCTGGCCGGGGTCGAATTCATCGACGCTGCCGGCATCGGCGTCCTCGTCAGCGCGGCCAACCAGGTCAGGACGAGTGGGGCCAGGCTCGTGGTCCGGTCGCCCAGTCCGGCGGTGCGTCGGGTCCTGGACGCCGTCGAGCTCGACGGGGTCCTCCCCCATCGAGGGATGAGCTGCCGATCGGGCGGACCTCGTCGGAACTGCTGTCCCCCGGGCGCACGACCGCCCGCATCACTAGCCGAGAGTCCCCAACCGGAACCAGACCCGCTTGCCCGGTGACAGTCGGTCGATTCCCCAACCATCGGAGAGAACGTCGACCAGCCGCATGCCCCTGCCATTCTCCGCATCGGAGGAGGGCCGGCGAACCGTCGGGAACTCGGGCGCGGCATCGGTGACGGCCACGAACAGCATCCCCCGGTCGATCTCGAGGGTGAGCACGACCGGTGGCTTCCCGTGCCTGACGGCGTTGGCGATGAGCTCGTCGGTCAAGAGGGCGGCGATGTCGGTGCGGCGCCGGTCCCGGCCGTCCAACGACCTTCGCACGATCTGACGCCGACCCGCACCGACCCGACGGCGTGTTCCAGGGTCTCCTGACGGCGGTCCACACCAGGCGACTCTACCCAGCGGGCCCGTTGGTCAAAGATCGGTGCACCGGGTCCATGACCGTCCCATACCCCTGGCTCCGCCCCTCAATCCGTGGGACGGCGACCTTGCCGGAGTATTCGTAGTCCGGTGGGTGGTCCTCCCGCTGAGGGACGCAAACCTGG
>CAZNLF010000029.1:0-18774 GCA_964573595.1 uncultured Acidimicrobiaceae bacterium | reverse complement strand
GCCAGTGGGACATCTACGGGACACCGGTCCTCAAGCTGTGGGACTTCCCCAAGGTGACGATCGCCCAGGTGCACGGGTACTGCCTCGGGGGTGGCACCGTGTGGGGACTGCTCACCGACATGACCGTGGCCTCGGAAGACGCCTACTTCCAGTTCCCGGTCCTCCAGGGCATGGCCATGCCGACGATGGAGACCGGCATCGAGCCGTGGCTGTTCATGAACTGGAAGAGGGCCTCGGAGTACATGTACACCGGACAGGAACTCAACGCACACGAGGCGAAGGAGATGGGGCTGATCAATCGGGTGGTGCCGCGTGACCGGCTCGACGACGAGGTCACCGAGCTCGCCTTCCACGTGGCCCAGGCCCCGCTGAGCACGCTGATGGCCGCCAAGGCCAACATCCGTCGGGCTTGGGACATGATGGGCCTCCGCACCCACCTGCAGCAGTCGAACGACCTCTTGACGGTGGCGACCCAGGCCACCGACGTTAAGGAGTACATCCGCGACGTCTACCAGGCAGGCCTGCGGCCCCGTGACGCGGCGCAACGGAACGCCGACCGGGCCAAGGTGCTCGCCGCCGAGTCGAAGGAGCGCGCCCAAGCGGAATTGTGATCACCCGGCTGCATCGATGCCGGTGGCCCGAGGAGGCGAGCACCCCGCAGACGGAGATGGCGAAGGATTCCACCGGCGACCGGATGCCGACGGACACGATCCGACCTCCCTGGCTTCTTCGTTCTCTTGTCCTCCGGCACGGGTGCAGAGCCGTTCCGGACGCTCACGCGAGGACCATCTGCCCACGACCCGGGGTTGCCAACCGTCGGTCCCGCCGCCGATGGGATACTGTCAGCCGACTCAGCGGCAACCGTGCGGAGCGGAGGTGAGGCACACACCATGACCACCGGGCGTCTGCGTCGAGTGGTGGCCCTCATCCTGGCCGTGACGGGCACGCTGCTGCTCGGGTCGATGCCCGGTCTCCGCGTCGATGCCGGTGCCAACGTCGAGCGGGCAACGCTCAAGCCGATGAGCGGCTCCTACGACTTCACCCTCACCTTCGACGGTCTCCACCGCGACTTCCACCTGCACGTGCCTCCTGCGGCGGCCCTGGGTGTTCCCCTTCCTCTGGTCCTCAACCTCCACGGGGCCACGGAGAACGCGACGCTCGAGGAGGTCACGTCAGGGATGGACCCCTCCGCCGACCAGAACGGCTATCTGGTCGCCTATCCCGACGGCACCAGGATCTCGAAGGTCCTGACCCCCGACCCGGTGGCCAAGCAGGCCCAGTACGGATGGAACGCCGGTCAGTGCTGCGGGCTGCCGGTCACCCGGCACATCGACGACGTCGGCTTCTTGCTGAAGGTCATCAGCGACGTGGCGGCACGCACGCCGGTCGACCTGCGGAGGGTCTACGTCACCGGCATCTCCAACGGGGGGATGATGGCCTACGCCATGGCATCCGAGGCATCCGACCACGTCGCTGCCATCTCCTCGGTGTCGGGTCAGGTGGAGCTGCCCACCATCCATCCGACGCGGGCGGTGCCCACGATGGAGTTCCACAGCGTCGACGACCCGATTGCCAAGTGGCAGGGGGTCCCCAACGCCAACCCGAAGCTCCGGCTCTCGGTCATGGAGGGGATCGACCAGTGGGTGAAGGCCGACAGGTGCGGCTCCAGCCCTCACGATGGATCGCCGATCGTCGGTGCCCCCAGGTCCATCTCGCAGGGTGAGACGGCAACGCTCGTGACCTACGACGGGTGCCGCTCGGGGTCCGAGGTCGAGCTGTGGCGCTTCACCGGGTCCGGACACGTCTGGCCGGGAAGCACCCTGAACACGGGTCCTCCCGACACCTGGATCCTGGCCGGCGTGGGCCGGGGCACCGTCCTGGTCGACGCCAACGAGGCGATGTGGAAGTTCTTCAGCCGCTACGCGCTGCCGGCGAACCTGGTGGCGGCGCACCGCTCGAGCGCTTGAGCCATGGCGTCCCCGGCAGGGCCCGGGGGGTGGCCGATGCCGAGCACGACCTGCGCCACCGCCAAGGCGCTCAGAGGGCCGAGGAGCAGTCCTTCTGCACCATGGCCGGTGGCGACGAAGGCGTTGTCCCGACCCGGCACGCGTCCGAGGATCGGTCGGGCGTCGGGGGTCGAGGGTCGGGTGCCAACACGCACCTCCGTCACCGTGGCCTGCGCCAGGCCCGGAGCGGTCCGCAGGCACTCGCGCAGCAGCTGGTGGAGACCGTCCGCGGTGGCCCGGTGATCGAACCCGGCCTCCGCCTCCATGGTGCCGCCACAGGCGACCCGCCCGTCCGGCCAGGGCACCAGGTAGAAGCCCAGCACCGGCTGGACGATGGACCACGAGCGGGTATCCGTGCCGGTCATGGACAGGTGGGCGATCTGTCCCTTGAGCGGCAGGACGGGCAGGCCGACCCCGAGGGCGTCGCCGAGCTCGGGTGACCACGCCCCGCCGGCGATCACGACGGCACCGGTGCCGATCGTCCCCTCCGTCGTGGTCACGGCGGTAACGGTCCCGCCGGTGCCGTCGAGTTCGACGCCGGTGGCATTGCCGTCGACCAACCGGAGCCCACGCGACACCGCCGCCCGGTAGAGGGCATCGTTCAGGACCCGGCCGTCGACCCTGCGCCCCGACGGGCTGAACAGGGCCCGTCGGACCGGCCCCAGCGGGGGGAAGTACCGGGTGACCTCGGCCGGCTCGACCTCCTCTGCCAGACCGGGGCAGCGGGCCCGCACAAGGTCGATCGCCCTGTCCATGTACTCGTCCTCACCTGGGCGATCGGTCACCAGCAGCAAGCCGGTGACGGCGAATCCCGTATCGGTGATCCCGTCGTCGGCCAGACGCTCCGCCAGTGCCCGGTGATGGTGCGCCGCGGCCATGCCGAACTCGAAGAACGCCGGGTCGGGGTCCTGGTTCGTCTCGGGGGACAGGATGCCGGCACCGGCATCGGTGGCGCGTCCGGCGTCGTGCCGATCGACCAGGGCCACATCGGCGTCCGCGGACACGAGCTCGTAGGCCAGCGAGGCCCCGACCAGGCCGCCGCCCACCACCACGACATCGGCGAGCATCTGCGTCCGGGGCACCAGGGAATCATCGCGGACCGACCGGGGGCCCGCACGGGCATCACGCCGGGCCGGCCGGGTGGGCAGGGGTCGGCCGGTTCGTCCGCACCCGCGTCGATCTAAGGTCAGGGCATGAGCTATCGCCCACTGGGTCGCACCGGAATCAAGGTCAGCCCGCTCTGCCTCGGAGCCATGATGCTGGGGGAGTGGGGCAACCCCGACCACGACGAGTCGATCCGGATCATCCACCGGGCCCTCGACGCCGGCATCAACTTCATCGACACGGCCGACGTCTACTCGGCGGGGGAGTCCGAGGTCATCGTGGGCAAGGCGCTGTCCACCGTGGACCGGTCCCGCGTGGTGCTGGCCACGAAGGTGCACGCCCCGATGGGCGACGATCCCAATGCCCAGGGCAACTTGCGGCGCTGGGTCATCGCCGAATGCGACAACAGCCTCCGCCGTCTGGGGACCGACTACATCGACCTGTACCAGATCCACCGCCCGGACGAGACCGTCGACGTCGACGAGACGCTCGGCGCACTGAGCGACCTGGTCCACGCCGGCAAGATCCGTTCGTTCGGCAGCTCCACCTTTCCGGCCGAGCAGATCGTCGAGGCGCAGTGGGTGGCCGAGCGGCGGGGCCGCGAGCGGTTCCGGACCGAGCAGCCGCCCTACTCCATCCTCGTCCGGTCGGTCGAGCGGGACGTCCTCCCCGTGGCCCAGTCCTACGGCATGGGTGTCATACCCTGGAGCCCCCTGGCCGGGGGATGGCTGTCCGGTCGCTTCGGGGCGGGCCGGGAGAACACCAGCCGGCGGGCGGCCCGCATCCCGGGACGGTACGACCTCGGCATCCCGGCCAACCAGCGCAAGTTGGAGATCGTCACCGAGCTGGCGACGGTGGCCGAAGACGCCGGGCTGAGCATGGTCGAGCTGTCGCTGGCCTTCGTGCTCGAGCACCCGGCTGTGAGCGCGGCCATCATCGGTCCCCGGACCATGGAGCAGCTCGAGTCACAGCTCTCGGCACCCGACGTCCGACTGGAGGCGGCCGTGCTCGACCGCATCGACGAGATCGTCCCCCCGGGGACGAACGCGAACCCCGAGGACGCCGGTTGGCAGCCGCGGTGCCTGGGCGACTCGCGGCTCCGTCGGCGCCACCACCGGTAGGGAGCACCGCCGAGGGGTGGGAGCATCACCCCGTGTTCTCGACGACGAGGTGGACGGGTCGGATCCACGTGGATGCATCACCCACGCCGACCACAGAGCACAGAGCGTCGGTGCGTCGGAAATCCGGCTCGGAAGGTCGTGGCGTGCACTCCCCGCGATACGGGCCCTACCGGATGAAGATCAACCGGCTGGCCGCCTGGTCGAGGGCGTGCGGGTGGAGTCCGAGTGTCACTGACACATCGTCGACCGAGGTGAAGCCCCCGATGCCGTCACGAACGTCAGCGATCTGCTCCGCCGTTGATCTGTCGACTCCCAGCTGGACCAGATATTCCAGCGGGGCATGGTTCACATCCACCAAGCCGCCGTCGTCGAATCGACGATGGCGATCCGGGCGTCCGATCTGGAGCTCATCGGCGAGAATCGGATTGACCGAAACGATGTGCCGAGCCTGCTCGCGCAGGCGGAGCCGTTCGGTGGCATGGGCAAGAGCCGAGTCGGTGCCTCCACGGCCGGCGACGACGCGCCTTCGTATCGCAAAGGCCTGAGCCGTGGCAACAGCTCCGGCCACAACGGCAATGGCCGCGCCGGCATTGGACTGCCAGGAGTTTTCGTTGTTGTTCCCGGCAAGATAGAACGTGGCGATCGCGACCAGGCCATAGGCACCCGCACAGAAGCCGAGTGCTTGGCTGCGGAGTCTTACGGCGGCGTACGTAAAGGTGAAGGGAGCGCCCCATCCAAAGGTCACCACGGGAATGAGTGCCCAGACCACGGAGAGCAATTGGACCGACTTGGAGGTGGGTCCAGAACTCGACAGCACCACCGCGTCTGTCAAGGGTGGGGTCATGCCCGGAATTGGGAGGTCGGGCACGGCCATCGGCGTTGCCAATGAGGCCGGATTGACAGCTGCTGAACCAAGCCGAGAATCCACGATCCCACCCCCCTGAATCAGGATGACCGAGACAAGGAACGTACCTTATCGTCGCGACGATCACGTTGGCCAGGGGTGGCAGCCACTGAGTCGGCCGATCGAAAACCATCGGTCGTCGTCACCGACCCGGCCAACGGAAGCAGTTCCCGGCGTCAAGCCGGTGAGCCGATCACCTCCTCCCGGCGACCGTAGACGCCATAGTGGCCAGCGCCGGCCCAACGGTGCAGCGTGCAGTCCCCCACATTCCGCTCGGATGCGGAGATCAGCTGCGGAGAGCGGCTACCGCCCCGGCGAGGGCGTCCAGTTGGAGGAGTACCCGCTCGAGGTCGCCGAGTGGCTGGAGCAGCACGTGGTCGGCCCCGCCCTCGAGGTGCTCCCGGACCCGGCGCAGGATGGCGGTCTCGTCGCCCCAGGCCACGATGGCGTCGACCAGACGGTCGCTGCCCCCGTCGGCCATGTCGTCGTCGCTGTAGCCGAGATGCTTGAGGTTGTTCACGTAGTTGGGAAGTCGCAGGTAGCCGGTCATGTGCTGGCGGCTGATACGACGGGCCTCGTCTGGGTCGGAGGTGAGCACCACCGCCTGTTCGGGGACCAGGAGCTTCTCGGGGCCGAGTGACTCCCTGGCGATGGGTGTGTGCGATGGGGGCACGAAGTACGGGTGGGCACCGTCCGCCCGGTCCCTGGCCAGTTCCAGCATGCGGGGCCTCAGCGCCGCGAGCACGTGGGGCACCGGGACGGGGCACTCCGGAGCGTCCGCCACCGCCTGGTCCATCCCGTCGAGGTAGGCGGCCATGTGGGCCAGTGGCTTCTGGTAGGTCTGGCCACTCGACTCCACCAGCGGCGCGTGGCTGATGCCGATGCCCAGCAGGAAGCGGCCCGGGTAGGCGGCACCGATCAGGGCGGACCCTCCCTGGAGTGCAGCTGGATGGCGGGCCCACACGTTGGCGATGCCGGTGCCGGTGACGATCCGGTCGGTCGATGCCAGCAGGAGTGACTGGTGGGCCATCGCCTCCTTGCCGCCGATCCGTTCCCCGACGAAGATCGAGCCGTATCCCAGCTGTTCGACGCGACGGGCGGCCGCTCGCTCCTCGTCGACGCCCACCGTGTTGAGGACGCCCAGCCACACGCCCACTGGTCCCAGACGTTCGCGCATCGCGGTGACGGCTTCGGGCTCGGGCATGCCGGCTGTCCTCCTCGGGTTCGGTGTCGCCGGTCGGCTCCTCCGCCTCCCCGGCCACCGCCGGTACCGATGCTATGGGTCGCCGCTGAGGAGTCGACCGCATCCGGCCGGGTCTCGGTCAGGTTCCGTCGAGCCGGTCGACGAGTTCGGGCAGTTCCCCGATGGCGTCGATGACGTGATCCGGCCGGCCGGACGCGTGCTCCAGGTCCGTCGGTCGGAACTTGCCGGTCCTCACCAGCACCCCGGTGATGCCCACCTCCTGGGCGCCGAGGACGTCCGAGACGAGGTCGTCTCCGACCATGATCGCCGATGCCGGTTCGGTGTCGAGGCCGGACAGCCCCGCCTCGAAGAAGCTGGGGGCAGGTTTGCCGACCACCGTGACCTCGATGGCCGCAGCAGCCTCGAGCGCCACGACGAACGCCCCCATGTCGAGAGCCGGCCCCTCATCGGTCTGGTACCGGGTGTTGCGGTGCAGGGCGACCACGGGCACCCCGTCCAACGCCCGCTTGAACACGCCGTCCAGCTGCGAGTACCCGACACCGGGACCGGCCCCTCCGAGCAGGACCACGTCCGCGTCGGCCGCCTCCACCAGGGTGACCCCCTCCAGATCCTCACGGACGTCCCCCTCGTTGAGGAACAGGCACCCGGCCCCCGGATGGTGCTCGGCCAGATAGCGGGCGGCCGCGGTGACGGCGGTCTGGACCCGTCGGAGCTCGACCTCCATGCCCGCGGCCGCCAGCAGCTCGGCGATCTGGCGACGGGTCCGGGAGGAGGTGTTGGTGACGAGCCGGTAGTCGGTCTGCCGGCCGTTCAGCCACCTGACCGTGTCGACGGCCCCCGGAAGCGGCCGCCAGGACACGGTCAGGACGCCGTCGATGTCGAGCATGACCCTGGTGGCCGGACGGGCCTCGGTCGCCATAGGAGACTGTACCGAACCGGGCACCGAGTGTGAAAAGGGATCGGCTGGGATCGATCGGCTGAGGTGGCCGGGTCGGGTGGCCCGGTCAGGTGGCCGGGTCGGTCAGGACCTGGCGTGGTCGTCCGGCCGGTTCGGTGGCACGTTCACGATGCGTCAGGCGGCGCACCATCGTGGCGGATGCATCGGCATCGTGGATGGTCAGGGCGACGCCCGCTCCCATCAGGGCCAGGCCGGCCGCGGTGAGGAACGCCGCATGGTAGGCGTTCAGATTGGCCACCTCATGCCCGGCGACCACGTGCGTGGTCCCGACGGCGGCCAGCACGGTCGCCAGGATCGAGACGCCGAGCGCGCTCCCGAGCTGGCGGCCGCTGTTGAACAGCGACGAGGCGTAGCCCGTCTCGGCGTGGGAGACGGTGGCGAAGGAGGCGGCCTGGCTGGAGACGATGACCTGGCCCATGGAGAGACCCATGGTGAACATCAAGAGCCGCATCCACCACAGATCGGTGCTGGAGCCGATCAGTGACATCAGCCCCGCCGAGAGGGCGACGCCGACCAGTCCCGCGGCGACCAGCCGACGTGGGCCGAGCCGCGGATAGATGGCGCGGCTCGCGATCTGGGCACCGACCATCACGCCGATCGCCTCGGGGAAGGTGTTGAGCCCGGACTGGAGCGCGGAGAGCCCCAGGGCGATCTGGAAGAACAGCGGTACCACGAACAGCACGCCGAGGAAGGCGGCCATGGCGACCATCAAGACGAGCGTCGTCGAGCGGAAGAGGCGGTTGGTGAACAGACGCAACTGGAGCAGCGGCTTGGCGGTCCGGATCTCGACGACGACCAGTGCCGCCAGCAAGACGGATCCGAGGGCGATGCTCCCGAGGATCCCGGGGCTGTGCCAACCTCGGTCGGGCCCCTCGCTGATCCCGAACATGACCAGGGCGAACCCGATCCCCGACAGGAGGAATCCGGGAAGGTCGAAGCGGCCTGGGTGGGGCTGGCGGTGCTCGTCGAGGAAGAGGAAACCGAAGGTGAAGGCGGCCACGCCTATGGGCAGGTTGACGAAGAACACCCAGCGCCACGAGAGGTCGGTCACCAGCAGTCCACCGATGACGGGTCCGATCGCCGGGGCCACCGCGGTGGGCACGGTGAGGATGGACGACGCCCGCACCCGCTCCTCGGGGGGGAAGGTGCGAAAGAGCATCGCCATGCCCACCGGGGTCAGCATGCCGCCGCCGACGCCCTGGATCACCCGGAAGAAGACCAGCTCAGGAAGGCTGTCAGCCAGACCGCAGAGCATCGAGGCCCCGGTGAACACGGCGATGGCGAACAGGAGCACCCGCTTGGAGCCCAGGCGGTCACCCATCCAGCCGGCGGCCGGGATGAACACGGCCAGGCTGACGAGGTAACCCACGGCGACCGAGTCGAGGGAAGCCTCGGAAACACCGAATTGGCGACCGATGGAGGGCAGCGCAACATTCACGATGGTGATGTCCATGATGTTCATGAACATGGCCGCGACGAAGACGACGCTGACGCTGACCTTCGGGTTGATGCTGACGCGGGGCATGGTGACTCTCCGAGGCGGGAACGGCGGTCAACTCCGACATCCGACCCTACCCACGCTGGACTCCCGCGCATTCGTGGGTGAGTCCCTCGCTCGTTCGTGGGGGAAAGTTGATTGGATCCATCGAAGTTATAGGTTTAGGCTGGTGTGGGTCCCCGGCCGGCACCGGTCGTGGACCCGAAGGGGCCGCAGGGGCCGCTAGAGCAACAGGCCGCAGAAGCAAGGAGCCCGCACCGTGAGTATCCGCGTCCACTGGTTCCTCCCGACCACCGGTGACAGCCGCGAGATCGTCGGATTCGGTCCGACGGTGGGACGGCGTTCAGCAGACATCGACTACCTCGGCCTGGTGGCACGAGCGGCCGACCAGCTGGGATACGAGGCTGTGCTGACCCCGACGGGGACGTGGTGTGAAGACGCCTGGCTGGTCACGGCGGCCCTCAGTCGCGAGACCAGGAACCTCAAGTTCCTGGTCGCTTTCCGCCCCGGTCTCGTGTCCCCGACACTGGCCGCGCAGCAGGCCTCCACCTTCCAGCGGATCAGCGACGGGCGACTCCTCTTGAACATCGTCACCGGTGGCGATGCCGACGAACAACGACGGTTCGGGGACTGGCTCGACCACGACCGCCGTTACGACCGCACCGCCGAGTTCATCACCGTGCTCCGGGGGGCGTGGAGCGAGGAGCCCTTCGACTTCCACGGCGAGCATTTCGACATCGCCGGGGCCACGACGGTGCGGGCTCCCTCGCCCACACCGGAGATCTTCTTCGGGGGTGCGTCGCCGGCGGCGGAGCGCGTGGCTGCCCGGCATGCCGACGTGTACCTGACCTGGGGGGAGACGCCGGGACAGGTGGCCGAGCGCGTCGAACGGATGCGGGCTCTGGCCGCCGATGCAGGTCGGACGCTGCGGTTCGGCATCCGCCTCCACGTGATCAGCCGAGATCGTGCCTCGGACGCCTGGGATGTCACCGAACGAATGCTCGATGCCATGTCCGACGACGTGATCAGCGTGGCCCAGCGACAGTTCGACAAGGCCGAGTCCGTGGGCCAAAAACGCATGGCCGCCCTCCACGGCGGCACTCGCGACAACCTGGTCATCTCGCCCAATCTGTGGGCCGGCTACGGGCTGGTGCGGTCGGGGGCGGGCACGGCGCTGGTCGGCAGCCACGACGAGGTTGCCGAACGCATCGCCGAGTACCACCGGCTGGGGATCGACCACTTCATCATGTCGGGACAGCCACACCTCGAAGAGGCGTACTGGTTCGCCGAAGGGGTGTTCCCCCTGCTGCGCCGGAAGGGCCTGCTCGGCGACGCCATCGACGGCCCGGTCGACGCGCTGGTCGACGCGGCCTCCTGAGCGCGGGAGGTCGACGATGTCGCTGGTCGTGGCGAGCAGTGGCGACTCAGCCACGTCGAAGACACGGGCCTTGGCCGCCGCCGCCATCGAGCTGGGCGGTGGAGGCCAGCTCATCGACCTCATCGACCTCCCGGCCGACGCGCTCCTCGGCCGCCGCCAGGACGAATCGGTCGATTCCGCCGTCGTGGCGGCCTCGACCGCCTCGGTGCTCGTGCTGGCCACCCCGGTCTACCGCGCCACGTTCAACGGGACGCTGAAGGCATTCCTCGACCGTTTCCCCACCGGGGCTCTGGAGCGGACGGCGGTCGTCCTGATGGCGACGGCGGCAACACCTGCCCACTTCCTCTCCCTCGACACCGGCGGTCGCTCCGTGGTGGCGAGCCTGGGGGGCTGGACGGTGCCGACGGTCGTCTACGCGACCGGGGACGACTTCACCGACGGCCGACCGTCAGGAGCGGTCATCGAGGTCGTTCGGGCCGCATTGGACGAGGCGCGGACCCTGGCCGAGGCGATCAGCCGTCGAGGAAGCTGAGCCGGACCTGCCGGCGCGGGTTGTCGCCGTTTGTGTCCACGAGGACGACGCTCTGCCAGGTTCCGAGCTGCACCTTCCCGGCCAGCACCGGAATCGAGAGGGACGGGCTGATGAGTGCGGGGAGCAGGTGGTCCGCACCATGGCCCTCTGCCCCGTGGCGGTGCAGATAACGGTCGTCCCGGGGGAGCAGGCGTCCCAGGGCCTCGACGAGGTCGCGGTCCGAGCCCGACCCTGTCTCCATGAGGGCGAGACCGGCGGTGGCATGGGGGGCGAATACATTGACCAGCCCGTCACCGTGGGAGGCGCAGAACCGCGAGATCTCCGCGGTCAGGTCGACCACGGTGCGCGCCGTGGTGTCGACATCGATCAGCGAGGAGTCCATGGCCTATGTTCGCGCCACCCGGCCCACCTTCGCCGCGGGAGCCGCCGGTGCCGCCGGCGTCCGTGGGGTCGCCAGCAGGCCCACCTCATACTTTCCTCATCGAATCCGAACCCGCCGATGACAACGGCGTGGAGAATTGGGGCATGCGGCTGAAGGCGAGGGAGACGGAGCTGATCGACTCGTCAGATCTGGTCGGGGACCCAGGAGCCCTGCGGGACCGCATTGCCGGGGACGGCTATGTCTTCGTTCGTGGACTGCTCGATCCGGAGGGCATCCGGTCCGTCGGTCGCAGGGGCCTCCGCCACCTCCAGGCTGCCGGGTGGACGGAGGATGGGTTCGATCCCGTTGCGGCACCGCCTTCCGGCTCCGTCCGTGCGGTGAGGATGCGTGACGCCTTCGGTGACCCCGGCTACCAGAGGGTCCTGGCCGATCTCGGCTTCAATGCCATTCCCTTCGTGTCGCCGCTCGCCGAACTCATGGGACAGATCCTCGGACCCAGCGCGTTCTGTTACCCGCTGAAGGTGCCGCGCATCGTGTACCCGATCACCTGGGCGCCGCACCAACCGGGGAACGTCGTACACAAGGACTACCGGTCGGTCCAGGACATGTTCACCTCCTGGGTGCCCTTGGGCGAGGTGCCGAGGACGCTCGGTGGACTCGCCGTCCGACCGGGCAGCCAGCGGACCGCCTGTGTGCGGCACCGGGCCCTCGATCGGCTCGAGCCCGGTTGGGTCACCACCGACTACCTGCCCGGTGACGTCCTCGTATTCCACTGCCTGACCACGCATGCTGCGCTCCCCAACCTGGAGGGCCGGATGCGCTTCTCCGCCGAATACCGCTGGCAGCTCGCCGATCAGCCCGCGCCGAGGAGGGTGACCGTCGGTCCCCGGGGCCACGAGTTCGGTTCTCGCCTGTTCGGCCGGACGGACTGGTGGCACTCCGTCACCGGGGGTCTCACCCTGTTCGACGACGGAGGAGCCGGCGGCGCCCCCACACTTCCCGCGCCGCCATCGAGGTTCGTGTCGTTCACCAACTGAGTCCACGGGACGTGGCCTCCCGCTGGCTGACGAGCCCGTCCGGCGATCCGCCCGGCGACCCGTCCGGCGACCCGCCCGGACAGCCCTGTGGGCAGTGGCCACCGGGTGGCGAACCGGGCGCCAGGGTAGGGTCCGGGGGATGCTCTCGTCGGACGAGTGGGTCACCATCTCATCGCTTGCCACCGCCACGGGGACCCTGGTGCTGGCAATCGCCACCTTCGCGGCCGTGCGATCGGCCAACCACGCGGCGCGGGTGGCCGAGCGGTCGTTCCAGTTCTCGCTCCGCCCGGTCCTGGCCCCGAGCCGTCTCGAGGATGCCGAGGTGCGGATCATGTTCGGGGACCGGCACTGGGTGGTGGTGCCGGGCGGCCAGGCTGCGGTCGAGATCATCGACGGGATCGTCTATCTGGCCATGCAGCTGCGCAACGTGGGCAACGGACTCGCCGTGATCGAGGCATGGTGTCCGTATCCCGGGCTGAGGACCGAATCGAGGGTGGAGATCGGAGGCGACGGATTTCGTCCACAGTCCCGATCCCTGTGGGTCCCGCCGGGTGACGTGGCCTTCTGGCAGGGGGCGATGCGTGACCCCTCCGAGCGGCTCCACTCTGAGATCGTCGCCGCCGTGGAGCTGGGCGAACTGAGCGTCGACCTCCGGTACCGGGACCACGAGGGTGGCCAGCGGACCGTCAGCCGGTTCAGCATGGTGCGTGACGATGACGGAGTGCGCTGGTGGTCGTCGATGACGCTCCATTTCGAGGAGGACTCGCCCAATCAGGGTCCCCCCACCAAGACCGCGGCCGGTGAGGATGCTTCCGGGAACGGCGAACCCGATGGGGGAGTGACCGGCCGGAGGGCGCTCGGCCGCCTTCAGCCCGACCCGGCGGAGGGAGTCGGACAGTGATGCACTTCGTCGACCGATGACCGGCGTGCGCCGAGGACGCCTGCGCCCGACGGACGATGCACCTGCCGCCGGCGAACGGATCGAGCCGGTGGCACTCCTGTCCGGGGTCCGGGTGGAGCAGATCCTGAGCGGTGAGCTCGCCGACCCGGCCGACTACCTCCAGGACCACGACGAGTGGGTGGTCGTCCTGTCGGGTGGGGCCGTCCTCGAGATCGAGGGCAGCGAGGTGAGGCTCTCGAAAGGGGAATGGATCGTGCTGCCCGCCGGCATCCCCCACCGTCTGGTTCAGACCGATCGCGGGACGAACTGGTTGACTGTCAGAGCGCCATCCCCGACCCGCTGAGCACGTCCATTGGGCGCCAGCATCGACCACTGTCGTGACGGTGCCCGCGCCCAATGGGGCCCCTCGTGACCCGGGTGGACCCGAACGGTTGCCGTCAGGGCGTCGAGTACCACGCGGTGGACGCTGGCGATGCCGACGGGACCCCAGGTCATGCCCGCGGGCTGCGTGCCGGCGAGGGCAGCCTGCAACAGGCGGATGCTGCCTCCGTGCGCGACGACGACCACGTCCCCGTGGCGAGGCAGCGCCACGAGCCAGTCGATGAAGTCCCGGCAGCGGAGTGCGAGATCGTCGATGGACTCCCCTCCGGGCGGTCGGGCGTCGACGTCGGTGACGCGACCTCCGCATATGCCGGTGGTCTCTGCCGTTGGTGCGCCGGTCGGCGATCCCTCCAGCTTGCCGAAGTTGCGCTCGCGTAGGCGGCTGTCGGCCACCACCGGCCGGCCCAGCCGCTCGGCGATGATGTCGGCCGTCGTCCGGGCCCGGCGTAGATCGCTCGAGTACACGACGCCGACATCCTTGGTCACCAGCAGCGAGGCCACGCGGCGGGCCTGTTGGCGTCCGCGACGGGTCAGCCTCGGGGAGTCGAGGTGACCCTGCACCCATCCCATGCGGTCCCAGTTGGTCTCGGCGTGGCGGATGAGCCACAGGACCTGCTGATTCGGTGCTCGAACGATCATGTATCGATCGTGACCACGGGGCCTTGGAAACTACTGAGAACTCACTGGGAAGTGTCTGGGAGTATTCGCACCACGCAGCGCTTGTCGCCGCCCGTCCGGTCGCCGGTCCTGACCGCCCCGCAGCTCGCTGCATGGGAGCTCGACGGGGACGACGCAGCCCTACGGGTCAGGTCACGTGGTGCTGTGCTCGTGGACCTACGACTTGGTCACCACGAAGGTGGCCGTCCCCGACTTCTGGTCGTTGTTGCCGGTGGGCATGAAGGCGCTCCCGGAGACCCGCAGGTCGCCGACCGTGCCGTGAAAGTGGAGCGCGCCCTTGCCCCTTGTGATCTGTGCGACCGAAGGGGTGGTGATCTGCCCGGCCACCGCCTCGTCCCCCCACGTCCCGGAGACCGCCAACGAGGGGATCGCCGGCGCCGACGAGCTCGGCGCCGTACCGTGCGGGAACGCGATGGAGAGGTCAAGATCGAAGGGCTTCTTCCCGAACCATCCTTCCCAGCGGAACACCACGACCCTGCCGGGAACCGAACTCGAGGAGGCCGCGCTCACCGGGGTCGTGGCAATGCCGGCGACGGGGATGCCCTCGATGGAGCCGGTGAACGGCTGAGGAGGGTTGCCGTTGCCGTCGATGGGTCCGGTGGCGGGCTTCCACCTGATCGTGGCGGTGCCCGGTCCGACGGAGATCGTGGACGGAGTCGTCGACGTGGAGAGGGCAAGACCTGCGATGACCCCGCCGACGACGATTACCGCGACAACGGCGACGACCACCCCGGTGGCTACTGGTCGGCGGGAGGTCTTCTGCTGTTGAGTACTGCCGTCAGCCGGAGGGCCGTCGGTTGCAGCCGACGCGTCGGAGGCGCCGCCCTCGGCCCCCGGGAGCGGTGAGGACCGCCCGTCGCCCGGAACTGGCTCGTCGACGTCCACTGGACCTCCGGATCGTCAGGGGTTGCGCCGGAAGCATGGTAACCGTGGGGTCCGGTCAAGCCCGGGATGTCGTGCCGGTGCCCGGGCTGCTCCCCGGTGGGGGCACCGTGTAGCTTCGTGTCGTGACGCCCGGCCCGGCCACAGGAGATGGTGCGCCGCCAGGAGCGGGTCCGCACACTGGCGATGGCCCGGACGGTGGTCCTGCAGCGCACGACCGGGACGCAGTCGTCCGGTGCGACTGGGCCGAGGGATCGGAACCGATGCGCCGCTACCACGACGACGAATGGGGCCGCCCGTCCCATGACGACACCCACCTGTTCGAGATGCTCATCCTCGAGGGCGCCCAGGCCGGGCTGTCGTGGTCGACGGTGCTGAACAAGCGAGCCAACTACCGGCAGGCGTTCGACGGCTTCGACCCCGAGCGTGTGGCCACCTATGACGAGGCGAAGATCGTGGCCCTGCTCGAGGACTCGGGAATCATCAGGAACCGGCTCAAGGTGCGTGGCACCGTGACCAACGCACGGGCGTTCCTCGCCGTGGAGGACGAATTCGGCTCGTTCGACTCCTACCTCTGGTCGTGGGTCGACGGCACGACGGTGGTGAACCACCCGAGGGTCACCACCGACCTCGCGCCGCGCACCGAGCTCTCCGATCGCGTCGGCAAAGACCTGAAGCGCCGGGGGTTCACGTTCGTGGGCTCGACGATCGTCTACTCCTTCCTGCAGTCGGTGGGGGTCGTGGACGACCATCTCGTGCACTGCTTCCGGAAGGCGGATGGGGCCGCGACCAGGTGAGGATCGGACGCTCTGCGTGCGTCTCCCTCCTCGGACGGTCCGAGCGCGGGGTACTTTCGACCGTTCATCCCCGGCGGGGGGTGGACGCGGTACCGGCGTGCTTCGTCCTCGAGGGCGCGCTCGTCGCCGTCCCCGTCGACACGGTCAAGGACAAGGGCACTCCCGACCTCCAGCGGGTGGCGAACGTCGAGGCCGATCCACGCGCCTCCCTGCTCTGCGACCATTGGGACGCCACCGACTGGTCACAGCTCTGGTGGGTCCGGGCGACCCTCGTGCGCATCGACGCCGATGCGGGTCGGCGGGCCTCGTTGGAGGACCTGCTGCGTGCCAAGTATCCCCAGTACGGCATCGACGCGCACCCGTTCGCGAGCCTCCTTGTGTTCCGGATCACCGAACTCACCGGATGGTCGGCAGTCGTGCGCTGACGGCACCGGCGACGCCGGGCCCGCGGGTCGGTGGCTCCATCGACCGGTCCGACGTCCCGTCCGGGTCCTTGCGTCCCCGGGCGAGCCGCCGCCCCGGGTGAGCCGCGTGCTCAGGTGAACCGGCTCGGTTCGAAGAGGGAGATGTCGTGCCCGGTCCGCCCGGTGGTGGCCAGGTCGGCGAGGATCTCCCCGACGACGGGCACGAACTTGAACCCGTGACCCGAGAACCCGCCGGCGACGATCACCCTCCCATCGGTGCCCGGCACGGTGCCGATGACGAAGTGACGGTCGGGCGTCATGGTGTACATGCAGGCCTTCCCCGACAGCCAGCGCCCGGCGAGCCCGGGCAGCCGCCCCGCCAACTCCGCTCGAAGGGCGTCACCCTCGTCGGCCGTGACCGTCCGGTCGAGTCCGTCGGGATCGGCCGGCCGGCCGTGATGGAAGAAGGCGGCCTTGGCCCCCGCCGCGCCCGGCAGCACGGGGAACCCGTAGAGCTCGGCACCCTCGGCGTACTCCCACAGGTACACGGGATGGTGACCGAGCCCGAACCGGGCGGCGTCGCCGGTGGGGGCGAACCAGTGGAGGGCGTGGCGCTCCACGGACAGGGGGAGGCCGAGGTCCTGGAGCACCCGACCCGACCAGGGGCCGGCACAGATCACGAGCCTCCTGGCCGACAGGACGCCACCCCGGGTGCGCACGGAGACCGTCCCGTCAGGCCCCGAGCCTCGGCCCGACCGTCCCAACGACCAATCGAGCACCTCGGTGTGGAACTCGAGCCGTGCCCCGGCGGCAGCGGCCAGTTCGACATGGGTGGCCACGGTCGACTCCGGGTCCACGAAGCCGGCACCGGGCTCGAAAACCGCTAGCTCGTCGGCACCCAGTCGGAACGTCGGAAACCGGGAGGCCGCCTCCCCGGCGTCGAGTACCTCGTGGGGAATCTGCCACCGTGTGGCGCTGGCGACCGTGCCGGTGACGACGGCACCGCCCGCCGGTCCGACCATGAGGCCGCCGGTCCTCGTCAGGTGTGCCGTCCCGGTGATCGACCCCAACTCGTCCCAGATCTCATAGGACCGCAGCAGGAGGGGAACATAGCGGGGATCCTCGAAGTAGGCCTGGCGGACGAGTCTGGTCTCCCCGTGGCTGGACCCGCGGTCGTGGGCCGGTCCGAACTGCTCGACACCGACCACCCGGTGCCCCCGACGGGCCAGGTGCCAGGCCGCCGAGGACCCCATGCCGCCGAGCCCGATGACCGCGACGTCGCACTCGGCGCTCGCCGGCCCCACTCGGCCCACCCCACTCACTGGTCCGGCGAGTGGGGCCTGGGCTTCGGTGGGGAGGGCCGGTCCCACCGGGCCGGTCCCGACAGGTGCTCCCAGGCGGCCCAGGCGAGGAGCCCGGCCATACTGGCCATCGCCGCTCCCGTCCTCACCCGTCCGGTCGCGGGGTCCCACGACTCACAGGCCAGGCCTCCGTCCATCGGGACCGACGCCAGCTGTTGGAGCGGATCACCGTCCACCGGATCGCCGTCCAAGAGCCGGTTGGCCAGGTCGAAGCCCGACGGGTGGGGGAAGTGGGCGGAACCCGAACCGCCGAAGCGGCCCTCGTAGTGATGGGGGTTCCGGTGGTCGAGCCACCAGCGGGTGGCCGACTGCACCGCGTCGGTGTGGTTCCCGACGCCCCAGTAGGGGAGCGTGCGCAGGCTCAGCGGGGGCTCGTCGCGGCATTCGGTCCTCCCGTGCTCATCGCACGCCCACGCCCACATCCGCCGCCCCTCGACCTCGATGACGAGCCGCTCGGCCATCGCCGACCGGACCGCGGCCGCCCGTCGGTGCCATTCGGCCGCCTGCCCGGCGCCCGCCGCGGCCGGGCCCGCCGGTTCGCACCGCCCGGTCACGACGGCCGGAGTGGCCTTGGCCGGGGAGGCCAGAGAAGCCATGGAGGCCGGGGAGGCCAGAGAAGCCAAGGAGGCCAGGGAGGCCAGAGCATCGAACGCGGCGGCAACCAGCGCGTTACCCGTCGTCGTGTAGGCGAACCCGGTGGGGTCGTCGGTCGGCAGCAGGAACGTGGCGTAGAGATCCCACCGGGGGTGCCGCCAAGGCTCCACCGAGGCGACGAAGCCGTCGAGCACGGCCCGCACCGCCCGCTCGGAGAGGATGGAGCGGTCCCCGGTCATGGACAAGTACCGCCAGACGGCGATGACCGGTGCGGCGGCCTGGTCGAGCTCGAACCCGGGGTAGAGGGATGTGCCGTTCAGGTAGAGCGCGTGGTCCGCCACCCTCGGGCCGACGGACTCCAGGGTGGCCACCAGCACCGCCCGGGAGCGTCGGGCATCGGTGAGGAGCAGGGCGGGGAAGGTCCAGCAGTAGGCGTCGCGGCCCCAGAACGCCGCGGCCACGTAGTACCGAGGACTGCGTGACGTGACCAGGACGGGACGGCCGGAGTCGAGGCAGTCCCCCTGGGCGAAGAAGTAGTTGAAGAACAGGTTGGCGTTCACGCGGGCGGCCAGGCCCGGCCTCGGATCGGAGACGGTGAGCGCCCGGTCCTCCAGCCAGTGGACGGTCTCCCCCCACAGCCGGTCGTATCCCC
>CAZNLF010000028.1:11889-18856 GCA_964573595.1 uncultured Acidimicrobiaceae bacterium | reverse complement strand
TCTGCTTCCACGACGACTACCTGCCGGCGTTCAACCTGCCCAACGTGCATCTGGTGGACACCGATGGACGAGGCGTCGATGAGCTCACCAGGCGCGGCCCGGCAGTGGACGGTGTGGAGTACCCGGTGGATCTGCTCATCTATGCCTCCGGTTTCGAGGTCACCACGGATCTGCACCAGCGGCTCGGCTTCGACCCCAGGGGCCGCGGCGGTGTCACGCTCTCGGAACGGTGGGCCAAGGGCGCCCACACGCTGCACGGGGTGCTCGCCAGCGGCTTCCCCAACCTGCTCCTGATCAGCCTCGTCCAAGGCGGGTTCGGTACGAATTTCTCGCACCTGCTCTCCGAGTCGGCCAAGCACGTGGCCCACATCGTGGAGGCATGCGTCGACCAGGGGATCGCCGTGATCGAGCCGGAGGAGGCCGCCGAGGAGGAGTGGCTCTCGGTGCTCCACCGCGTCGGTGCCGCCGGTGGCCGCTACTTCCTCGCCTGCACGCCTAGCTTCTACAACAGTGAGCAGCAGGCGATCGATGCCCGGGCAGCGCGGAATCTCACCTACTCCGGAAGCCTCCTCGAGTACATCGGATACCTGGAGCGGTGGCGGGCGGAGCCCAACTTCACGGGCGTCAAGGTGCAGCGAGCGGAGGCCGTCGACAACGGGTGAGTCGCCTCGATGAGCCCGGCCCTTCCATCGCGGCGGGAGGTCCTCCACCGGGGCCCGGCCCGAGCAGGGAGGGCCGCCGCCCGAGCGGGGACGGGTGGTGCGGAAGGGGGGCTATCCCCAGCGGACGAATCCGGCTGGCCGGATTCCCGCAACCCCCAATTCTCTCTAGGGTTGGCGTGTGAAGCCAGGCGACCTGCGGACCTCGGACTCGTACGGCACTCCCGGATACCGGGGTGCCGTGGACGGTCCTCGCCCGGGCGCGGGGACCGCATGCTGATCACCTGGGGATCTGAGCCCGACTCCCGGCTGGAAGAGCTCGCCCGAACGGTCGTCGAGACGCCGTTCACCCGACGGACCTGGGCGGAGCTGCTCTTCATGATGGCGGGCATGCCGGTTGCGTTCATCGGGATGGCATTCGTGGGCATCACCATGGCGGCCGGCGTCGTGCTGGCCATCACGTTCATCGGCATCGCCCTCATCGGCGTGGCGGTCCGGGGCGCCCGGGGTATCGGGGGGATGCAGCGGAGGTTGGCCGGCGCGCTGCTCGACGAGTCCATCGACGACCCGGAGCCGTTCGCACCACGACCCGGCTACCTGGGGTGGCTGCAGTCGGCACTCCGGGACCGGACGGGCTGGAAGGCGATGGCCTACCTGGCCGTCAAGGTGCCCCTGGCACTGGTGGCCTTCGTCACCGCCTTCAGCCTGTGGTGGGATGCGTTCCGGTGCCTCACCTATCCCCTCTGGGGGATAGGAAACCGCGGTTCAGTGGCCGAGTGGGGAGCAGTCCGGGTCCTCTTCCAGCCGGGATATCTCTCTCCGGGGAACGGCGGTGGGCCGTTCGTCGCCCTGGCCACCGTGATCACCGGGGCCGTCTTCTTCTTCGTCGCCCCCTGGCCGGTGCGGTTCTTCGACTACCTCGACCGCCTGTTGATGCGGGCGCTGCTCGCCCCCGACGCCATGACCGTGAGGGTCCGCAAGCTGGAGCAGGCCCGGGCCCAGACGGTCGACGCCTCTGCCGCCACTCTCCGGAGGATCGAGCGGGATCTCCATGACGGCACCCAGGCACAACTGGTCGCCCTGGCCATGCGCCTCGGGATGGCCAAGGAGAAGCTCGCCGACCCGGACCATCTCGACATCGACCAGGTGAGGGATCTCGTCAACGATGCCCACAAGGGGGCGAAAGAGGCGATCGTCGAGTTGCGGGACCTGGCCCGGGGGATCCACCCCCCCGCTCTCGACGTGGGGCTGGAGGGGGCGTTGGCCACCCTGGCGGCACGGAGCACGATCCCGACAGAGCTCGCCGTCACCATCGACGAGCGGCCGAGCCCGGCCATCGAGGCCATCGCCTACTTCTGCGTGGCCGAGCTCATGGCCAACGTCGCGCAGCACGCCTTCGCCTCCCGGTCCGGCGTCTCGTGCAGCCAGCAGGGCCGATGGCTCCGCCTCGTGGTTCGAGACGACGGCGTCGGAGGGGCCCGGGCAGTCAGCACCGGCTCCTCGTCGAGTGGGCTGAGTGGACTGGCTGACCGGGTCCGGACCGTGGACGGGAATCTCGAGGTCACGAGTCCCCCACGGGGGCCCACCGTCGTCACCGTCGATCTCCCGCTCCGGGCGTAGCGGCCGTGCCGCTCCGAATCGCCATCGCCGAGGATTCGGTCATCCTCAGGGACGGACTCGTGCAGCTGCTCGTCGACCGCGGGTTCGAGGTCACCGCAGCCGTGGCCGACGCCGGTGCGCTCAGGGTCGCCATCGAACGGGAGCGACCGGACGTGGCGGTGGTCGACATCCGGATGCCCCCGTCCTTCACCGACGAGGGGCTCCGGGCAGCGATCGAGCTCCGCCGCCAACACCAGGGGTTGGCCATCCTGGTGTTCTCGCAGTACATCGAGACCCGCTACGCCGAGGAGCTGCTGGGCGACGATGCCGCGGGCATCGGTTACCTGCTCAAGGACCGCGTGGCCGACGTGAGCCAGTTCGTCGAGGCCCTGGAGCGAGTGGCCTCGGGCGGGACGGCCCTGGATCCCGAGGTCGTCACCCAGCTCATGGGTGCCTCCCGGCGCCGGGACTCCATCTCCGTACTGACGGCGCGCGAGAGGGACGTGCTCTCCCTCATGGCCGAGGGACGGACCAACACGGCGATCGCCGATTCCCTCTGCGTCTCCGAAGGGGCGGTCGAGAAGCACGTGACCAACATCTTCTCCAAGTTGGACCTGCCCGTCTCGTCCTCGGACCACCGACGGGTCCTCGCCGTGCTCCGCTACCTCGACACCTGACGGGTATCTGGACACCTGACGGGTTTCTGGACACCTGACGGCCCGTCTCCGGACCGGCCAGGTGACCGGAGAGCCCCGCCACCACCGGTGGGCCACCGGTGGTCCCCGATCGGGGGATTTCCCCACCCCGATTGACCCACTAGCCGGATTCCAACCGGGCATCGGCCGTCGTACCGTGGTCTCATGCCCACGAACGGAAGTAGCCGATGAGCCTCACCGTGTCCGCCGAGACGGAACACCGCCACGATTCGGAATCCCAGTGGGCCGTCGAGACCCACGGGCTCACCAAGCGGTTCGGCGAGAACATCGCCGTGAACGGGGTCGAGTTGCTGGTGCCCCGAGGCTGCGCGTTCGGCTACCTGGGGCCCAACGGCGCGGGAAAGACGACCCTCATCCGGGTACTGCTCGGACTGACCCACGCCGATGCCGGCACGATGCGCCTGCTCGGCCACCCGGTGCCCCGACACCGTGCCGCCGCCCTGGCCCGGGTCGGGGCGATCGTCGACGAGCCCCGCTTCCACGGGCACCTCACCGGCAGGCAGAACCTCCAGATCCTGGCGGCGGCCCGCGAGCCGGAGGCCAAGCTGCGGATCGGACCCTCCCTCGAACGCGTCGGGATGGTCCACCGGGGCGACGACAAGGTCTCGAAGTACTCGATGGGCATGCGGCAGCGTCTCGGGGTGGCGGCGTGCCTGATCGGCGATCCGCAGCTGCTGATCCTCGACGAGCCGATGAACGGGCTCGACCCGGCCGGGATGCAGGACATGCGCGACATGATCCTCTCCCTGGTGGCCGAGGGACGGACCGTCGTGCTCTCCTCCCACCTGCTGGACGAGGTCGAGAGGACCTGTGACGCGGTCGCCATCGTGGACCGGGGCAAGGTCATCCGCCAAGGGGCGATCACCGACCTGCTGGCCGGGTCGTCATTCGTCGTGGAGGTCGAGTGCTCGGAGCCGTCCCGGGCGGGTCAGCTGCTCACCGGCACCTCCGTGGGTGGGCGCGTCGAGATCGGGCCCGTCGGCCTCGGGATCACCTTGCCGGCCGGAACGGGGCGCGACGTCATCGCCGAGATCAACCGCGTGCTGGTCGACGGCGGGGTCTCGGTGTACCGGCTCCAACAGATCCAGACCTCGCTCGAGTCGTGGTTCCTACAGGTCACCAGCCGATTGGGGGCGCCCGAATGACGGCTACGTCCGATGTGATCGCCGCGGTGCCGGCTCCGATCCCCCTCGGTCACGCTCCCGACCACCGGGGCTCCTGGATCCCGACCGGTGGGATGATCGCCACCCGGTTCATGGAACTGCGGAAGCGGCGCGGTCTGATGGTGGCCCTGATCGTCGTCACCATCGCCATCCCCGCCGTCTTCCTGGTCATCCGCCTCCTGACCCATGCCATTGCCCCGAAGTCGTACGGGCCGGCCGGCGGGGAGGACATCTTCAACGCCCTCGTGGCCGGGGTGATCTATGTCTTCGGTTTCATCGTGGCCGCCACCCTGGGGTGCACGGCCGGATCGGTCGACCTCACCGAGGGGATGTTCCGCCACCTGGTGGTCACCGGCCGTTCACGCTTGGCCCTCTACCTGGCGCGGATACCTGCCGGCCTGGCCATCGTGGTGCCGCTGGTGGCCATCGGGTTCACCATCGTCTGCGCGGTGTGCGTGTTCGCCGCACCCACCCAGGTCAGCTACCAGGGCGCCAATGTGCCCGCCGGACTGTCCGAGGCCGGCCTGGCGCACTGGGCCAACGATCACCCGGACGAGGTGATCTGCAACTTCAACTACCAAGGGGGGTCCGGCGTCGTCACCACCGTCCTCAACTCCAACGCCGTCCCGTGCAATGGCCGCGGGGGTGGACCCGTGATCCAAAAGGGCCCGGGCGCACCCACGGTGTCCACGGCGCCGACGCCGACGATGATCCGGACCGCGGCGGTGCTGATGGCCAGACAGAATTATCCGGCCTACTCGAAGGTCTTCTTGTCCCCGTCGGTCGGGCTCATGATCCGCACCGGCCTGTGGATCGAGCTCGAGGTCGCGGTGGGCTTCATCGTCGGGCTCGGGCTCGGATCGCTGCTCGGGCAGCGGACCGTCGCCGTCATCTTGATGATCGTGCTGGAGATCGTCCTCACCCCGATCGTGGTGCGGGCCAACATCCCCCACCTGATCAATCTCCAGCGGTCAGTCGTCGGCCTGGCCGTCGACCATCTGGAACCGTCAGGCCTCGGATTCGTCTTCGGAGGGGGTGGCGGGCCCGACGGTGGCCAAGGCACCTCCCTCCTGGTGCCGGAGTCGAGAACGGCAGCTGTCTTCGTCATCATCGCCTGGCTCGTCGGCTGGACGGCACTCGGTGCCTGGCGGATGGTGAAGCGGGACGCCTGAGATCAGGAACCGTTGCGGGGTCCCGAACCCGGCTGCGCTGTCGAGGGGCTCACACCTGTCTCAGGGCCGTCGACCAGGAGCCGAATCTCGCTCGAGAGCGCGCCCGAACAGCGTCGCACGGACTCTGATGTGGTCCAGCAACTCGGGCGGGGCCAGCACCTCGAACTCGGCGGCTGCGTTCCCCAGGACCAACGTCGGCCAATCGAGTGAATCCGAGGTCATGCGGAACCGGCACTGCCCGGAACCCACGTCTTCGAGGCTCCCCCACGGCCCGACGCGCTCCCGGACGACCGCCGCGGGAGCATCGATGAGCGCCTCCACCTGGTGCCGCGACGTGACGGTCTCGATACTGGACCGGACAAACGCTGCGGCGTCCTCGGCGGGCGGACAGCGGGGGATGGCGTGGGCACCCGTGGCCCTCGGCTCCGCCAGTCGGTCCAGCCGGAAGGTGCGCCAGTCGAAGCGGCTCAGATCCCATGCCACGAGGTACCAGCGTCTCCCCAACAGGACCAGCCGGTGCGGGTCCACCTCGCGGGTGCTCGGTTCGCCGCTGTGGTCGGTGTAGGCGAACTCGAGGCGCTCGCCGTCCCGGCACGCCTGGGCGACCGACACCAGAACCTCTGCGTCGACGCTGGTGGCGGACGCCTGCCAGGCGCTGGGGATGGTCATCGCCGCCAGGGCGTCGATGCGGCGGCGGAGCGGGGAGGGCATGACCTGGATCACCTTGCTCAGCGCCCGTAGTGAGGACTCCTCGATACCGGTGACGGTGCCCGCCTGGATGGCGGAGTGCAGCCCCACCCCGATGGCCACCGCCTCGTCGTCGTCGAGCAGGAGGGGAGGGAGCACCGCCCCGGCCGCGAGTTGATAGCCCCCGTCCACGCCCCTCCGGGCCTCGACCGGGTAGCCCAGCTCCCGGAGGCGGTCGATGTCACGACGGAGGGTGCGGGGCGAGACCTCGAGCCGAGCGGCCAGCTCGGACCCGGCCCAGTACCGCCGGGACTGCAGGAGGGACAACAGTCGGAGCGTTCGCGTGCCCGGGTTCGCCATGTCACCAAGTATTCCAGGATTTAGGCCAGTAACTGGCCGCTATGACCCGTACGGTGGACATGTCCGGCAGACGCCCATCGGAAAGGCCAGCACATGACCATCGACACCCCCTCCACCGTGACCGACCTTGAGCGGAACGACCTCCTGCAGGCATTGGCCCACCACCGCGACCTCCTGCTCCGCACCGTCCAGGGCTTGACCGATGCCCAGGCCCGGCTGACCCCTTCGGCCAGCCAGCTCTGCCTCGGTGGGATCATCAAGCACGTCGCCCTCGTCGAAGAGGGCTGGGTCCGCTTCATCGAGGAGGGCACGGACGCCCACGGCCCCGCCGACGAGGCCGCCTACGAGGCGCACGCCGCCGGCTTTCGCATGGTGGAGGGGGAGACCCTGCCGGCCCTGATCATCCGCTACGAGGCCGTGGCCCGGCGCACCGACGACCTGGTTGCCACCCTGGCTTCCCTGGACCGATCCCACCCACTCCCCGAGGCCCCGTGGTTCGAGCCCGGCGCACGGTGGTCCGCACGCCGGGTGCTCCTGCACATCGTGGCCGAGACCGCCCAACACGCCGGTCACGCCGACATCATCCGCGAGACCATCGACGGGGCGAAGTC
>CAZNLF010000028.1:0-11789 GCA_964573595.1 uncultured Acidimicrobiaceae bacterium | reverse complement strand
GTCGTCCGCCGGTGTCCCGGGACCCGAGCGCCACACCCGAGATCCCCGTCGTCTTCCATGGAGCGTCCCCACATGTCATTGGCCCGTGTCCACAACTTCTCCGTCTCACTCGACGGTTTCAGCACCGGTGAGGGGCAGACCCTCGAACAACCCTTCGGACACGCCGATGGCAGGCTCATGGAGTGGTTCGTCGCCACCCGCTCGTTCCGCACCATGCACGGCGAGACGGGTGGGAGCACCGGCCCCGACGATGCCTTCGCCAGCACCTGGGGTCCCGGCATCGGAGCCGAGATCATGGGCCGCAACAAGTTCGGACCACAGCGCGGCCCGTGGGCCGACGAGGAATGGAAGGGCTGGTGGGGTGACAACCCCGTCTTCCACACGCCGGTGTTCGTGCTCACGCACCATCCGAGGCCGTCGCTCCCGATGGAGGGCGGAACGACCTTCCACTTCGTCGACGCCGGTCCCGCCGAAGCCCTGGAGACCGCCCGGGGGGCTGCCGGTGGACTGGACGTACGCATCGGTGGAGGTCCCTCGACCGTCCGCCAGTTCCTCGCCGCCGATCTGATCGACTACATGCACATCGTGATCGTCCCCATCGTCCTCGGGCGTGGCGAACGGCTCTGGGACGGGCTCGAGGAGCTGGAGCGGCGGTTCGAGACAGAGGCGGTCAGCACCCCGACCGGTGTCACCCACGTCACTTTCACCCGCCGACAGGGCTCCGGACCGATCCACCGATAGGGGTCCGAACCATGCGGCACACCCGCGATGTCGTGGAGGCCGAGCACGCCACAGCCACCGGCACCGCCGCCGGACGGTGGATCAGCCGGGCGCCTCGACATCGAAGGCGGCATAGTACGGGGCGAACCGCTCCCTGATCTGATCGGGTTCCAGGCCGAATTCGGAGAGTTGATAGGTATGTGTGCCGTGGGCGCCGGGCTCGTGGGTGCCGGCCCACTCCGCCACCGAGGATCGGGACCGATCGTCGAAGGGGAGGCCGATCCGGGTCAGGCCCCGTTCCAGGGCCGCCACCGGATCCGTCTGGAGCTCCGAGAACGAGATGTCGGCGAACCGGTCGTCACCCGTCCGCTCCCGGAAGTCCATGGCCCGCCGGACGGCGAGCCACCACCGGCCGAGCTGCTCAGCGCCCAGTTCGATGGAGTCGTCACGGTCGCTGCTCCAGCTGCGGGTGTAGTGGATGAGACTGCAGACCGAGCCGATCACCTTGGCGGGATCCCGGTGGCTCCAGAGGAAGCGGGCGTTCGGGTAGGCCTCCACCAGGGCATCGAGGGCGAACATGTGGACCGGCGTCTTGAGGTGCCAGAGGGTGGGTGGGCAGTGCCACTGGAGCAGGCGCAGGACCCGCCGGTGATAGCGGTAGGTCTCCCTCATGTCGGTGTCGACAACCCACGCCATGTACGACGGCACGCGGGCGAAGCCGTCGAAGTGGGCGGTCCGGAAACTCATCCCCATGAGGTCCTGGCACTCGGTGGGCCCATCGGCCTCGGTGTTGTGCATGGTCTGCATGAGGGGGAAGGCCTCGTTCATCATGGCGATGCCCTGCACGGTGGCGGCGATCCGGCGATCGGTGTGCTCGGTCTCCCTTTCCGGCGGAGGCACCGGCGAGGCCGACTCCCACGTCCGGAGCGAACGGAACTGGGGGTCGGCCGCCACCAGCTGGCTGAGGGCGGTGGTGCCGGTGCGGGGCAGGCCGATGACGAAGACCGGTCCGTCGATGACCTGGTCGTCGATCTCGGGATGGAGTCGGAAGGTCTCTTCGACACCCATCCGGGCGGCCAGCAGGATGCTCAAGCGCATCTGCTGCATGGCCTCGCCCATCTCGGTGAGTCCGCCCTCCTCATTCATCGCCGCCACCAGACGCTCGAGGCCTTCGCGGTAGTGGTCACCACCGGTGTCGTCGAGGCCCGTCTGGGCCCGGGCGTCCTCCTCGATCCGGTCGACGTCGAGGGTCATCGGGCGAACCGCCTGCTCACGGCCTTCCGGCGGACATCGATGGCTGCCGCCCGCTCGCCCGGTGAGACCCGTCGGGTGTCCGGGGGCAACTCCTCGGCCAGCCGGTCGAACGACACCACTCTGGTCGTCGGCACCGGGGCGGTCTCCGTGCGTACGCATCGCAGGATGATCGGCCCTTGGCTGTGCCCGGCGGTGTCGAGCCAATTGGCGACACCCGGATCCTGATGGGCCACCACTACACGCACGATCCCGTCGTCGTCCACCACCGCCTGATGGCCGTTGAGGCTCGACTGGCGGTTGCCGTAGTCGATGGTCTCCCACCAGATGTTCCCCAACGAGTAGCTCCAGTAGAGGCCTTCCGGCGGTGTGACCTCGATGATCAGTGCCTCGTCGGGCGCAAGCTCCCACGAGCCGATGACCGGACGGTTCTCGGCCGCCGCCCCCATGGCCGTCCCGTCCAAGGGAGGGAGGAACGTGTTGGGTGCCTCGGGATTGGAGAAGCCCAGGAAGAAGTTCAGGTTCTCCTCCAAGAAGTCGCCCAGGGCAATCACCTGACGGGCCATGGCCGCCTTCGGCTCCGTCGGCCTGCGCTCTTCGACGGCCGGGGGACCCGAGAGCGGCTCGATGGACATGGTGACGGGGACCTCGTGCTCCCAGTCGTAGAAGAAGTGGCGGACCACCAGCATGGTGGCGTTCTCGTCGAGGGGGAGCCAGTTGCCCTCCTGGGGCTCGGCCGAGAGGACGATCTCGAACTCCCCGTCCGGGCCCAGCTCGAACTCGTCGATCAACGCATTGGCGCTCGAGGCCATCCCCGCCATCACCTGTAGGCCCACATAGCGGGCGGTGCCCCGATTCCCCCACAGTCGGTAGGTCGTTCCACCCTTGAGCGCCGAGCCCACGTAGATGCAGTCCGGGCACTCCATGCCCCACTTGTAGGCGGCGTCCATGCCCGACGGCTTCACCGCCGGGACCTGGTCGAGCCCCCGTCGCAGGAGCTCGTCGATACCCACGCCCAACAGGACGAGGAGGTGGCGGAAGCCGGAGGCCATGTCCACCGGGTCGTGGGGGACGGAGTCGGACAGTACGACGTCGCCGGTCCGCTTGAGCGTGTCCAGCAGGTGGTTCCACGCCTGACCGGACTCGAGATCCTGGCCGGTGGCATCGCCGGCGGAGGCGGCCTCGCTCACCGAGAAGGGGAGCCAGGCCGGGTTCTTGAACGAGCTCATGTCGGGACTCGGGCGGAGTGAGAAGCGGACACGGGAAGGCCTCCTTCTAGGTCGGTTGCATGTCGTGAACGTGGTGGATCCGGAGTCGGGCGTCACCGGCCGCTCGGCCCGGCACGTGGTTCATCCGACGGCCCTCGTCAACGAGCGCCGCGGCAGCCCGGCGAACGCCCGGACCGAGGCCAAGAGCTCCTCGGTATCGGGGTGGGGCACCAGATAGTGGGAGTAGGCCACTCGCAGGAACATCTCTGCGGCCTGCCAACGGGTCATCGCCTTGGCGCGCACGGCGGGCACCTGGTCCAGTGCGGAGCCGAGCAGCCGGACCAGGGCCTCGGCCTGGTCGCTCAGGGAGTCGTTGAACGAGCGCAGTGCGAACTCCGGATCGACCCCGATGGGATCGGAACCCATCGACTCGTCCAGGTACGTGACCAGGTAGCGAAGTGCGGAATCCAGCCGTCGCGCCGGTGTCCGATGGGCATCGATCTCACCCCGCAGGCCTGCGTCGAACTGGGCCCGCTCGTACTCCGTGAGGGCGGTGAGCAGATGGTCCTTGGTCGGGAACCACCGGTAGAGGGTGGGCCGGGACACGCCGGCGGCGGATGCCACCTCGGACAGGGTGAGCTTTCCGGGCCCCTTCGTGGCGATGGCGCTCCTTGCGGCGGCGAGAATGAGCTCGGCGCTCGTGTGCTGGGTTGCCACCGAGTGAGATATTTACATATGTCAAAGAATATGTAAACGTATGGACCCCACACCGAGGGCGGCCCATGACCTCACTCCGACCGGGTGGCAACCCCCCGAACACCACCCGTCGTGTCGTCGACATCCCAGAACCCGAGGAGCCTCGATGGCCGACCTGGCCGACCTTCAGCTCGACCTCACCCAACCGGGTTTCTACCTCCGGCCCGACTATTTCGACGTCCTCGCCGACCTACGGGCGCAGGCACCGGTCTTCCGCACGCTGGACGGCAGCTGGGCGGTAACCCGTTACGACGACATCCGCTCGATCAGCCGCGACCCCGACCGGTTCGTGTCGGGGCGGGGCGTCCTGATCAACGACCCGATGCGCTCGGACGGACCGGGGGGCCTCAACACCTTCTCGATCCTCCATCTCGACCCTCCGGTCCACGCTCTCTACCGGAAGGTCGTGAATCGCCAATTCACCCCCAGGGCCGTCGGTCATCTCGAGGAGAAGATCCGCGGAACCGTCACGGAGGTCTTGGACACCGTCGTGCCCGACGAGCCGGTGGATGCGGTGGACACCCTGGCCTCAGTGGTCCCCATCGTGGTCATCGCCGAGCTGTTCGGAGTGGGCGACGCCGACCGTGAGACCTTCCGGCGATGGTCCGATGCCATCATTGCGGCCCCCGACCAACCCGGCACGCCGGGGTCAGGGGCCGATCTCGGCCGGATGGCCGAATTCCTGACGGCCCACATCGACTCCCCCGCCACCGACGACAACGATCTGCTCGAAGTCCTGAAGAGCACCGAGCTCGATGGCCGACGCCTGAACCGGCTCGAGATCATGGGATTCTGTATGACGCTGCTCGTGGCGGGCAACGAGACGACCCGGACCCTCATTTCGGGCGGCCTCGAGGCACTGCACCAGGTGCCGGACCAGCGAGCCGACCTGGCCGACGACCTTTCGCTACTGCCGACGGCGGTGGAGGAGATGCTCCGATGGGTGACCCCCATCCAGGCCTTCGGGCGCACGGCCGTGGCCGACGTCGAACTCGGCGGCGAGGACATCCCCGCCGGCGACTTCCTGATCATGCTCTACGCATCGGGAAACCGCGACGAGGCGGTCTTCGGCCCGACGGCCGCCCAGCTCGACGTTCGCCGGCCGGTGGCCCCCACCCATCTGGCCTTCGGCTTCGGGGAGCACCTCTGCCTGGGCGCCGCACTGGCCCGCCTCGAGGCGCGGATCTTCTTCGAGGAGCTGCTGGCCCGCTACCCACGCTACGACCTGGTGGGCGAGGTGGAGTACGTCCGGTCGACACTCGTCCGCGGTGCCGCCCGGATGCCACTCGTCCTCGCACCCTCACGCGGCGGGCCGGGCCGGCGGGGCGGGGCGACCTGACCGGGGCGGGCGGGGCGGGGCGACCTGGCCGTCGCCGGGCCGGGCCGGTTCGCTCGTCGCCGTTACAGATGCCGTCTGCTCTGTAAGCTCGCCCGTGAGAGACAAACGCTACCCGGGGGAGTCCATGGACCTTGGCCTGTCGAATGCCGTCGTCGTCGTGGCGGGGGGAACCACAGGAATGGGTAGAGCGGCGGCGGACTGCTTCGCGAGCGACGGGGCGCGCGTCGCGGTTCTGGCCAGGACAAGCCAGGAACTGGACGAAACCGCCGACGCCCTGCGGGCGCTGGGTGCTCCGGACGCCGTCGGGCTCCGGACGGACCTCCTCGATCAGGAGTCCGTGGAAGCGGCCTTCCTCCAGGTCGGTGAGCGTTGGGGACACTGCAACGCCCTCGTCAATGCCGCCGGGCCGTTCCCGGTGGGGATCAAGGGATTCGAGGAGTACACCGACGCCGAGTGGTTGGACGTGTTGAACGGGATCACGCTGAGTTCGGTGCGTACCGTCCGAGCGGCCCTGCCACTCCTCCGGAAGGCCGAGTGGGCCCGCATCGTCAATGTCTCGGCCATGTCCACCAAACGACAATCAGCGTCGCTGGTGGCCTACACCGCAGCCAAAAATGCCCTGACCAGCCTCACCAAGAACCTTTCGATGTCCCTGGCCGACGACGGGATCCTGGTCAACACGGTGAGCCCCGGCACCTATGTGTCCGAGTCGTTCAAGCGCGCCCTTCGCCCGCTTCCCGACGTGGACGAGGAGGATCTCTACGACGTCATGCGGTACATCACCCGGGACTTCGGACATCCGGTGCACCTGCACCGGGCCGGGGACCCGAAGGAGATCGGCCCCGTGATCGCCTTCGTCGCATCAGCCCGCAACACCTACATGACCGGTGCCAACATCAACGTCGACGGTGGGTCCGACTTCACCTAGTGCGATCACTAGCCGGCGTCGGCTGCGTCCTTCGGCGTGCAGAAGAAGAGCCCGGCGGTCCCGCCGCCCGGACCCGCGTGCTGACAGTGGTGGGCGATCCACGTCAACCGGGGGTCGTGGCCCCCGGTCAGCAGCACGAGGTGGAACTTGCTCGCTCGAACCATGCCCTCGAGTTGGTTGACGGTCGGTTCGGGTATGGAGCCGGTGAAGCCGCCGATGGGAAGGAATTCCTTCCCGCTGGCGTCGATGAATTCCGATGCGACCGCCGATGTGTAGACGGCCATCACGTAGGGAGATCCCATCTGGAGCTTCTCGAACACGGGGAGGATCGACGAGAACACCTTCCCCGATGACAGTCCGAGCAGGGCGTCGTAGAGCGCTGACGTCTTCTTCGATTCGAACGGCGTGTTCGAGAAACCTTGATGATCACTGGCCAGGAGTACGGCGCCGGAAGCCGGAATCACCAGGATGGCGACCGTGCTCGCGATGAGGGCCACGGCGAGGAACCATCGGCGGGACCAGGCGGTGGCCGAGGCCACCAGGAGGAGGACGGCCGCCACCCCGACGGATGCTGCCAGCGGCCCGAGCCATGACGGCGCGTCCGCACCCGACGATCGGGTCAGCCAGATGCCGTAGCCGACCGTGCCGGCGACCACCAGGCCGGCTGCGCCACACCGCCGCACGGCCACCGGTCGCGCCTCGGTCCGGGACTCCCACAGTCCGGCGATCCCGGCGCCGAGGATCGCCGCCATCGGCGGAGCGAGGGCAGCGGTGTAGTACGCGTGCATGATGAACACGTCCGAGAAGACCAAGACCATCGGGACCAGCCAACCGGCCCACAGGATGAAGTAGGCCCGTCGACGGGTGAACAGCCCGCCGACGCCGATGGCGAGCGCCGCAGGCAGCAGCCACCCGGTGTCGCGCCCCAGATCGCCCTGCACGAGCCGGTTCCACGCCGGTGGAGGCCCGTCCAACACATCGGGGTTGATGGGCACTCCGCCGAGGAACTGCTGAAATGCCGTCTGCTGGCTGGTGCGGCCGAAGCCGTCATAGACGAATACCTGCTCATAGACGGAGTTGTTCTGGCTTCCGTCCACATAGGGACGGTCGTGGGCCGGGGTGAGGGTCACGATGGTCATCCACGAAAGAGACACCACGCCGGCAACCAGCCCGGCGATCGCGAGCTGTCGCAGCTTGCCGGCCCACCGGTCCCCGCGGCCGAACAGGTAGGCGAGCCCGAACGCCGGCAACACCAGCCACGCCTCGAGCATCTTGGCCTGGAAGGCGATCCCGACCCACACGCCGGCGTACACGAGATACCGCTGTCGACCCGACACGATGGCGGCCGAAACGGCGTCTGCCGCCAGGACGAGGAAGAGTGTCATGGCGGTGTCGGCGATGTTGCCGCGGTCGAGGCCGACGGCGGCGGGGCTGGCGGCCAGGATGAACGCAGCGACGAGTGCCGCCGTCGTTCCCCTGAGCCGGTTCACGGCGCGATAGAGGAAGAGGACGCTCAGGACCCCCTCGATGACCTGGGGTAGGACGATCGTCCAGGTGTGGTAGCCGAAAGCGCGGACCGACAGGGCCTGGATCCAGAATGCACCGGGCAGCTTGTCGAGGGTGACTGTCCCCGCTGGATCAAAGGAGCCGAAGAAGAAGTTGTGCCAGTTGGCCGCCATGCTCCGCACGGCCGCCGCGTAGAACGGCTCGAGGGCATCCTGGCTGATGCCCCAGGCGTAGGAGAGCCCGGCGAGGCCGGCGATGACGAAGAGGAGCGCCCGTTGGGGAGTGATCAACCGGTCGACCGACCGGTGCGGCGGAGTGACCTCCGTCTGTCCGACCTCGGTGCGATCCGACCCCGAAGTGCCGACGCGTGCCAAGCCCTCGTTGGAATCCACCGTTGCTCTCCAGCCCGGGCCACACGGGCCCACGTGGAACTCTCGCTCCCTAAGGCGATCATCTCGATCAGTTGCTGTGACAGTAATGGCTGACCCCGAACTCTGCCTTGACCGCGTCCCTCGTCCCGACCGCGGACCCGGCGTCTAAAGCGGGGAGGCTCTCGACCCCGGGGGAGTCGATCGGCGCCAATTGCATAACAGCGCCTTCGGCGGGGCCAACCAGTGACAGGGAGGCCGGGGCACCGGGTCGGATGCCGTGCGGAGGCCGGGGCACCGGGTCGGATGCCGAGCGGGGTCCGGCGCGGTGGACGACCGGGAGGCACACTTGGGATGTGAGTGATTCCCCAGTTCGGCCCGCGCTCACCTCGGACCTGCCGGCGGTCCGGTCCCTGGCGTGGGCAGCCTACGAGAAGTACCTACTCCGCATGGACCGACCACCCGCTCCGATGCGCGAGGACTACGGAGTCCTCATCGGAGGTGGGTCCCTGTGGGTCATCGGAGCGCCGGTCGTCGGGATGGTGACGCTGACCGAGGACGGAAGCGCCCTCCACGTCGACAACCTGGCCGCCCACCCCGCGGTGCAGGGCATGGGAATCGGTCGACAGCTCTTGGACTACGCGGAAGAGGCGGCTCGAAAGCGGGGGATCTCTCGGCTCGAGCTCTACACGAACGAGGTGATGACGGAGAACTTCTCGCTCTACGGGCACTTCGGTTACCGGGAGATCGGGAGGATGACTGAGGACGGCTACCGGCGGGTCCTCATGGAGAAGGATCTCTAGTGCCCCTCAGTGCTGCAACCGCCACCATTGCCCCTTTTCGGGGCTGAGGCCGGCGATTCCTCGATCAGACCCGCCGAAGCATCCCCATCCATCGTCGGTAGAAGAGCCGGACTGAGCCCTGCGTAGACGGCCTGGACCGGGATGTCGGCACCCAGCGCTTGCCCACTCGGAGGTCCAGACGGCCAGAAACCCACGGTTGGGGTTACGGGTACGCCGCCAATCGCTAAAGCCCAGCTGTCGATGGTGCCGATAGGACCCATATGAACATTTGGCGGAATCGTTCACCCCGGCCCGACGCGCCCCCTGACGCCTCCGCGACATTGGCGATGCTGACGGCCGTCCTCGAGCAGTTCTACTCCGAGTACGCAATGAATCGCGAGGCAGGAGTGACCGACCGACGAGAGGCGATGTGTCTCGCACTGGCCAGAGTTCTGCCCGACGACGAGTACATGCCGGTCATGCAGATGCTGTCCGGTCTGGCTCAGCCTTCCGCCGACGGATCGCCGGCACAAGATGATCTTCGGACACGTCTCATCGAAGACGGTGAGGAGCACTGGAAGAAGAGTCGCCAGGCGGCTCGAAATCGCGCCGCTCTCTCGCCCACCCGGGGCCGGTCGTCTGCCACCAGGCGATAGGCCCACACGGAGTCGCCGCGCTCGACCCAGGTGTCCGCAGGCCTCGAAGCGCACTTCGGCGACCGACATTTAGGTGCAGGGTTCGAGCACGTAAACGGACTTCTCATTGAGTTGGCCCAGGGAGGCCAGCCGGTGAACGTAGTGCGCTACGAACGGACTCATGTAGCCGGCAGGGTAGGAAACCCCCAGTGGACCCGGTCCCTTCGTCTTGCGCAGCAGGGCGCGCCCCAGCATGCCGGCGAGAACCCGGAATGCCCCGGGGAACTCCATGAAGAGTCGACGACCCCCTACCGTCGTGGCGGTGGTCACCCTGAACCCACAGCGTTCGGCCAGCTCCACCATCCCCGAGGGGAAGAGCATGATGACGTGGTCCACGTTCTCCCACACCTGCCTGCGCATGCCCGCAAAAGCACGCCAGGGAGCAAACGGATTGGGCGTCGTGATGATCAGTTTGCCTTCAGCCTTCAAGAGGGTGTGTGCGGCGAGCAGGAGCGCCTCGGGATTGCCGAGATGCTCGATGACCTCCCCGGCGACCACGACGTCGAATGGCCCGTGGGCCCTGAGGGTGGTCAGGTCTCCGGTGACATCTGCGAGCAGGACGTTGAATCCCTGCTCGAGCATCGCCTCGACACCCGGTCGGTCGATGTCCACGCCGAGGCATTCGGACGCGACCTTGACGATCTTCCCATGCAGCCACTTCTCGTCGTTGATGTTCTTCGCCTGATGGCTGACGCAACCGATGTCGACGACCTTGCGGCCCCGGCAAAGGTCGATGATGATCTCGGCGCGGGTCCGGTGCTCCACCACGAAAGCCCGGTTCAGCGCGTCGCGGCGGGCGATGATGTTGGCCCGATCGTTCGGATCCGGGTCGATGTCCTGCCACCGTGGCACCTCGGCCATGAGCCTGCCCTCCCCGGCGAGCCGCCTGCCTCGCCATCCTCGTCCCCGACGGACGCCACCATGATTCCATGATTCGCCTACACGGACCTCGGGATCCACCCTTGGGTGGTCCGCCACCTCTACCCGGTCAGGAGATTCCTGGCGTTGTCAGTGTTCTCCTGACAACAGACGCTGACATCGAAGGGGGTGGCTCATGGAGATCACCGACGGGAGCGTCACTGCATCCTGTTCGTTCTGCCTGAAGTCGAAGGACGATGTGGCGAAGTTGGTCGCCGGTCCGGCAAGGAGTAGGGGCCCATCGTACGTGGCGGCCAGGAATGTCCGACGCTCCAGCACCGATCGGGTCGCCGGTCACGACTCGAACGGTGACGCGACCGGTCTGGCGAGGAGGTCGGCGAGACCATCGAGTTCGTCGAGGCTCAGAACGAGCCGCTCGATCGTCTGCTGGCGCCGACTGGTCCTCCTGTCACATGAAGTCCCTCTCCAGCGTGCCCGGATGACGGCGGGGACCTCGAGAACTCATCGGTGCGTGTCCGTGTCACCGGCGGGAGCCGGGGGTGTGCTCCAGGCGGGAAGACAGCCATTGCTGTTCGCTGGGTCTCCACGGCCAGATTCGATGTGGCGCAACGGTGGCGCGAATCCCTGTTCGGGTGACTGTCGATGTCATGGCGAACGATCACGAACCCCTGAATGCCGGGCGCCGTGGTCTGGCCTCGGCTCGGTACAGGAGCCCCCGCCCATCAATCCTCGTCCATCTAGGGGTCGACACCGGGACGATGATGCTCCCGGGTCGTCGACGGACGAGAAAGACTCTCTGCATGGAAGAGGAGATCCGCATCCGGGCGGCGGACGTCGACGAGGCTCCGGCTCTCGCCGATGTATGGCTCCGTTCGCGCACCGCCTCGATCCCCTCGATACCAGCTCCCACGCATCCGGAGGAGGCGGTCCGGGACTGGTTCTCGGGGGTCGTGCTTCCGACTCTGGATGTGTGGGTGGCAATTTCCGGCGACGGTCCCGTCGTGGGCCTGCTGGTACTCGACGGGCACTGGGTCGACCAGCTCTATGTCGATCCCGACTGGTTCGGACGGGGGTCCGGGTCAGGTCTCCTGGCTCTTGCCAAACGACTCCGGCCGACCGGACTCGACCTTTGGACCTTCGCATCCAACCGTGGCGCTCGGCGCTTCTATGAGCGACACGGGTTCTCGGTCATCGACTCGACCGACCATGACAACGAGGAGGCCGCTCCGGCCCTCCACTATCGCTGGGTCCCGTGATGCCCGAGCCTGCCCCGAACCGCCGGGAGCGGGGCCCTGAGCATTCCCCTCACCCGGCAACATGGAACTCGACCCGGTAGAGGAGTGTCCCGTCATGGATG
>CAZNLF010000027.1:16867-19079 GCA_964573595.1 uncultured Acidimicrobiaceae bacterium | reverse complement strand
CTCACCGCCGTCGACGTGGTCCGCGACAGTGCCGGGCGGTTCCGGGCCATCTGCGACCGGGCCCAGGCCCCGTCCGGGCTCGGGTACGCGCTGGTCAACCGGACCATCCTGTCGCGGGTACTGCCCAACCTGCACCGCGAGTCGGGCGTCGAGCGGCTGGCCGGCTTCTTCCGCTCCATCCGGGCCGGCGTCGTGGCGGCGGCACCCGACGGCGTCGACGAGCCCCGCGTGGTCATCCTCACGCCCGGGCCCCTCAGCGAGACCTACTTCGAGCACGCCTACCTCGCCTCCTACCTCGGCTACGTGCTGGCCGAAGGCCGCGACCTCGTGGTCGCCAACAACCGGGTCTGGCTGCGCTCCCTCGCCGGCTTCGACCCGGTGGACGTGGTCATCCGCCGTGTCGACGACCAGTGGTGCGATCCCGTCGAGCTGCGGGCCGACTCGCTCCTCGGCGTGCCCGGCCTGTTGGAGGTGGCCCGCCGCGGCCGGGTCACCGTGATCAACCCGGTCGGCTCCGGTGTGATCGAGAACCCCGCCCTCACCGGCCTGCTCGACCGGCTGGCACCGGTCCTGCTCGGCGAGGAGCTCGCCCTCCGGGGTCCCGACTCCTGGTGGTGCGGGGAACCGGCCGCCCAGAGCCACGTGCTCGCCCACCTGGAGCACATGGTCGTCCAGGCCGTCCGGCCGTCGGCCGTGCGGAGGCCGGTCACGGGATCGACGTTGACCGCCGAGGGGCTCGCGCTGTTGCGGGACCAGATCCGGGCCCGGCCGTGGGAGTGGGTGGGCCAGGAACTCATCGAACCGTCGACGACCCCGACGGTCACCGGGTCGGGAACGCTCGAGCCGCGCCCGGCCGTCCTGCGTACGTTCGTGGTGGCCGACGAGAGCGGGTCAGGCGCCGGCGAGGGCACCCACGGGCTCTCCGTCCTGCCGGGGGGCCTCACCAGGGTCGGGACCGAGAGCTCGTCGCTGATCATCTCGAGCCACAACGAGGCGACCAGCAAGGACACCTGGGTGGCGTCGACGGTGCCGGCCCTGCAGCAGAGCACGTGGCTCCGGTCGGCGCGGACGACCGTCCGCCCGCCGGTGTTCCCCGACGTGGCGAGCCCCCTCCCCGGCCGGGTGGCCGCCCAGCTCTTCGTGTTGGGCCGGACCGCCGAGCACGCCGAGCTGGTCATCCGCCTCATCCGCACCGTCCTGGCCCGGCTCGACCAGCCACTCGGCGTGGGCATGGACGGCGGTGCCGAGTCCCTGCAGGTGCTGCTGACCGCCCTCGGGACCGTCTCGGGATTCGACCCGGTCTCCGAACCGGACGAGGACGACGTCGTCGGGCCCCGCCACCCCGCCGACGTGGCGACGGGTACGCCGGAGCAGCCCGGAAGGCCCGAGCCGGACGTGCCGACCGACCGGCGGGCGCTGGCGCTGCTGCTCGATGCCGGCGTCGACGGCAGCCTGGTCTCGTCGCTGGCGTTGCTGGTGGACGCCGCCTATTCCGTGCGCGAGCAGCTCTCGAGCGACACCTGGCAGCTCGTGGGCGACGTCGAAGAGGAGTTGGCCCGGCTGCGGAACCGGCCGCCGACCCAGCTGGTCGGCGTCCAGTCGAGCCTGCAACGGTTGCTCCAGGCGCTCCTGGCCCTGGCCGGCCTGTCGGCGGAGAACATGGAGCGGGACTCGGCGTGGTTGTTCCTCGATGCCGGCAGACGCCTGGAGAGGGCGCAGTCCCTCACCCGGTTGCTGCGGGCCGTGCTCGGCCGCCAGCGCGCCGGGGTGGTCGAGGACCTGCTCCTCGAGTCCCTGCTCAAGACGTCGGAGAGTCTGATCATCTTCCGCCGCCGTTCCGGGTCGACCATGCGGGTCGCCGGGGCCGTGGACCTGCTCGTGTACGACGCGGCCAATCCGAGGAGCGTCATGTACCAGCTCGAGCGGTTGGTCGACCAGCTCGCCGACCTCCCCAAGCGGTCACCGGCCCAGCGACTGGGCCACGGGGAGCAGCTCGTCCTCGAGATCACCACCAGCCTGCGTCTGACCGATGCGGCCCGGCTGGCGTCGGTCGACCGCGAGACGATGCGGCGGCCCGCGCTCGACTCGGTGCTCGGCAAGGTCGAGGACCTCCTGGGCGAGCTGCTCGACAGCCTCCGTCACACCTACTTCTCCCATGAGCGACTGTCGATGCTGACCGGACTCCAGCACTCGCTCGGCGGCCCGCCCGGTG
>CAZNLF010000027.1:0-16767 GCA_964573595.1 uncultured Acidimicrobiaceae bacterium | reverse complement strand
CCCGCGACCATGACCTACCGGATCGTCCATCGGACCACGTACCGGTACAACGCCCCGGTCTCCCGGGCCCGCAACGAGGCCCACCTGCGGCCGCGGGACTCCGAGCACCAGCGATGCCTGTCCAGCGAGATCGTCGTCGACCCCACCCCGGCCAGCTGGTCGGAGCGGACCGACTTCTTCGGCAACCCCGTCGTCTCGTTCGCCGTCGACGGCCCGTTCTCCGAGCTGACGGTGACCTCGACGAGCTCGGTGTCGGTGTCCGCACGGGAGTCGGTGCCCCCGGCCGGGCCGCGCTGGGAGGAGGTCCGCGACACGCTGGCCGGTGACCTCAGCGCCGAGACACTCTCCGCACGGGAGTTCTGCTTCGAATCCCCGCTCGTCCCTCTCTCCGCCGGGGTCCGCTCCTACGCGGAGCCGTCCTTCCCCGCCGGGAGGCCACTGGGGGAGGCCGTGTCCGAGCTGACCGAGCGGATCTTCGTCGACTTCCTCTACGACCCGGGGTTCACCACGGTGACGACACCCCTCGACGAGGTACTCGGCTTCCGGCGGGGCGTCTGCCAGGACTTCGCCCACCTGGCCATCGGCTGCCTGCGGTCCGTGGGCCTCGCCGCCCGGTATGTCAGCGGCTACCTCGAGACCGCGCCACCGGCCGGCGGGGAGCGGCTGATCGGCGCCGACGCCTCACACGCCTGGCCCTCGGTGTTCATCCCCGGGTGGGGCTGGCTCGACGTCGACCCGACCAACGACCAGATCGTCGGCTCGAGCTACGTCACCACCGCCTGGGGCCGCGACTACTCGGACGTCTCCCCCCTCAAGGGCATCGTGTTCGGGGGTGGGGCCTCACACACCCTCGACGTCTCCGTCGACGTCTCCCGGGCGGTGCACGCACCGCTGTAGCGGCCGCCGCTGTCAGCCGGCGGCGTTGATCAGATTGTGCGCCGCCATGGACAGGTACTCGAGGAGCTCCCGTTCGTCGTCGGGCTCCATGCCCGCAGCAGCCACCGCATCGGTCATGTGCCGCATCCACGCCTCCGACTGGGCCTGGCCGATCACGAAGCGGGCGTGGCGCATGCGGAGCCGGGGGTGGCCCCGCTGCTCGCTGTAGGCGGGAGGCCCACCCCAGTACTGCATCAGGAACATGGCCAGGTGGGCCTTGGATTCGTCCAGGTCGTCCGGGTACATGGGGCGGAGCAGTGGATCGACCGCGACGCCCTCGTAGAAGCGCTCCACCAGGGTGGTGAAGAAGGCATCACCACCCCAGCGCTCGTAGGGGGACCGCTCCGGATCGCGCTTCAGTCGCACGCACCGACTGTAGGCCGACCTCGGTTAGCCTCGGTGCAGTCCGTGGTCGGACGGCACGGGGGAAAGGGAGTTCGATCGTGTACGAATGGTCCGAAGAACAGTTGATGATCAGGGATGCCATCCGTCGCTTCATCGACTCGGAGGTCGTGCCCAACATCGACGCGCTGGAGCACGGCGACCTCCCCCCCTACGACATCATCCGCAAGCTGTTCGAGACCTTCGGCATGGATCAGATCGCCCGTGACCGGTTCAAGAAGCAGCTCGAGCGCAAGGTGTCGGACGTGAACAGCGCCGCCGAGGACAGTGGGAACGCCCGGCGGGGCGACGGAGGGGCGGCGGCCATGACCCTCATCCCCATCATCGAGCTGTGCCACTACTGCCCCGGCATCGTCACCGCCATGGGGGTCAGCACGGGACTGGCCGGCGGCACCGTCATGAAGCAGGGAACGCCGGCACAGATGGAGCGGTGGGGGCTCGACCTCCTCACCGGTGACAAGGTCGGGGCGTGGGCGATCACCGAGCCCGACTCCGGTTCCGACGCCCTCGGGGGCATGAAGTCCACAGCCCGGCGTGACGGCGACGAGTACATCCTGAACGGCAACAAGACGTTCATCACCAACGGACCGTACGCCGACACCATCGTCTTCTACGCAAAGCTGGACGACGGCTCGGACACACCGATCCGTGACCGGCAGGTGCTCACCTTCGTCCTCGACACGGGAACCCCGGGCCTGGAGCAGTCCAAACCCTTCCGGAAGATGGGCCTGCACTCCTCGCCCACCGGCGAACTGTTCCTGTCCGACGTCCGGGTGGGGAAGGACCACCTTCTGGGCGAGACCGAGGACGAGCGGGCCGGGAGCGGGCGCGACTCGGCCAAGGGAAACTTCGTCACCGAGAGAGCCGGCCTGGCCGCGATGTCCCTGGGCCTCATCGAGGAGTGCCTGAAGCTCTCGGTCGAGTACGCGAAGAACCGCATGTTGTGGGGTCAACCCATCGGGGACCGCCAGCTCATCCAGCTCAAGTTGGCCAAGATGGAGGTGGCGCGCCTCAACGTCCAGAATCTGGTGTTCCGGCACATCGAACTGTCCGAGGCGGGCAAGAGCCTGACGCTGGCCGAGGCGTCGGCCATGAAGCTGTACTCGGCCCAGGCCGCCTCCGAGGTGGCCATGGAGGCTGTGCAGCTCTTCGGTGGCAACGGCTACATGGCCGAGTTCAGGGTCGAGCAGTTGGCCCGGGATGCCAAGGTCTTCCAGATCTACGCCGGGACGGACGAGATCCAGGTCACCCATATCGCCAGGGACCTGCTGAGCCACTGACCTGCGGGCTGCGCCGCTGACCTGCCGAGCCGCTGACCTGCCGAGCCGCTGACCTGCCGAGCCGCTGACCTGCCGAGCCCGATCCCTCGGGGGTATTGCACGGATCCGAGAGGCTCTCCGGTAACGTTCGGTGGTGCCCCGTCGGACCTCTCCGAAGCCTGCTGAGTTGGCCCTGGCCCGGTCGTTCGATGCCCGCTACGGATCCGGCGTCGAACGGGGACTGTGCCTCGGCGGAGGCGGACTGTTCTTCGTGGCCTGGCAGGTGTCGTACCTGCAGACGCTCGCCACCCGCGGCGTGCTGGTGGACACCGCCGACCGGGTGGTCGGCACCTCGGCTGGATCCCTCGTCTCCTCGGCGGTGACCGCCGGTAGGCTGAAGCGCCTCTATTCGCAGGTGTCGGTCCTGTCCAAACTGCCCGCACTGGTGTCGGCCCTTGCCCCGGCCGGCGTGCTCAGCCCCAGCCAGAACCGGGCGCTCGATCTGTTCCTCAAGGCGACCGACGGTGATCCGGCCACGGTGCAGGAGATCGGCCGCGCCGCCCTTGCCGCCGTCACCCCGTCACCGGACGTGACGAGACGCAACGTCTCACTCGTCGTGGGCACCGGCCGGTGGCCCTCGGAGTCACTGCACATCACCTGTGTCGACGCCTACACCGCGGAGCGGTGCGTCGTGACCAGGGCGTCAGGCGCCACCGTGGCCCGGGCGGTGACGGCCAGCAGTGCCGTTCCCGGTATCTTCGCGCCGCAGTCGATCGGCGACCGCCGCTGCATGGACGGCGGGGTCAGCGGGACCGGGGTCCACCTCGATCTGCTGGCCGGAGCCCGGCGCGTCCTCGTGCTGGCCCTCACCGACGGCATCGACATGACCGAGGGGATGATGACCTGCGATCCGGTAGAGGGTCGACGGGAGCTCGAAGACCTCCAGTCGTCCGGGACCGACGTCCTGGTCCGGACGCCCGCCGAGGTCGACATGCTCGAGCTGATGGCTCCGGCGTCAGTAGCCAGGGCGCTGGCCATGGGAGCGCGCCAGGCGGCCGACGACGCATCCATGCTGGCCCGATTCTGGACCTGACCGGCCCGATCCCCGGCTGGCTGCCCACGGTCCCTGCGGCCGACCGGTGCTGGGGCCGCCCGGTTTTGGTCCGACCGGCCCCACTCCGGTCCCGAGCGATCAGTCGGCCGTGACCACGTCCGTGACCGATGCAGCGACCGCGTCGACCAGCCCGGCGACGGCGAGGTCGTGGGCCACCGTGATGGCATTGACCACGGCCACCGACGACGACGAGCCGTGGCTGATGACACAGACGCCGTCCACCCCGAGGAGCATGGCGCCCCCGGTGGTCTCGGGGTCGAGGTCGGCGGCGAGCGGCAGCAGGTGCGGGTAGAGGGCGTCGGCGGCCGCACTGAGCTCGGGTTGGCCGAGGATGCCGGTCAGCGCCCCGATGAGGAACCGCAGCGAGCCCTCCAGGGTCTTGAGTGCCACGTTGCCGGTGAAGCCGTCGGCCACGATGACGTCGGCGATGCGGGCGAAGAAGTCCCGCCCCTCGACGTTGCCGACGAACTCGAACCCCGGTCCCCCGGCACCATCGGCCAGGAGGGCGTGGGCCTCCTTCACCAGCGGGCTTCCCTTGGACTTCTCCTCCCCGATCGACAGCAGCGCGACACGGGGCTGGTCGATGTCGTAGCGCTTGCGGGCGAAGGCCGCCCCCATCTGGGCGAACTGCACCAGCATGGGCGGCGTGCACTCGGCGTTCGCCCCCGAGTCGAGCAGGACAGTTGGCCAGGGCGCGCCCGGATTGGGGATCGGGGTGGCGATGGCCGGTCGGATGACATTCGGCAGCCGGCCCATGCGCAGCAACGCCGAGGCCATGGCCGCCCCCGTGTTGCCGGCCGAGACCATGGCGAGTGCCTTCCCGTCACGAACGGCCTCGGCCGCCCGCACCAGTGACGAGTCCTTCTTGCGGCGGACGCCCTGGGCGGGGTCGTCGTCCATGCCGATGATCTCACTGGCCGCAATGGTGGGCAGCTCCCCGATGTCACCCATCCCGCCGGGCGGCCCGACCAGGACCACCTTGATGTCGGTCTTCTCGGCGATCTGACGGGCGCCGGCGACGATCTCCGCCGGTGAGCGATCGCCCCCCATGGCGTCGACGGCCACCGGCAGCGCGGCCAGCGCCTCACCCGTGGGGCGATCCCCCCTTCGGGCCATTAGTCGACTTCGAGGGCCTGTCGGCCTTTGTACCAACCGCAGTTGGGGCAGACCACGTGCGGCAGTTTGGCGTTGGTGCACTGTGGGCAGACGGAACGGGCCGGCGCCTTCAGCACCCAGTTGGATGCCCGGCGACTTCGGGTCTTCGACTTCGAGGTCTTCTTCTTGGGAACGGCCATAGGGGCGTGATCCTAGGCGAAATTCCTGCCTCAGCGATCGCGAAGCACGTCGAGGGCGGCCCAGCGCGGATCGCCGGCCGGGGTGCAGCCACACGAATCCTCGTTCCAGTTGGTCCCGCACTGCGGGCACAGCCCACGGCAGCCGGGCGAACAGAGCGGGGCCAGCGGCAGATCGAGTAGGACCGCGTCCCGCGCCAACGGCTCGAGGTCCAGCTCGTCCCCGCTCAGCGGGTAGGCGTCCTCGTCCCGGTCGGTGCCCCCGGTCGGCGCATAGCGCTCGCGCACCTCGGCCACCACCGTCCCACCGGCCCGCCCCCCGCAGCGACGGCACTCCCCCACCCACGGGGCGCTCACGGTCCCGCTGGCCGTGATGCCCCCCGGATAGGAGGAGAGGACGAGATCGGTCACCACCGGCTGGCCGTCGGGCACCGACACCCCGATGGCCGCCAAGTCGTCGATCACGCCCTGGCGCTCCTCGTGACGGGTGGCGCCCGCCGTCTTGCGCAGGGCCGCCACCTGCACGAGAAAGGGCCGGGAACGGCGAGTCGGCGAGTCGGTCACTCCCATCGGACCGGGCCTCTCAGACGGTGTCCTGGTCGAAGAAGCCCTCCGGGTCGTCGACGCCCAACCCGGGGGCGCCCGGCGCGCTGGAGGCCAGCGACGTGTCGCCACCCTCGCCGATCTCCACCTTGGGGAGCGGAGTGACCTGGAGCTTCTCGCGGCCGGCCTGGACGGTCTTCATCGTCCGGTCCAGCACGATCTCGAAACTGGCCAACTTCTGGTCGGCGTAATCCTCCGCTTCGTGGCGGAGCCGCCGAGCCTCCTCGTTGGCGTCGTCCAGGATGCGCTGGGCGACATGGTTGGCCTGTCGCACGATCTCGGTGCGCTGGACCATCCGCTCGGCCTGTACCCGCACCTCCTCGAGGAGCACCTCGGCCTCGCGCGCCTTCTCCGCCAGGAACTCGTCGCGCTCCTTGAGCAACCACCGGGCCTGACGGAGCTCGTCGGGCATGCGATCGAGCGCCGCCTGGAGGAGCTCGACGAGCTCCTCCTTCGACACCAGGACCGAGGCGGACAGCGGCATGGCCTTCGCCGTCTGCACCAGTTCGAGGGCACCGCGGATCAACGCCTCGGCATCGTGCTCCTCCCCCGCCGCCCGCTGTTGGTCGAGATCCTCGAAGAGGTCACTCATCGGCGAACTTCTCCTGCAGACGCAGCGCCACGACCTTGGGCACGAACGAGGTCACGTCACCGCCGAAGCGGGCCACCTCGCGCAGGAGCCGGGAGGCGATGAACGAGTGGGCCGAGCTGGTGGGGATGAACAGGGTCTCCACGCCGGAGAGCTGCTTGTTCATCTGGGCCATCTGCAGCTCGTTCTCGAAGTCGGACACGGCCCGGAGGCCCTTCACGATGGCACTGGCCCCGACGTCGTGGGCGACGTTCACCACCAGGGTCGACACCGACACGATCCTCACGTTGACCAGATGGTCGAGCGACTCCTCGAGCATCTCCTGTCGTTCGTCCAACTCGAAGAGGGCCTCGCTCTTCTGCGGGTTGCGCAGCGTGGCCACGACGACTTCGTCGAACAGGCGGGCGGCACGCTCGATGACCTCGAGGTGCCCATTGTGGACCGGATCGAAGGACCCGGGGATCAGTGCAATCCTCACGAGACACCTTTCTCTGTGACCAGTGCCGGACGGGCCACGGTCACGATCGTACCTCCATACCGCCTGGTTTTGATGACCCCCCAGCCCGGAGGCGAGTCGATCTCCCGTCCCGACTCGAGGACGGCGAGGTCGGCCGGCAACCGGCTCACCAACGTCTCCCAGTCTTCGTAGTCGTACGGGGGATCGCACAGGACCAGGTCGTAGCGGGACGCAGTGGTGGCCACCCAGGCGTCGACGTCGGCCCGCAGGACCGTCGCGTCGCCCACACGCTCGCCGTCGCCGAGGCCGACGGACTCGAGGTTCCGCCGGATGCCGGCCAGCGCGAGCGGGTCGCGCTCGACAAAGGTCACGCTCGCAGCTCCTCGTGACAGCGCCTCGATGCCCAGCGCGCCGGAGCCGGCGAAGAGGTCCGCGACCTGCAGCCCCTCCACGCCGCCCAGGCTGAACAGGATGTCAAAGATCGCCTCTCGCACCCGGTCCGACGTCGGGCGGACCCCGTCGCTGACCGGCGCGGCCAACCGCCGTCCTCGCATCGTCCCCGCGATCACGCGCACGACTTCGTTCCTGTCCCGATCACCGGTACAGCCTACCGGCGGCCGGCCCGATCCCCTGCTCAGGTCAGCTCTTGAAGAGGAACTCGGCCTCCTCCTCGTCGACGAAGATCACCAGCTCGTCCATCAAGAGACCGTGCGCACGGAGTCCCGGGTCCTCGGCGACCACCTCCTCGGCCACCGACCGGGCCTGGTCCACCAGATCGCGATCCGACAGGAGCCTGGCCAGCTTCAGGTCGCTCCGCCCCTTCTGGCGCGCCCCGAGGATGGTTCCCTCACCGCGCAGCTTGAGGTCGACCTCGGCCAGCTCGAAGCCGTCGGTTGTATCCTCCAGGGCCGACAGCCGGGCCGCCGCCTCGGGGGTGTCGTTCTCCGAGAGCAGGTAGCACCAGGAGGGGTCCTGCCCACGCCCCACCCGTCCGCGCAGCTGGTGCAGCTGGGCGATGCCGAACCGGTCGGCGTCCTCGATGACCATCACCGTCGCCTCGGGGACGTCCACGCCCACCTCGATCACGGTGGTGGCGACGAGCACGTCCAGATCACCGGCCCGGAACTCGGCCATCACCCGCTCCTTCTCCGCCGATGGCAGCTGGCCGTGGAGGAGGCCGACCGACAGCCCGACGAGCTCGGCCCCGGCCAGCCGCTCGGCCTCGGCGACGGCGGACCGGGCCTGGACCCGCTCGGACCCCTCGACCAGCGGGCACACCACGAAGGCCCGGTGGCCGTCGGCGACCTCGGCGCGCACCCTCGACCAGGCCTGCTCGGTCTCGAAGGGCGTCCGCAGCCACGCGGTCGTGACCGGTCGGCGCCCGGCGGGCAGCTCGTCGATCACCGTCATGTCGAGGTCCCCGAAGACGACCATCGCCGCGGTGCGGGGAATCGGGGTGGCCGTCATGACCAGCAGGTCGGGGTCGTGGCCGGTGCCGTCGGCGCCTCGTCCCTTGGCCCGCAGGGCCGCCCGCTGCTCCACTCCGAACCGGTGCTGCTCGTCGATGACCACCACGCCGAGGGACCGGAATCCGACCTCCTCGGTGAGGAGCGCGTGCGTGCCGACCAGCAGGTCGACCGTGCCCTCCGTCAGACCCGCGTGCATGGTGGCCCGATCGGCGGCCGGCGTCTTGCTCGTGAGCAGGGCGACCCGGAGCGGGCGATCACCCTCGAGGGTGGACGGGTCGGGAACGGACAGTCCGTCGACGAGCGACCGGATGGCGGCGGCGTGCTGTTCGGCCAGGACCTCGGTGGGCGCCATCAGGGCGGCCTGGTGCCCGCCGTCGACCGCGGTCAGCATGGTGCCGACGGCGACCACCGTCTTGCCCGACCCCACGTCCCCTTGGAGCAGGCGGTGCATGGGGACCGGGGCGGCCAGGTCGGCCCGGATCACGTCGAGCGCCCGTCGCTGGGCGTCGGTGGGCCGGAACGGCAGCCCGTCGAGGAACCGCTCGGCGAGGGTCGCCCCCCCGTCCTCACCGGCCACGACGTGGCGGATGCCGCGGGCGTCACTCTGGAGCCTCCACTGGCGCAGGACCAGGGTCAGCTGAAGGCGCAACAACTCGTCGAAGGCCAGGCGGCGGCGCGCCGGCTCCTGGTCGGACGTCGCCGTCGGCCGGTGGATGTGCTCGAACGCGGTGGTGCGCCCGACGAGCCCGAACCGTCGCCGGGTCCCCTCGTCGACCGGGTCGGCGAACCGGCCCGCCCGGTCGAGCGCCTCCCCCGCGTACCGGCTGATCCTCGCCGAGGTGAGGTTGGCCCGCTCGGACAGGGGGTAGATCGGGTAGACCCTCCCCGACCGCTCATCCTCGGCCCCGTCACTGTCGCCCGCCGACCGGAGGACGTCGACGCTCGGGTTGCTGAGCTGGAGGGCCTCCCGGTACGACCCGATCGTCCCGAACACGAGAGCCGTCGTCCCGGCCGGAAGCTGCTTGGCCCGCCACGGTTGGTTGAAGAAGACCACGTCGAGCTTCCCCGTCCGGTCGGCGATGGTGACCACCACCCGCGACGGCGCCCGTCGTCTCCCACGGCCGTAGCCGGAGCCCGGGTTGCTCACCCTCGACACCTCGCCGAGCACCGAGACCTTCTCCCCCTCGGCCGCGTCGGCGATCGGCACCAGCCGGGTGCCATCGATGTAGCGGCGGGGGTAGTAGGTGATCAAGTCGAGCACCGTCTCGACATCCAACCCGGCCAACTCGCCCTCGACCTTCGGCCCCACGCCGTCGAGGACGGAGACCGGCAACCCGGCCAACTGCGCCAGCTTGCGCCCACCCGCCTCGTCGCCCCCTCGGCTGACCGCGCTCGGGGGGGTGGCTCGGGACCCGGTCCCCCCGGCCCCCTCGGGCATCGAACCGGTCGGGGTCGCCCCGCTCACTCGATGGAGAACAGGTACGGGTACAGGGGCTGCCCGCCGTGGTGCACCTCGGTCTCCACCCCGGGCCGGTTGTCCCGGAGCCACTCGGTGATCCGCCGGGTGTCGGCCGCCCCCGACCCCTCGCCCTCGATGATGGTGACCAGATCGTGCGCATCGGTCACCAACGAGCCCAGCAGCGCGCACGCGGCGTCGGCCAGCGTCGACCGGACCACTTCGATCCCCTGGCGCGACAGCCCGAGCCAGTCCCCCTCGGCGATCGGTCCGGCCGGGCTGTCCGAGTCACGGACGGCCCGGGTCACCTCGCCGGGGACGACCTTGCGCGAGGACGCCTCCATGGCGGTGGCGTTGACCTCACCGTGGGCCTCGGGGTCGTAGGCCAACAGGGCGGCGAACCCCTCGGCGATGGTGTCGGTGGGCACCACCCACACCGTCTTCGCCGTCAGGTCGTGGACGCGCTCGGCCACCGGCCTGATGTTGCCGTTGTTCGGGAGGATGATCACCTCGTCGGACCCGATGGCCTCCACGGCCTCCACCAGCTCGGCGGTGGAGGGGTTCATCGACTGGCCGCCCGAGATCAGGCCCTTCACCCCGAGGGACCGGAAGATCCGCGCGATGCCTTCGCCGGTGGCGACCGCCACCACGCCCGTGGTGGGAGGGGGCCCGATCGGGGTCGTCGACGGCCCGCTGCCCATCGTCCCCGCGCCCTCGCGGACCCATCGCTCCTCTTCGACCTCCTCCAGCAGGTCGGTCACCCGGATCGACCGGGGGCGGCCCACGTCGAGTGAGGCCTCGATGGCGGCGCCGATGTCGTCGGTGTGGATGTGGCAGTTCCACAGGCTCTCGCCGCCGACCACCACGATGGAGTCGCCGAGGCCCGCCCAGACCTCCTTGAACGACGGGATCGTGTCGTCAGGGGCCTCGAGCAGGTACATCACCTCGTAGCGCAGGTCGGCCAGCTCGGCGTCGGCGTCACTGACGGCCGGGATCGCCATGCCGGGCGCCTCGGGGTTGAGCGGGCCGAAGTGAGGATCGGGGAGTGCGGGGGGCGCCGGCATCGCCCGTCCGTCGACCACCGAGAGAATGGCGTCGAACAGGAGCAGGTAGCCGGTGCCGCCGGCATCCACCACGCCGGCCTGCTCGAGCACCGGCAGGAGGGACGGCGTCCGGGCCAGCGCCTCGGCGGCACCGGCCCTCGACGCCTCGGCCACGTCCACGAGCGACTTCCCGGCGGCGGCGGCCGATCGGGCACCGTCGGCCGCCCCCCTGGCCACGGTGAGGATGGTGCCCTCGACCGGGCGCATGACCGCCTCGCGGGCCAGGCGGTCGGCGATTCCGAGCGCCTCGGAGAGCTCGAGCGGTCCGGGCCGGCCGGCAGGGTCGTTCAGGCCTTCGGAGAGCCCCCGCAGGAGTTGGGACAAGATGACGCCCGAGTTGCCCCGTGCGCCCATCAACGAGCCGTGGACGATGGCCTTGCAGGTGGCGTCGAGGTCCGACGGCTCGAGGTCGGAGATCTCCCTGGTCACCGACTCCATGGTCAGCGCCATGTTGGTCCCCGTGTCCCCGTCGGGCACCGGGTAGACGTTGAGCCGGTTGATCACTTCCTGGTGGGACCGCAACCCGTCGCGGAACGTGGTGATCACCTGGCACAGCTCCGAAGCTCCGAGCGCGTCGAGGACCACCATGGCCAGGATGCTAACCTTTGCGCCTTACCCGGAGGATCCCGAGAGGAAAGTCGGAGCGTCATGGCAGCGGTATGCGAGGTGTGCGGCAAGAAGCCGTCGTTCGGGATGAACATCAGTCACTCCCATCGGCGCACCAAGCGGCGTTGGGACCCGAACATCCAGCGCGTCCGCGCCCTCGTCGACGGCTCGCCCCGGCGCCTGAACGCCTGCACGTCCTGCATCAGGTCCGGGAAGGTCACCAAGCGGCCGATCCGGAACATCCCCGGCTAGCACGCCGGCACATACCCGCACCCGCCGGCCGCTCACGGACCCGAGCGCCGAGCCCGCCGTTCACGCCGAAGCGCCCCGCACGGCATCGTCCAGGCCCGGCTGGGCGGCCCGGACGGCCGGAGCCGGCGACCCGGCCCCACGGTCGGACCCGCCACTGGCCCCGTCGGACCCGCCACTGGCGCCCTCGGACCCGGTACTGCCGCCGTCGGAGCCGGCATCTGGATCGAGGTGCACCTCGGACCGGTCCACCGGTCCGTCCTGCTTCCGTGGGCCCATCGGGAGGCGCACCTCGAACGTCGCTCCCGGGCCGGGCAGAACCCTGACGGTCCCGCCGTGGGCCGCGACGATGGCGGCGACGATGGCCAACCCGAGTCCGGCGCCCCCTGACGCGCGGGCCCTCGAGGGATCCGACCGGTAGAACGGCTGGAAGATCCGCTCCACGTCCGCCGGGTCGATGCCGGATCCCTCGTCGTGGACGGTGAGCGACGCCCACTCCCCCTCCTGGGACACGGTGACCTCGACGGCGGCCCCCTCGGGCGTGTGCAGCAAGGCGTTCACCAGCAGGTTGTCCACCACCTGGCGCAGGCGCTGTCCGTCCCCGACGACCACGACCGGCGTTCCGGCCTCGACCGTCAACGGCCGACCGGGGTCGGAGACCCCGACGGAGGCGGCCGACCGCTCGGCCACCTCACCCAGGTCGACCGGCTCTCGACGCAGCGGTCGCTCGTGGTCGAGCTGGGCCAGCCAGAGGAGGTCGTCCACGAGCGTGCCCATCCGGGCCGCCTCCTCCTTGATGGCCCGCATCGAGGCGGCGAGGTCCTCGGGCCGGTCCCGGACCCCGAGGTCGAACAGCTCGGCGTAGCCACGGATCGAGGTGAGGGGCGTGCGAAGCTCGTGGGAGGCGTCGGCCAGGAACCTCCGCAGCCGGTCCTCGGATGCGGCGCGCTCGGAGAACGCCACCTCGATCTCGTCGACCATGGTGTTGAAGGCCATGCCCAGCTGCCCGACCTCGGTCGCCTCGTTGACGTGGGAGACCCGCTGGGAGAGGTCCCCGTCGGCGATGGCCCCGGCGGTCTCGGCGATCTCCTCGAGCGGCCTCAGGTCGCGGCGCACCATCACCCACGACACGATGCCCAGGCCGACCAGGAGCAGCGCCGAGATCACCAGCTCCACCAACAAGAGCTGGCGGAGCGTGCTCTCGAGGTCGGTGAGCGGCACGGCCACCACGATGACGCCGGTGTGGTCCGAGAGGGGCTTGGCCACCACCCGGTAGGACACCGAGTTGGGGCCGGCGCTGGTCGTCGAGAAGAAGAGGTCCGCGCTCCCGGGGAGTCCGGCGCCGGGAAGCTTGGCCGGAAGTGTCGGGGCGGTCGGCGCCTTGCCGCCGTAGCTGAAGAAGAGGTGGGCCTCGACCTTGCCCGAGGCGCTGCGGAGCTGTCCGTAGGTGCCCGGCGTCACCAGCAGGCCGCGCTGGGCGCTCGGCGAGCCCCCGAACAGCCCACCTCCGTCCCGGAACGAGCCCCGCACGGGTCCCCGGTGGGTCCGGACGGAGGGGGGCAGGGTGGTCCCGGTCGGTCCCGTCGACGTCGAGGGGGGTGCGGCGGGGACAGTCAGCCCCAGGCCCGATGAGGACAGGAGGGCCCTACCCACCGGGAATGCGGCGGCCTCGAGCTGCTGATCCTCCCGCGTCGTGAGGAAGGAGCGCAGGGCGTTGTAGGTCACGACGTCGGAAATGACCAGGCCGGCGGCCACGATGCCGACCAGCAACAAGAGGAGGCGGAGGCGGAGGGTCACCGAGCCGGACCCAACCCGTTGGAGCCGACCCCGCTCCGACCGGACCCGCCGTCGGGCTGGTCGGCGCCGGGCTGATCCGGCCCGGCCCCGGCGGACACCTGCGGTTTCACCGCCCTCATGCAGTACCCGATGCCGCGGACGGTCCGGATCAGGGGCGGGCCGTGGGCATCGAGCTTCTTGCGGAGGTAGCTGACGTACACCTCGACCATGTTGACCTTGCCGTCGAAGCTGTAGTCCCAGACATGGTCGCGAATCTGGGCCTTGGAGACGACCTGGCCGGCGTTGACCATCAGATAGTGGAGGAGCCGGAATTCGGTGGGTGTGAGCTCGACCAGCTCGGAACCCCTCCAGACCTGGTGACTCTCCTCGTCCAGTTCCACGTCGCCGACGGACACCCGGGGGCCGACCTCCTCGTAGCCCTCGGTCCTCCGCAGGATGGCGTTCACCCGGAGCAGCATCTCCTCGACGCTGAACGGCTTGGTCATGTAGTCGTCGCCGCCCAACGCCAGCCCGCGCAGCCGGTCGTCCAGGTCGCCGCGTGCGGTGAGGAACAGCACGGGCAGACCGGCCGAGCTTCGTTCGTCCCCCATCCGCTTGAGCACGGCGAAGCCGTCCAGGTCGGGCAGCATCACGTCGAGCACGACCAGGTGGGGACGGAAGGACGCCACGGAGCGGAGTGCGTCGTTCCCGGTGTGGGCCACCTCGACCGTGGCCCCCTTCAGGCGGAGGGCCATGGCCACGAGGTCGGTGATGTTCTTCTCGTCGTCCACGACGAGGATCCGGTGCTCGGACGTCAGCACGGTGGCCCACCCGCCATCGTCATGCGTCCCCGGTGGTGCAGCGAGGTCCCGGCGGTCACCCCCCTATCGTGACGGGTGAATCTGTGGATTTCCTGAGACACGGTGACCGAGCCCCCGGACAGGAGGCTCCACGTCCGATGGGGACGTCTAGAAGCGGTGCACCCAGCCGCCGGGTGGGAGGACGGTTCCATCGAGGACGACCCCACCCCCAGGGTCGGTGCACCGGCCGATCGGCACCGGTCGACGGAGCCCGGCGGACTCGAACGCTCGGCCCAGACCATCGGGATCGGCGGTGGCGATCACCAATTCGTAGTCCTCGCCCCCGTAGAGGGCCTCGTCCTCGGTCGCCCCGGCCACGACGGGCACGGTGTCGAGGGCGATCCCGACCCCGGACGCCCGGCCGAGGTGCCCGATGTCCGCCGCCAGCCCGTCGGAGACGTCGATGGCGGCCGTCGCCCCGGCCCGGCGGGCCGCCTCGCCCTCCCCGAGCCGGGCCGTCGGGCGGCGGAACGCCCGGATGAGGCCGTCGTACGTCCCGGGCCCGTCCGGAAGCCGGGTCGTGCCTGATCCGGCCTCGCTCCCGGGCGGCGCCGGTCCACCGAGGAGGAGTCGATGGCCGGCCGCCGACCCCCCGAGGGGGCCGGTCACGAAGAGCTGATCGCCCGGCCCGGCACCGGATCGGAGCAGCGGGCCCTGGTCGGGGACGGCGTCGAGACCACCGGACAACGCCACCGACACCACCAGGAGCGGACCTCCGGAGAGGTCGCCCCCGACGATCACACACCCGGTGTCGGCCGAGGCCGCGGCGAGGCCGGAGGCCAGGGCGTCCAGGTCGAGGCCCCGGGGCGCGACGATCGACACCAGGGCGTGGTCGGGCCTGGCCCCCATGGCCGCCAGGTCGGAGGCCGTCACCATCAACGCCTTGCCTCCGACGTCCTCGAGTGAGCACAGCCGGAGGTCGAAGTGGACGTGCTCCACCACGAGATCGGTGGTCAGCACCTCGTGGGAGCCGGCGGGGGCCGCCACGACGGCGGCGTCGTCGCCGATCCACACCTCCCCGGCTGGTGGCAGGCCGCCGACGGGGGTGCCCGCCCGGGCCGCCGCCACGAAGAGGTCGCTCATCCGGTCAATTGCGTCGAACTCGTCGGATCCACCCGACGATCGCGTCCGGCCCACGCCGGGATTGGGACTGTGCACGGACCCCTGCCTACCATTGGGCCAGGCAGTGACCGCTACAATTGACTGATCGCCGTCCTGACCGTGCCACCACGAGGTCGGGCCGGCCCAGCCACAATCCCAAGGAGGACTCCCATCCCATGCTCCCCACCACGAACAAGAAGCTGATCGCATGGGTGGACGAGATCGCTGCGCTGACCCAGCCTGACGCCGTGGAGTGGTGCGACGGATCGGCTGAGGAGTACGACCGGCTCTGCGAGCAGCTGGTCGCCAACGGGACCTTCGCCAAGCTGTCCGACGCCAAGCGCCCGCACAGCTACTGGGCCCACTCGGACCCGGGCGACGTGGCCCGGGTGGAGGACCGCACCTTCATCTGTTCGACCCTGGAGTCCGACGCCGGCCCGACCAACAACTGGCGCGACCCGGCCGAAATGCGGGGCGTGCTCACCGACCTGTTCGAGGGCTCGATGCGGGGTCGCACGATGTACGTCGTCCCGTTCTCGATGGGCCCCCTCGGTTCCTCCATCGCCCACATCGGCGTGGAGATCACCGACTCGGCCTACGTGGCCGTCTCCATGCGCATCATGACCCGCATGGGCCGTGGCGCGCTCGAGGTCCTCGGGGCCGACGGTGACTTCGTCCCGTGCCTCCATTCGGTGGGTGCCCCCCTGGCCGAGGGCGAGTCCGACGTGCCGTGGCCGTGTGACGCGGAGAACAAGTACATCGTGCACTTCCCCGAGACACGCGAGATCTGGTCCTACGGCTCCGGCTACGGCGGCAACGCGCTCCTCGGCAAGAAGTGCTTCGCCCTGCGCATCGCCTCGGTCATGGCCCGGGACGACAACTGGCTGGCCGAGCACATGCTCATCCTCAAGCTCACCTCCCCCGGTGGCGAGACCCGGTACGTCACCGGCGCCTTCCCGTCGTCCTGCGGCAAGACCAACCTGGCCATGCTCATCCCGACCCTCGCCGGTTGGAAGGTCGAGACCGTCGGCGACGACATCTGCTGGATGAAGTTCGGACCCGACGGCCGGCTGCACGCCATCAACCCGGAGGCGGGGTTCTTCGGGGTGGCGCCGGGCACCAACACCACGACCAACCCGAACGCCATGCTGGCCCTCGACGGGAACGCCATCTTCACCAACACCGCGCTGACCGACGACGGCGACGTCTGGTGGGAGGGGATGACCCACGAGACCCCAGCCCACGTCACCTCGTGGAAGGGCGAGGACTGGACCCCCGAGTCGGGCACTCCGGCGGCCCATCCGAACGCCCGCTTCACGGTCCCGGCCTCCCAGGACCCGGCCATCGCCTCGGAGTGGGAGGACCCGGCGGGGGTCCCCATCGACGCCATCCTGTTCGGCGGCCGCCGCGCCTCGGTGGTGCCGCTGGTGTTCCAGTCCCGGGACTGGCAGCACGGGGTCTTCCTCGGCTCGATCATGGCCTCGGAGACGACGGC
>CAZNLF010000026.1:0-19307 GCA_964573595.1 uncultured Acidimicrobiaceae bacterium | reverse complement strand
GCGGCTGTAGCTCAATGGTAGAGCCTCTGCCTTCCAAGCAGATGACGAGGGTTCGATCCCCTTCAGCCGCTCTGGCCGACCGCACGGGCGGACCAGCTCATCGGTGCGCACCGCCACTCCGACGGGAGGAGCAACCGTGGCCGTGGTGCTGATCCCGGTGCCGGACCTCGATTTCGACCCCACCGAGGTGGCCGTGAGCTGGAAGGTCCTGCGCCGACTCGGCCATCAGGTCAGATTCGCCACCGAGAGCGGGCGGGCGGGACGGGGCGACGAGCTGATGGTGACGGGACGGGGGCTCGACCCCTGGGGATTCGTGCCGGGACTGTCCCACGTCGTCGGCGTGGGCTCCCTCCTGAGGGCCGACCGACGCGGACGGGTCGCCTACGCCGAACTGCTCGCGTCACCGGAGTTCGCCTCGCCGGCGCCGTGGACCGAGATCGACCTCGCGGCGATGGACGGCCTCCTCCTCCCCGGGGGCCACCGGGCCCGGGGCATGCGGTCCTACCTCGAGAGCCCGACCCTCCAGAGCGTGGTGGTCGACGCCTTCCATCGCCAGATGCCGGTCGGCGCCGTGTGCCACGGCGTGTTGCTGGCCGCGCGGAGCATCGATCCCCGGACGGGGCGGTCCGTCCTCTACGGGAGACGCACCACCGCCCTCACCTGGTCGCTCGAGCAGAGGGCCTGGAGGGTGGCGCGGGTGAGCCGATTCTGGGACCCGGACTACTACCGGACCTACGGCGAGGAACCCGGTGAGCCGATCGGCTACCGGTCCGTGCAACAAGAGGTCACCCGCTCGTTGGCACGCGCCTCCGACTTCGTCGACGTCGACCCCGGTGAACCCGACGCGGCGCGGAAGTCGAGCGGAAGGCACCGGGACACCCCCGATGACGACCGGCCGGCCTTGGTGGTCGGCGACGGCCGCTACCTGTCAGCGCGTTGGCCCGGCGACGTGCACACCTTCGCCCGCCGGTTCGCCGAGCTGATTGGCGGTCAGACGCCGGCACCGGAGGAATACCCCTAGCGGAACCCGGCCGGAGCGACACCGGTCCCGTCGGGTTTGTCCCACGGATCACCCGAGTATCGGTCCGGCCGAGACGACCAGGGGGTGAGCGGTGACAACGGTGCACAGGGAATCGCCCGACCATCCAGCGGTTGACGACGGGAGTGCCGCCGTCCAAGCGCTCTGCGACGCGACCGGCGCGACCCGCATGCAGCCCGGGCCACCGGCTTCCCGGGCGACGCCGCCGCGGTCCCACCCGGCGTTTCGGCACTAGCCTGGCGACCGGCCGGCACGACAGAGCGATGCCCCATCCGGCCCGTCCGTGCCTTCGGCGAAGCGCCGGGGGTTCGGGACCGCTCAAGATCGCCCAGGAGCAAACACGTGGCCGAAGGCACCAAACTCGACGGACATCACCGGGCGACCCTGGAGAAGATCTTCCAGCACCCGGTGAGCCACAACATCCAGTGGCACGACGTGCTCTCCCTCCTCGAGGCCGTGGCCACGACGGTCCGTGAGCACGACGGCAAGTACCACGTCACCCTCGGCCCGGAGACCGAGACCTTCGCCGCGCCGCGGCATCACGATATCGACGAGCAGATGGTCGTCGACCTCCGCCGGATGCTGAAGGGAGCCGGGATCACCCCGGACGACCAATCCTGACCGGGATGCACATCCCCCTCCCGTTCGACCAGCGGACCACGGTCGGGGCCGTCTCGACCGGCGAGCTGCCTGCTCTCGAAGTCGTCGCCGATCTGCTCGTCGAGGTCCACGAGCTCTACGGCGACCTCGACGAGGGCGAGGTGGCCGACTACATCCCCGCACTCGCCGACGCCGACCCATCGCTCTTCGGTGTGTCCATCGTGGGGGTCCGCGGCGCCAGCCTGTCGGTCGGAGACGCCCTCCACCCGTTCTCACTGCAGAGCATCTCCAAGCCCTTCGTCTTCGCCCTGGTGTGTGACGCCATCGGCCACGAGGCCGCCCGCGAGAAGCTGGGGGTGAACGCGACCGGACTGGCCTTCAACTCGGTGATGGCCATCGAGCTCAACGAGGAGCGGACCATGAATCCCATGGTGAACGCCGGCGCCATGGCCACCACCAGCCTGGTGCCGGGGGCCACCACCGAGGAGCAGTGGGCCTTCATCGCCGACGGGCTGTCCCGCTTCGCCGGTCGACCCCTCACCGTCGACGACGACGTCTACCGGTCGGAGTCGGCCACCAACCTTCGCAACCAGGGAATCGCCCACCTCCTCGAGAGCTACGGACGGCTGTACGCCGACCCCGACCGGACCACCGACAACTACACCCGGCAGTGCTCACTCCTGGTCAGTGCCGTCGATCTGGCGGTCATGGGTGCCACCCTCGCCGACGGTGGCGTGAACCCGCTGACCGGCGTCGAGGTCATCTCGGCCACGACCTGCAAGCACGTCCTGGCGGCGATGGCCACCGCCGGCCTCTACGAGCACTCCGGAGACTGGCTCTACGAGGTGGGGCTCCCGGGAAAGAGCGGGGTGAGCGGCGGCATCGTCACGATCTCTCCTGGCAAGGGCGGCCTCGGGACCTTCTCCCCCCGTCTCGACGGTGCCGGTAACAGCGTCCGTGGCCAGCGGGTCACGCGGTACCTCTCGGAGAAGCTCGGCCTGAACATCTTCGCGTCGAAGCCATTGCCGACTACCTCCGGCGTCGGATCGGCCGGCTGACGGGCGGTCGGACAGACGGCCTGTCGGGCTGTCGGACAGATCGGCAGATGGGCAGATGGCACGGGAAGGCGGCTCACGGCGGGCCACCGCCCGGCAACGCGCCGGCCGGGACCGGCTCAGTCCCCGACCGGGCGCGGCGCCGGCATCCGGAAGGTCGGGTCGGCCTCAGAGATGGCCTTGAGCTCGGCGATGCCACTCATCATCTGTCGCTCCCAGGTGTGACGAAGCGACTCCAGCAACGGCGAGTCGCTCCCGATCCGGAACTCCTCCACGGACAACGAGTCGTTGAGATAGATCGCGCCGTCGTAGGGCGGTCCGACCGACAGGTTGGCCCGGGCGGTGCTCATCATGGAGCCGAGTGCGATGGTGGTGGCGGTGTCCAGGTCGACCTCGGCCTCGACAGCGAGCTCCAGCATGAACTTGCCGTACTTGCTCTCCCCGATCTGGAGGAACGGGCGCTCGTCGGAGGCACGGATGTAGTTCCCCTCGGGATAGACGAGCAGGATGTCGGCGGCCCCTCCTTCGATCTGGCCCCCGAGGATGAAGGTGGCGGTGCCGTCGGCACCCACCTCGGCCAGGGCCTCGCGGTGCTCGGCCGCGACCTCCCGGCTCAACCGGCCCAGATAGAGCGCCGCCTCGAACAGGTGCTCCGCCGACGACAGGTCCTCGGTGGCGGCCGGACTCCCGAGGTCCCGCTGCACGCGGTCGAGGACCTCCTGGGTGGTGGCGAGGCTCCCGGCGGACTCGATCACGAACACCCGGTCCGGCGCGGGCCGCAGGACGTGGAGCTTCCGGTAGCTGCTGACGTTGTCCACACCGGCATTGGTCCGGGTGTCGGCGAGGAAGACGAGACCCTCTTCGAGACGGAGGGCCAGGCAGTAGGTCACGTACTCTCCCCGATCACTGGGTGCTCGAGAGGCCGGTCAGGCCCCGGATCGTCAAAATAGCCGCGACCGGGTGGGGCGGATCCCTACCGCCCTACCCCGCTGACAGCACTAGGTTCCCTCTGTGCAAACAGACGACGGGGCGATGCCGCCGGCCACCGACCGGGGAGGTGCCGGCCGGGGCTCACCGGTGCTGCTGATCCTGGCCTCGGCCCAGTTCCTCATGACCCTGGACACCTCGGTCATGAACGTCTCCATCCGCCAGGTCGCCAACGACCTCGGCACGACGGTCAGCGGGATCCAGACGGCCATCACCCTCTACACCTTGGTCATGGCGGCCTTCATGATCACCGGCGGGAAGATCGGCGCCATCGTCGGACGACGCCGGGCGTTCGCCATCGGACTGTGCGTCTACGGCACCGGCTCACTGCTCACCGCCTTGTCCCCCAATCTCACCGTGCTCATCATCGGATGGTCGGGCCTCGAGGGCCTCGGTGCCGCGCTCATCATGCCGGCCATCGTGGCGCTGGTCGCCGCCAACTTCCCCAGTGAGCGACGGGCGGCGGCCTACGGGCTCATCGCCGCCGCCGGGGCCATCGCCGTGGCCGCCGGTCCGTTGGTCGGCGGGGCGGTGACCACGTTCGCCTCGTGGCGCTGGGTGTTCGCCGGCGAGGTGGTCCTGGTGGCGGTCATCCTCGTCGCCACGCGTCACGTCGAGGACGCCGCCCCCGAGGCGAGAAAGCCCTTCGACCTCGTCGGTGCCGTGCTGTCCATCGTGGGTCTGTCGCTCCTGGTGTTCGGGGTGCTCCGATCGGGCATCTGGGGATTCGTGAGACCCAAGCCCAACGGGCCGGCGGTCCTCGGCGTCTCCCCGGTCGTCTGGCTGGTGCTCGCCGGACTGCTCGTCATCGGCGCGCTCATGCTGTGGGAGGCCCGACGTGAACGTCTCGGCCGCGAGCCGCTCATCCATCTGGCGATGTTCCGCAGCGTGCAGATGACCGGAGGTCTCATCGCCTTCTTCTTCCAATTCCTGGTCCAGTCGGGCATCTTCTTCACCATTCCGCTGTTCCTGTCGGTCGTGCTCGAGCTGAGCGCCCTGCAGACCGGGCTGCGACTCCTGCCGTTGTCCATTGCGCTCCTGGCCGCCGCCCTGGCCATCCCGCGGCTCGCCCCCCGGGCCTCGCCGCGGCTCGTGGTGCGTCTGGGCATGCTCGCCATGCTGGCCGGCACACTCGTCCTCGTGGCCGGGCTGGACCCGGGCGCCAACGCCGGCATCGTCCTCATCCCGATGGCCCTCGTCGGCCTGGGGATCGGAGCTCTCGCGTCCCAGCTCGGGGCGGTCACCGTGTCGGCCATACCGGACAATCAGAGCGCCGAGGTCGGAGGCCTCCAGAACACGTTCACCAACTTCGGTGCGTCCCTCGGGACGGCCCTGGTCGGCGCAGTGCTGATCGGCAGCCTGACCACCGGCTTCCTCGAGGGCGCGAGCCACAACACGGAGATCCCCGCGGCCGTCCTCTCCAAGGCCACCGTCCAGCTGGAGAACGGGGTCCCCTTCATCTCCGACACCGACCTACGGACCGCGCTCGAGACCACCGACCTACCGGCGGCCACCCAGGACGCCATCGTGGCGGAGAACGCCTCCGCCCGGCTCGTCGGCCTGCGGACCGCCCTCTGGCTCGTCGCCCTCCTGACCGTCGTCAGCCTGTTCTTCACCGGCATGCTCCCCGAGCGGCCCGTCGGGTCCAAACCCTCGATAGAGTCCTCGACAGAACCCTCACGCTGAACCTCTACTTCAGGTTGAGCTTGAGTAGAGGGGGTGGGGCCCGGTCCCCCGGGGGCGGTCGGGCGGGCGGACAGGCCGCCAGCGGCACGGGCCCAAACCGCGCCGCGCCCACCGGTACGGCGGCGGGTCAAGAAGCGCACCGGTGGAGCCGATAAGTCATCCGTGAGGTTCGACCTGGCAAATCCCTCGGCGCGCCAGGTGCGTGAAGGCCTCGTCTCGGGACTCATCGCGGAGTCGGTCGCCATCCCCGTCCTGGTCACCGCCGCACTGGTCGGCCCCGGCCCCACCCGGTGGGGGTACTTCCTCGGTGCGTTCGCCTGCTACTTCGTCTCCGTCGTCTACCTCGCCTTCTTCGTGGCCATCACCAAGGGGAGGCCCGGCGTCACCGGCCAGGCCAATGCCGGGTTCGTCGTGGTCTGCCTGGCCATGTCCGCGCTGGGCTTCATCAGCCTCGGCTCGTCCGACACGTTCGGCGCCTTTACGCCGGCCATCCTGGTCGGCGTCGTCTTCATGTGCGTGATCGGGGGACGGGCCATGAGGATCGCCATCGACCTCTACGCCGTCGCCCTGGTGGTGATCGTCAGTTGGGCCCAGGGACTTCGGGGCTCCGACCTGGCGTCGGCCATCATCGTGTACTCGTCGACCATCGTGATCGTCTCGTGGATCGTCGCCCGCACCGTCGGCGCACTGAACGGGGTCGTCAATTTCAGGTCGGCGATCGACGCGCTGCACGAGACGTTCGCCGAACCCGACCCGGTGCAGGCCGAGTCGAGCACCGCCATCGTGCGGCGCGTCTTCGGGCGCGCCCTCCCCCTGGTGAGCGACGTCCTGCCGGCCGACAGTGTCGTGGTCTTCGCCCGGGGCGGCAAACTCGGCGCGTTCACGCCCCTGGTCACCTGGAACTCCGATCCGGAGGCCGCCCTGGAGCTGGCCGAGCTGCCGGAGCTGGCGCAGGCGCTCCGGGTCGACGCCCCGGTCCTCACCGATGTCCACTGCGCCATCCCCGTGGGCTACTGCACCGACGGCGAGCTGGTGATGGCGGTGACCCGCGCCCCCGGCGAGAGCCGGGCCCAGCCGGCCGAGGAGGCGGCCGACCTGCTGGCGTCCGCATTCCTGCGGGTGACGAGCCGGGCCAACTTCGTGAGCGGCCTCCACGCCGAGAGCCGGACCGATCCGCTCACCGGGCTGGCCAACCGGAGGAGCCTCTTCGAGCGGATCGAGATGGAGATGGCCCATGCCCTTCGCTCCGAGACGCCCCTCAGCGTGGCCATGATCGACCTCGACCACTTCAAGGTGTACAACGACGAATTCGGACACGTGGCCGGCGACACCCTGCTGCGGTCGATCGCCGCGGTCATGGTGTCGAACATACGCGGGCAGGACTTGGTCGCCCGTTACGGGGGTGAGGAGTTCTGCCTGATCATGCCCGACACCGATCTCGTCGGTGGACACCACCTGCTGGAGACGCTCCGCACCGGTGGCCGGGACGCCACCTCCGAGTTCCCCGTGACCCTCTCGGCCGGACTGACCAGCTGGGACGGTGTCGAGGAGACCACGTCCTTCATCGAGCGAGCCGACCAGGCGCTGTACCGGGCCAAGGAGACGGGCCGGAACCGGGTGGTCTCCATCCAGGCCTTCACCGAGTTCTAGACCTCCCCCGCCAGGGGTTGCCCCGTGTCAGTCGCCTGGTTCCGTCGACCGGCGCAGCACCAGGTACACGTTGTCGTCGACGGTGAACGAGTCGACCAGCTCGAATCCTTCACCGGCGGCGGCGTCGAGCTCGGTCTCGAGGTCGAGACGCCGCTCGGCCACGACCAGGCGGCCGCCGTGGACCCGGAGGACCCGATGGCTCGTCGTCATCGGGTCTCGACCGCCGCCGGTCCCGACACCGTCAGCGCGCCCTCGTGGATGCCGGTGGTCCGCGGGCCCACGGGCGGCCGGACCCGGATGTACCACTCATGGCCCCAGACCACGGCGAAGACGTCCTCGGGCATCGCCAGGAAGAAGCTGTCGTCGCTGATCTGGCTGGCGTGGGCCCGCATCGAGGCACGCTTGCGGTCGATCCAGGCGGTGACGTCCACGTCGGTGGTCAGGCGGGCCGCCGGCTCGCCCATCGTCTTCAGGTCCTCGGGGTCCCGATCGGGGGGCGTCCAGCCCGACTCCTCCGCCCGTTCGGCCAAAGAGGCCATGAAGTCGCGGTTCATGGTGGCCAGGTAGACCACCGGCGTGCCGGCCATGTCGGCGGCGGCCATGCTCACCCGGTGGACCTGGACATGGTCGGGGTGTCCGTATCCTCCGTGCTCGTCGTACGTCACCAGGACGTCGGCGTCCTCCTCATCGAGGATGCCGGCAAGGACACCGCCGGCCTCGGCGACGTCGGCCGAGGCGAAGCTCCCCGGCCGCTGGTTGTCCGCCTCGCCGGCCATGCCCGAGTCGAGGTAGCCGAGATAGACCTGACGGGCGACGCCGAGTATCCGGCAGGCCTCGTCGAGCTCGGCGACCCGGCGCTCCGTCAGCGTCTCACCCGGGTCCAGACCACCCGCCGGCAGCTCGCCCAGCTCGCCGCGGGTGGCGGTGACCAGGACCACCCGGTGCCCCCCGTCGGCCATCTTCGCCATGGTCCCGCCGGTGGCGATGGCCTCGTCGTCGGGGTGGGCGTGCACGAACACGATGGTGGCCATGGATGGACCCTACTTCGGGGGCGTCGCCGCCCGACCGCCCGCGGTGCTCAGTCCAGGGGCAGCTGAGGGGCATCGGCCAGGGAGAGCTCGCCAGCCGGTGCCCCGCCGTGCCCGGCGCCCGGTCGCTTCCGGCCGGTGACCGCGAAGATCCGCCCGGGCTCGAACGACCGCACCGTGCGGTCACCCGGACGCCCGCCCACCACCTCGACGGACTCGCTGCCGTTGTGCCGGTTGAGGACGTGGGCCCGGAACCGCCAGTCCGCCCCGCGGATCGACAGGCCCGACACGATCACCGGATCACCGCGCTTCAGGCCGTTCCAGGCCTCCGATCGCTCCAGGTGCTCGGAGGCGGTGCGGGCCACCTGGCGCGCCGACGCCCGCCGCGGGCTCAGCGGTGCTCCTCGCGGACGACCCGCAACCGGTGGAGGAACAGGACGACCACGGCGACGATCACCAGCGCCGCGGCGATGTACCCGGCGGCGCTGAACGCCTTCAACACGTGGTTGTAGCTGCTCCCGAGCGAGTAGCCGAGGCTGACCAGGGCCGTGCACCAGATGGCGCAGCCGATCACCGTGAAGATGACGAATTTGGCCATCGCCATCTCGCCCAGGCCGGCGGCGAACGACACGAACGACCGGAGCAGCGGGATGAACCGCCCGAACAGCACGAACGGCTCCCCCCGACGGGCGAACCAGGCGTCGGCCCGGTCGAGGTCGCGATGGGTGAGGAGCACGTACTTGCCCACCCGGTCCACCAGGGCCCGGCCCCCGAAGTAGCCGATGAGGTAGCCGGCCAGCGAGCCCAGGAGCTCGGCCAGCGTGGCCACGACGATGACCACCACCAGGCTCAGGTGGTGGGGCTCGTTCGGGATCTGCCCGCTGGCCAGCACCCCGCCGTAGATGAGCGCCACCTCGGCCCCGACCGGGAGGCCCATGGCCGAGATGAAGCTGAGGGCGAAGACGGCCACGTAGCCCCAGGTCTCCAGAAAATGCTCCATAAGTCCCCACTGTCTAGTCGCTGGCGACGGCACGGTGGGCCATCACCGGTGTGGGCTACCGTCACCTCTGTGAGCACGGGGAGCGAGCAGATCCGAGCCGGCCGCCACCGTTGCACGACACCCGACGGCGTGGGGATCGAGGTCTACGACTTCGGTGGCACGGGAGGCCGTGACCTGCTCATGGTCCACGCCACCGGTTTCTGTGCCGAGGCCCTGCGACCCATGGCCCGCTGGATGCCCGAGGAGTTCCACTGCTGGGCCCTCGACCTGCGGGCTCACGGTCGGTCCGGTCGGCCGTCCGACGGGAATCTCGAGTGGTCGGGCTTCGCCGCCGACGTGGCGACCGCCATCGACCACCTCGGGCTCGTCCGGCCCGACGGATTCGGCCACTCCTGCGGCGGCGCCGCCGTCCTGTTGGCCGAGCAGTCGCGCCCGGGGACGTTCCGGTCCCTCTACTGCTTCGAGCCGGTGATCTTCACGGGTACCCCGTCGGGGGCGCCGGTCGTCGACAACCCGATGTCCGGCGCCGCCCGCCGGCGCCGGACGACCTTCCCCTCGGCGGCGGTGGCGTTCGCGAACTTCTCCTCGAAGCCACCGTTCGACCGACTCGACCCCGAGGCGCTGGCGTCCTACGTCGAGGGCGGCTTCGAGTTGGTGCCGCCGGACGAGGGCGGCGACGGGGAGGCCATCCGCCTCCGGTGCCGGCGCGACGACGAGGCCGGCGTCTACGCGTGGAGCCTCGCCCACCACGCCTTCGACCATCTGCCCGAGGTCGCCTGCCCGGTGACCCTCGCCTGCGGCGAGCACACCGACACCTTCGGGCCGGAGGTGCTGGAGCTGGAGGCCGACCGGCTCCCCGTCCCCCGCGTCGAGATCGTCCCCGGCATGGGTCACTTCGGGCCGCTGGAACGGCCTGCGGTCGTGGCCGAATCGGTCACCCGCTCGATCCGTGCCTCCGGTGGTACACCCCGGCCGTAGTCTGGGTCGGTGCCCTTCGCCCCTCCCCGGTCCCTGTCGCCCTCCAAGGTCACCTCCTTCCGCGACTGCGCACTGGCGTTCCGTTTCAACGCCATCGACCACCTCCCCGACGAGCCGACGGTATGGACGGTGAAGGGCACCCTGGTCCACCGCGTGCTCGAACAGCTCTTCTGGCACCACGAGCGTGGGAAACGCACCGTGGCCGCCGCCTCGTCGGAGCTGTCGCGCGCCTGGGACGAGCTCCAGTCCGATCCGGACTTTGCGTTCCTCGACCTCACCGGCGAGGACGCCGAGGCCTTCCGGGCCGACGCCGACTCGCTGGTGCACAACTACTTCAGGCTCGAGGACCCCGACGAGATCACCCCCGTCGGCATCGAGCTGACACTCGAGGCCCGAGTCGGCGACATGAGGCTCCGCGGCATCATCGACCGCCTGGACCTGACCGACGACGGTGAGCTCGTGGTGATCGACTACAAGACGGGGAGGGCCCCGTCGGCTGCCTTCGAGCAGTCCAAGCTGGTGGGCGTCCACATCTATGCCCTCCTCTGCGAGGAGGTGCTCGGCCGTCGTCCCGTCCAGGTCAGGCTGCTGCACCTGAAGGAGCCGACCACCATCATCGCCGAGCCGTCGGAGCAGGCAGTGCGCGGCCACCGCCAGAAGGCCGTCGCCATCTGGTCGGCCATCGAACGGGCGTGCCGCGACGAGGACTTCAGGCCCCGCACCTCCCCGCTGTGCAACTACTGCCGGTTCCGTGCCTTCTGCCCTGCATACGGGGGCAACCCCGACGACGCAGCGAAGGTGCTCGGCTCGGGCGTCGGGGGGTCAGCGTGACCGAGGCCGCCGGCGTCGAGGAACCAACCGGATTCGACCAGCGTCCCACGACGTCAGGGCTGATGGGCCTCGTCGACACCATCGACGAAACGGTCGACCGGTGGTTCGAGCCGGCGCGCGGATCACCGGCCATCGACGCGGTGGCCAAGGTGGTCACGGGCCTCGGCGACCACGGTCTGATGTGGGCGGTGACGGCGGCCTGGCGGGCCCGCCACACCGGGCCCGAGCGGGCGGGGGCTGTGCGGGCACTCGCCATCGCCGGGGTCGAGTCGAACCTCACCAACACCGCGATCAAGACGCTGGTGGGGCGGTCGCGACCGGACCGTTCCGACCTACGCGTCGCCGCCGTTGGCATCCCGGTCCGTGAGCCCAGGTCCAGCAGCTTCCCGAGCGGGCACACGCTGGCCGCCTTCTGTGCGGCGACCGTCATGAGCCAGCGGGGCGACCGCGGCGGCAACGCCCTCTTGTTCACCGGCGCCACGCTGGTGGGACTGAGCCGGCTGCACCTCCGGGCCCACCATGCCTCCGACGTGGCCGGTGGTGCCGCCATCGGCTGCGCCATCGGCCTGGTCGGCCGACTCCTCCTCTGACCGTTCTGACCGTCCGACCGCTCTGACCTTCCGACCGCCCTACCAGTCCGACGGGGCTCCGTTCATGCGGAATGGAACCGGGGCGGTCGGGGTTCGACAGTCATGACCTCCTCATCGACATTTGCCGTGACCTGGGACTACCGGTGCCCGTTCGCCCGGAACGGGCACGAGCACATCCTCGACGGCCTCGAGTCGGGCGCGACGTGGGACGTCCGATTCGTGCCCTTCTTCCTCAACCAGGCCCATGTGGACGAGGGCGGGACGCCGGCATGGGAGGACGAGGCCCAGCAACCCGATCTGCTCGCGCTCGCCGCCGGTGTCGTGGTGCGGGACCGATTCCCCGATCTCTTCCCGACCGTGCACCGCGCCCTGTTCACCGCCCGGCACGACGAGGGCGGCGACCTCCGCCAGCCGTCGGTCGTGCGGGACGCACTGCTGCGGGCCGGCGCCGACGCCGACGCCGTGCTGGCCGAGGTCGACGCCGGGTGGGCACAGAAAGTGATCCGCGACGAGCACGAGCGGGCCGTCAGCGAGCTCGATGTGTTCGGCGTACCCACCTTCATCGTGGAGGACAGCGCCGTCTTCGTGCGGCTCATGAACCGGCCCGGTGGCGACGGCAAGTTGGCACTCGACACCATCGATCGGATCCTCGGGCTGATCGATGGGCAGCCCGAACTCAACGAGTTCAAGCACACGAGACTGAGCGGCTGATACCGAGCGGCCCGCGCTGAGGCACCGCCGACGCTGAGCCACCGACGCTGATCCGGGCGCCGACACGGGCCGCGGACACCGGGGCGCCGACACGGGCCGCAGGTTGCGCCGGGGCAGGGCTCCGGTCCCCTGATGTTGCGGAGTTGGGTCCGACCGGCGCGACGGAGAGGACCGGGTTCGAGTTGTGTAGCGGGTGCCCGGTGCTCAGACGAGCTCGGCCAGGGCGCCCACCGACGCGGCGATCTCGTCGGACGACCCGAACGGCGCCCCGATGAAATCGGTCGCCCCGATCTCGGCCAGCCGGCGGATGCGATCCTTCACCTCGGCCGCGGTGCCGACGATGGCGACGTCGGCGGGCCCCTCTGCGCCTTCGCGGTCAAGCATGGCCCGATAGCTCGGCAGCTGCCCGTACATGACGAACACCTCGGCGGCCTTGGACCGGGCGGCGGCCTCGTCGCCGGTCACGCACACCGGTAGGCCCACCGCCACCTGGGGGTCGGGTCTTCCCGCCGCCGCGGTGGCGGCGCGGATGGTCGGGACGACGTGCGACTCGACGGTTGTCGGACCGGTCATCCACGTCACCGTTCCCGCGGCCAGGCGCCCGGCAATGTGCAACATGGTGGTGCCGAGCGCGGCGACCAGCACGTCGGGGGCCGGGGCGTCGATCTGCAGGGGTCCGAACGTCGATGCCCGCAGGGTCTCGCCACTGAACGACACCTGCTCTCCCCCGAGCAGCGGCACGAGGATCGAGAGGTATTCCCGCATGTGGCGGGCCGGCTTGTCGAAGGACTGCCCGAACACGTTCTCGATGACCACCTGATGGGAGAGGCCGATGCCGAGTGTCAGGTGACCTCCGGTCGCCGCCTGCACGGTGAGGGCCTGTGCGGCGAGCATCACCGGGTGCCGGGGGTAGGTGGGCACGACCGCCGTGCCCACGTCGATTCCCGGGACCTCGCGACCGATGACGGCCAGTACGGTCAGGGCGTCGTAGGCGAAGATCTGGGAGGCCCAGGCAGCCTGGATCCCGGCATCGCGCAGCGAGGTGACCTCGGCGACCGTGTCGTCGAAGGGCTGCTCCGTGTTGAACATGACGCCGATGCGCACTGTGCCTCCCAGGGCGGCGGACAGGGGCCGTCGCTCGTCGGTGGGTCTCCACGATCGTTCGGGATGCGGACGAGAGTCACACCGTAGCGGGCGGGACGGCACCGGTCCCGGCGACCGGCGGGCCACCGCAGTGGGTCGGCGCGATCAACCGGCCGACCACGGGGGTGCCAGCCCCGTGACCGCCTCCTCCAGCGACATGCCGAGCGGGATCACCGCCATCACCGGGACCGTCACCCCGTTCTTCACGTACCGCCCGACGTGGGCACGGCACTCGTCGAACGACCCGTGGACCACGAGGGAGTCCACCACCGCGTCGGGGATGGCCCCGAGCGCGCCCTTCCGGTCCCCCTTCTCCCAGGCCGACCACATGGGCTCGAGCTCGACGCCCCGCCCCAGCCACCGGTGGAAGGCGGCGTAGACCCCGACGTTCAGGTAGGCCGCCACCATGCGCCGGCCGATGGCCCGCACCGCATCGGTGTCCTCCGAGGGGATGACGAAGATCCGTGCCGCCACGGGGATGTCCGCCCCGAGCTCCGGCGTCACCGTCGCCACGTCCTCGGCCGACAGCCAGTTGATGATCACCCCGTCGGCCTCTCGGCCGGCCAGGGCCAGCATCCCCGGTCGCAGGGCGGCCAGGTAGATCGGCGGAGGATGCTCGACGGGACGGGCCAGGCGGAAGCCCCGCACGGTGAACGTGTCGTAGACCTGGTCGACCTTCTCACCGGCCAGGGCCGTACGCAGGAAGCGAATCGTGTCACGGACCCGTTTGTAGGGCTCGGTGAACTCGATCCCGTTCCACCGGCTGACGATGACATCCGATGAGGTGCCGAGGCCCAGCACGAACCGCCCGGGTGCGGCCTCGGCCATGGCGGCCGTGCTCTGGGCCAGGAGCGCCGGTCCCCGGGTGTAGGCGGGGATGATGGCCACGCCGAGCCGGAGCGACGGGGCCCAGGCCGAGGCCAGCGCCAGCGGGGTGAAACCGTCGACGCCGTCGGTCTCCGCCGTCCACACGTCGGTGTAGCCCAGGCGCACCAAATCCTCGTACCACCTGCGGTGATCCTCCAGCGTCACCCCGTCGAAGGGGACGGTGATCCCGTAGCGGGGCGGTTGGTTCGGGGTGGTCGTGCCGTCGGTCATGGGTTCCGTAATACACCCTCCGGGCATAGTGCACCCATGACCAGCAGCCGGAACCAGACCCCCGCCGCCACCCAGCTCCAACTCCCCCTCCCGACACCGGCCGCATCCCGCGCGCCCCGCAAGTCCCGGGGCGCCCGCCGGACGGCGGCCCGACGGCCGTCCCGTTCGGTCGCCAGCATCCCCACCCTCGGCGACGGACAACGCCTCGACGAGCAGACCCGGGCGATCGGGCGCCGGGGGATCGCCGCGGCCCGTGCCCTGCTCTCGGCCGGCGGCGAGGAGGGCGGCCGCCTGCAGTCCGAGGGCGGACGGGGGACCGCCGGTCGCGCTGCCTGACCTCCAGCGGCGCTACGGTCGTGGCCATGCCGACCGTCGCCGACCGCCTCGACTACCCGCCGGAGGCGAAGCTGCTCATCATCAACTGTGGTGATCTCGGTTTCTGCCATGCGGCGACGGTGGGCGTCTACGAGGCCCTCGACGACGGGATCGGCACGAGTGGCTCCCTGATCGTGCCCGCACCCTGGGCACGGGAGTCGGCCTCGCGGTTCCGGGGACAGGACATCGGGGTCCAGCTGACCCTCAACGCCGAGCACGACCTCTACCGGTGGGGACCGATCACCCAGGCGCCTTCGCTGCTGGACGGTGACGGCGGCTTCCCCCGCACGGTGGCCGACGTCTGGGACCACGCCGATGTCGACGAAGTGCGCCGGGAGTGCCGGGCCCAGGTCGAGCGGGCCGTGCTGTGGGGGTTCGACATCAGCCATCTCGACACCCACCTCGACTCCCTGTTGCTCCGTCCGGAGTTCTTCGACGTCTATCTCGAGCTGGCTGTCGACTTCGGACTGCCGCTGCGCCTGCTCGGGCCCGACGCCGAGCCCCAGGTCGGGTTCCCCGTGCGGCAGCTCGCCGCCGACGAGGGCGTGCTCTTCGCCGACCGGTTCGCCACGCTGCCGGCGTGGGCCAACCGTCAGGTGTTCCTGCAGTTCGTCGAGGCCCTCGAACCGGGCCTCACCGAGCTGACGCTGCACCCGGCCATCGACACACCGGAGCTGCACGCCATCACCTCGGACTGGGAGTCACGCGTGGCCGACCACGTGCTGCTCGTCGACGATCGCGGGCTCGGCCAGGTGCTGGACACGATGGGGGTGACCCGCATCGGGTACCGCCCCTTGCGCGACGCGATGCGCAGTCCGTGAACGGCGCCCTTCCCCGGCCCCTGCGGGCCACCCCGATATCCTGAACGGCCACGGACGGGAGCGGAAGTGGCCGAAGGACAGCATTCGAGGCAGAGGGGCGGCGTGGCCGGGGCGTCACCGTCGCGGGAGGACGCCGGGCCGCCCGACCCGTTCCGACTCGAGCACCTGATCCTGCTCGGGACGAACGGCTCCGAGCCGGTGAACATCCACGCCATGACCTTCGGTGACGACGGGATCGGCGTGGTCCGCTACCCCGGCGAGATGCCGCGTGTCCTCCCCTGGGAGTCGGTGGTCGCCCATGCGGTCGAACCGTGGCAGGGAGGAGCCATCCCCGAGTGGTGGGTCGACCCGGAACTCAACCGGAGCGAGGTGGAGCCCGACCGGGGCGAGATGGAGCTCAACCGGGGCGAGGCGGCGACGTCCCCGTCCGAGACGGTGACCGATCCCTCCGCCACGAGCCGGACGCGCCCCCACGTGGAGTCCGGTGCCCTCGTGGTCATCCAGTCGGACACCGGCGTCTACCGGTTCATCCATCCGGGGGGAGATGCGCGGGACCTGTCCCGTAGGGTCACCGGGTTCGCCATCCGGAACCAGGGCCCGGGGTCGGCATCCTCGGTGACCCGGGTCGTCGCCTGGGGTCAGGACGCCGAACGCCGCAAGCGCCAGCGCCCCCCGGCGAAGCCCCCGACGTGGGTGAGGATGAAGCCCTATCTGACCGCATTCCTCGTCGTCTTCGTCGGGGTCGTGATCGCCCTCATCCTGCTGCAGAGCGCCGGCACCATCCACCTCCCGCTGCTCGGAGGCTCCAGCTCCGGGGTGGTGGGTGCCCTCAGAACTCGGTGAGCTCGGCGATCCGGTGGCGGAGGTCCCGGTAGGCACTGGTCGAAGCCACCGGTAGCAGCGCCAACAGGACGCCCATCGAGCCGACCACCTTCATCCGTCCCTGCATGAACGCCACGCTGGGGTCGAGGTTGCCCTGCTGCACGGCCACCGCGTCGTCCCATGCCATCGTGAGCGTGACGTCGGGCTCGCCGACCGTGCCGGAGGAGCTGTCGGTGAGGTGCCCGTCCACGAGGACCCAGTAGTAGTGCGCCCCGCCGTCCGGTCCCCCGGTGACCTCGTACTGCACCCGGGCCGACAGCCCGGCGTACTCCGGCTGGTCGGCGGCCAGGGCCCGTGTCCGGTCGAACCACTCGGGGGACAGCCACTTCGTCACGGCACTCCCCCCCCCTCAGCGGGCGACGCGGTCGCCGACACGGAGGCCGGCGAAGAGGTCGGTCTCGATCAACTCCGGGTCCGGGTCCGGGCTCGGGCTCGGGGCGGCGAGGCTCCCGTCCGGGCCGGCCACCAGGGCGAGCCGGTAGTCGTCGTAGGGGTGGATGGACCTCATCACCTCGGGTGGCAGCCCGAACCAGAAGGGCGACTCGGGATCGACCTGGGTGGCGTGGGCCAACAGCGCCCGGCGCCGCACGTCGGCGACGCTCGAGATGTCGATCGTCGTGGTGATCGGCTCGGGGGGGATGCCGTCCCAACGCTTCCGCCACTCCTCGTCGAAGGGGGACTCGAGTCCCAGCTCCTCGAACTTCTGGTGGATCTCCTTGAACCGGGCCACCGAGAACCCGGTGTAGTAGAGCTTGGACGGTTGCCACGCCGCACCCGCCTCGGCGAAGAGGCCGGCGTCGCCGGCGGCGCGGAACGCCGCCAGACCGACCTCGTGGACCCGAAGGTGGTCGGGATGGGGATAGCCCGACTGCTCGTCACCGTAGATGACCATGACCTGGGGTCGGGCCCGGCGGACGATGGCCACGAGGCGCCCCACGGCCTCGTCCAGGGGTGCCTGGGCGAAGGAGTCGGGACGGGAGTTCGACTCCGTGCCCGGCATGCCCGAGTCGCGGTAGCCCAGCATGTCCACTTCGTCGTAGCCGATGATGGCCGTGGCCTGCGCCAACTCCTCCATCCGCAGATCGTGGAGCCGCTCGTGGTTCTCCGGTGTGGCCATGGCCGGGTTGAGCACCTCGCCCTCCTCCCCGCCGGTGCAGCAGACCAGGACGGTGTGCACCCCTTGGGCGTGGTAGAGGGCGACGGTGCCGGCCCCCTTGGAGGATTCGTCGTCGGGATGGGCGTGGACGGTCAGCAGGCACGGTCGATCTGGCACGCTGATCACGCTACCGGGCAGTGACGCCCTAAGCTTCATGGTCGAGAACGAGGAAGGATCTTTCACTATGGGCGTCATGAAACGCATGTCCGGGATTCTCCAGGCCAAGACCAACAAACTCCTCGACAAGGCCGAAGACCCCCGCGAGTCGCTCGACCTCTCCTACCAGAAGCAGCTGGAGAGCCTCCAGAAGGTGCGTCGAAGCGTGGCCGACGTGACCACGGCGAAGAAGCGCATCGAACTGCAGGCCACCCAGCTGCAGGGACAGGCCGACAAGCTGCAGACCCAGGCCAAGGCGGCCCTGACCCAGGGCAACGAGGACCTGGCGAGGGAGGCCCTGGCCCGGCGGGCCGCGCTGGCCGATCAGCTGGCCGACCTGCAGACCCAGCACGAGCAGGTGTCCGCCCAGGAGCAGAAGCTCATCGACACCGCCCAGAAGCTCCAGACCCAGGTCGACGCCTTCCGCACGAAGAAGGAGACGATGAAGGCGAGCTACACGGCGGCGGAGGCCCAGACCAAGATCGGCGAGGCGGTCTCGGGCATCTCCGAGTCGATGAGCGATGCCGGCATGTCGATGCAGCGGGCCCAGGACAAGATCGACGGCATGCAGGCGAGGGCCGGCGCCATGGACGAGCTGCTGGCCTCGGGCGCACTGACCGACCTGACCAACCCCGTGGACGATATCCAGGCCCAGCTGAACAAGGCCTCCACGACCTCAACCGTCGACGCCGAGCTGGCCGCCCTCAAGGCCGAGGTCGGCGCCGGGTCCCCCGCCCCGGCCGAGCTCCCCCAGGCGGACGCCGAGGAGTCGTCGTCATGATCGTGCGCATCCTCGGCGAGGGCCAGTACGCCATCGCCGATGCGGAGCGGAGTGCGCTCGACGACCTCGACGCCGCCCTGCTCGCCGCCGTCGAGAGCGGCGACGAGCCGGCCTTCACCCGCGCCCTGGCCGCGCTGACCGCCGAGGTGCGCCGGGCCGGCACGCCGGTGGCCGACGACGCTTTCGCACCCTCCGACCTGGTCGTCCCCTTCTCGGACGCCTCCTTGGAGGAGACGAGGGACCTGCTCGCCGAGCCGGGGGTCGAGCCGGCCAAGGACGAGCGTTGAGGACAACCCGATGAGCACCGCTCGCAACATCCCCTCGGACCGGGGGCTCACCATCCGCATGTTCACCACCGGCCTCCTGCTGGTGCTCCTCTACGGTGCGGTGATCGGGCTGTTGATCGCGTTCGGCGTGTCGCTGGCCGTCGTGCTGGTCTTCGCCGCCGTCATCCTCTTCGTGCAGTACTGGTTCTCGGACAAGATCGCCCTGTTCGGCATGGGCGGCCACATCGTCACGCCCGAACAGGCGCCGCAGCTGCACGGTGCTATCGACCGGCTCTGCGCGCTGGCCGACATGAAGAAGCCCCGGGTGGCCGTCGCCGACACCGACGTGCCCAACGCCTTCGCCACCGGGAGGAGCCCCAACAGCGCGGTGGTCTGCGCCACCACCGGCCTCATGCGCCGGCTCGACGAGCCCGAGCTCGAGGCCGTCCTCGCCCACGAGCTGTCCCACGTGGC
>CAZNLF010000025.1:0-19352 GCA_964573595.1 uncultured Acidimicrobiaceae bacterium | reverse complement strand
GAGGATGAACGGCCGCTTCCGTTGAGACAGACTCTTTGCCATGGTCGCAGCGTCCCGAGGGTCGACAGCGCACGTCGGCGGGTGGAGACGGCTCGCCTTCGGACCCTCGGGTCGGGTACGGGCCGGCCGGCGCAGGAGGTGCTGGGTGGTCGTCCCCCTCGGGGTCGTGCTGGCCTCGTGCGGGGCTCCGGCATCGGCAGCGCCGCTGCGGGTCGCCAGTCCCGCCAACGGGCCGGTCGGCCCCCTGCGTTCCCCGGGTGGTGCGGGTCTCGTCGACCAGGACGGGCGTAGCGTCCTGGTCCACGGGGTCGACCTGGTGTACAAGATCCCGCCCTACGAGGTGGAGGTGAACGGCACCGGCCGGAACGTGTTGACACCGCACGAGGCGCAACGGATGGCACAGCTCGGCTTCGATGTCGTGCGGCTCGGGATCATCTGGAAGGGACTCGAACCCGGGACCGACCCGATCGACGACCCGTCGATCTGCACACCGGGGAAGCCCCGGTCTGCAGGGCCCGACCAGTTCGACGCCAAGGTCTTCGACGCATATGTGAGTCGCCTCGAGTCGACCGTGTCGATGCTGGCGCGCTACGGGATCTCCTCGCTCATCGACATGCACCAGGACGTCTACAACGAGGCCTTCGGCGGTGAGGGGGCGCCGAACTGGGCTGTCTGCACCGACGGCATCAGCCCCAGGCCCCACCTCAACACCGAGAATTGGAGCGTCAACTACACCGATCCGGGCGTGGACCAGGCGTACGGCCACTTCTGGGCCAACGACGTGGTCGGGAACCTGCAGGGCGAGTTCGACTCGGTCTGGGCCCGGATCGCCGCTCGCTTCAGGGGGAACCCGTGGGTGGTCGGCTACGACCCCTTCAACGAGCCCTACGGACCCGGGCTCAGCACCGAGGCCAACGACCCGAGCTTCGATGCCGAGCTCGAGTGCTTCTACACAGGACGTGCCCATCCCGGGTCGGACCAGGACGGCCGCGTCGTCGGGTGTCCGGCCGACGATCCCGAGGAGGGGCTGATCCCACGGATCGAGGCCGCCGACCCCACCCACCTGGTCGCGTACGAGGGCAACTACGCCACCGACTCGGGGGTGCCGAACCACATCGGCGCCATGGACTATCCGCGCCTCGTCCTCAATTTCCACGACTACTGCTTCCTGCACGTCCCCAACGGCCCCGAGCCGGCCGACTTCGCTTCGATCTGCGGTCCCCTCGAGCGCTATGTCTTCACGCAGCACGGCCAGGAGCGGGCCGACGACGCCTCGCCCCGTCAGCCGGGGGGGCCGGGCTGGCTGCTCACCGAGTTCGGTGCCACCACCGACACCGCAGACCTGGCGCGGATCACCTCGGATGCGAACGCCGACCTCGTCGGGTGGATCTACTGGCAGTGGATCAACTACGACGATCCGACCGGCTCGCACTCCTCGGCCCTGTGGCCCCCCAGGAAGGCCACCGCGTCCCAGCTGAGCGTGCTGTCGCAGACCTACGCGTCGGCGGTGGCCGGGACGCCCACCTCCATGGCCTTCGATCCCACGACGGCCGCGTTCACGTTGCGGTACCGGTCGAATCCGAGGATCACCGCCCCCACGGTGATCGTCGTGCCGTTGTCGACCCACTACCAGCACGGCTACTGCCCCCGGGTGGTGGGTGCCCGGGTGGCCTCCCGGCCCGGCGCCTCCCGTCTCGACCTCGAGAACGGCGCCCGAGCCACCACGGTGACGGTGTCGGTGACCCCGGGCTCGTGCTGAGCCCTCCACCCCGGTCCCGCCCCCGGTCGGGCTACGGTGCCCGTTCCATGGCCCCCCTGCCGTTCGAGAACGGTCCCGGCGGACGATGAACGGGCAGCGGCACCCGGTCGGCTGGCCCGAGCGGGGCCTGGCGGTGGCGTCGATCGCGTGCTGGGCGATCCTCGCCGCCGCCTTTGCCGTCTTCGCCGCCCGCAACCTCGGTCTGCTCGTCGTCGGCCTGGTCGGCATCGCGCTGGCGGCGGGCGGGGCGTGGTGGGCGGTCACCGAACGGGCGCCACGCCGGGTGGTCGGTGCCGCCGGCGGCGCCGCCGGTGTGGGCCTGGCGGTACTGGCGGTGGTCGGGACGGCCGTCCGGACCGATCGGCTCTGGCTCCGACTCGTCGTCGTCGTCGGGCTCGTGGCGCTCGCCGTCGGACTCGCACGGGCCGCGCTCGCCCGTGACCTCCGTGAACGGGATGCGAGGCGACCGATCCACGTCGAGCACCCGAGGCGTCCGGTCCTCGTCTGCAACCCCTGGTCGGGTGGGGGCAAGGTCGTGACGTTCGGCCTCGCCGAACGGGCCGAGGCCTTGGGCGTGGAGGTCGTGATGCTCGACCACGGGCTCGACCTCGAACGGCTGGCCCGTGACGCCGTCGAGCGCGGTGCCGACTGCCTGGGGATGGCCGGCGGGGACGGGTCCCAGGCCCTCGTGGCCTCCGTCGCCGTCGAACACGACCTCCCGTTCGTGTGTGTCCCGGCCGGCACCCGCAACCACTTCGCGCTGGACCTCGGCATCGACCGGGACGACCCCCGCCCCAGTCTCGACGCCTTCCGCGACGGTCTCGAGCGCCGCATCGACTACGCCACGGTCGGCGTGCGCCTGTTCGTCAACAACGTGTCGCTCGGCGTCTACGCGACGATCGTCCAACAGGACGCCTACCGGGACGCCAAGGTGGAGACGACCAGGACGCTGTTGCCGGAGATGCTCGGACGGACCGAGGAGCCCTTCGACCTGCAGTTCACCGAGCCCGGCGACGCCGAGGTCGATGGAGCGTTCTTGATCCAGGTCTCGAACAACCCCTACGTGCTCGGAGCCACGTTGGAGGCCTCCCAGCGCCGACGGCTCGACACGGGAGCCCTCGGCGTGGTCGCCATCACCGCGGCCACCGGGGCAGAGGCCGCCCAGGTGGTCACCCTCTCCGTGCTCGGCCAGCGCCGGCGGAGCCCGCACTGGCACGAGTTCTCCACCGAGGTGTTCGAGGTCCGATCGCGGTCGGGGAGGGCGTTCGCCGGCATCGACGGCGAGGCGCTGGAGCTCGACACCCCGCTCGAATTCCGGATCCACCGGCTGGGGTTGCGGTTGCTCGTTCCCGGGCGCAACCTGACCGCGGCTGAGCGACGGCGGGCCCGTGACGTGTCGATCGGCGACCTGGCCGCAATCGCCCGCGGCATCGACCCGACCTCCGAGCCGGACCGCTGATCCACGGGGTCCTCGGCCATCGGGCAGGGACCACCCGAACCGGCGTCCCCCGACGTCGACCCGACCGGGCGGTCGGTCCCCGCCTCGCCGTGACGGTCCGTGCGGGCCCGTCCTAGGATGAGGGTCCGGTCCGCCGGTCGGGTCGTGCACCGCAGAGGCCGATCCGGTGGTGCGGCGGCGCGCGGCCGTGCCGGGGTGGTGTGGCGCGAGGAGGCGATCAGAATGACGGCAGACCAACCGGGCCGGGACGAGGTGGACGCCACGTGCAAGGTGATCGAGGACCACTGCCAGAGCATCTACACGTGGGACTACAAGCGTGCCCGGCCCCAGCTCGTCAGTCTCTACAACAGGGCTGCCCAGTCCCAGTGGGCCAGTGTGACCGACCTCGACTGGGCGACCGAGGTCGACCCCGAGGCCCTGGTCCACAAGGACGCACCCAACCTCCGGCTGATGCGGGAGGTCACCCGGATCCCCGGATCGCCCATCGCCAGCTGGGGCGAACCCGAGCTGCTCCAACTGGGACTGGAGATGTTCAACGCGATGCTGAGCCAGTTCATGCACGGCGAGCAGGGCGCCATGATGACCGCGGCGAAGATCGTCGACACCGTCCCGTGGATCGACGCCAAGTACTACGCCGCCACCCAGACGATGGACGAGGCCCGTCACACCGAGGTCTTCGCCCGCTACATCGAGGAGAAGGTCGGTGACGCGTACCCGATGAACCCCAACCTCGAGGCCCAGATCACCGGGCTCCTGGAGGACAGCAGATGGGACATCGCCTATCTGGGCATGCAGATCGTCATCGAGTCGCTGGCGCTGGCGGCGTTCGGCGACATGGCCAGACGGACATCCGAGCCGCTTTTGAAGAAACTGCTGCGGTATGTGATGGCCGACGAGGCCCGGCACGTGGCGTTCGGCATCCTGTCCCTCGGCGAGTACTACGAGCACCTCTCCTCGGCCGAGCTGCGGGAGCGCCAGGACTTCCTCTTGGAGCACACGGTGAACGCACGGGCCCGGTCCACCACACCCGAGATCTGGGACAGGATGGGTGTGCCGGCAGCGGCGGTGGTTCCCTACATCTTCGAGGCGGCCGCGAAGACGAAGGCGTCGCCGTTCCAGCAGTTCCAACGCGGATTCTTCGCCAAGCTGGTCCCGAACGTCCGCCGGCTGGGGCTGCTCGACGCCAACGACGGCTACCTGCGGGAGCGGTGGGGCGAGGCGGGGATGCTCGAGTTCGAGTTCGCCGACGACACGAGTGAGGACTACGACAGCTACGACGCCGTAGCCGCCGACCGCGCCGACCGGACCTCCTGAGCGGACGGCCCGGATCGGGGTCCGGATCCCGGGCGGCTCCGACCGCGACGACCGGCTTGACGGTGAGGGGCAGGCCCCATCCCGGTGGTGCCGCCCGTTCCGCCACCCGTGGCCGGCCCGTACCCTGGGTCGTGGGGTGACCGGTTCGTCCAGCGCAAGGAGGCCCCATCGTGGCCAAGGCTGTCAGATTCGATGGTTACGGGGGGATCGACACCCTCCACCTCGCCGACGTCGAGGTCCCGTCCCCGCCGCCGGGCGAGGTCGTGGTCGCGGTGCGGGCCGCGGGCATCAACCCCGGTGAGGCCTCCATCCGCCAGGGCTACCTGGACGCGAGGTTCCCGGCGACCTTCCCCTCCGGTGAGGGCAGCGACCTGGCCGGCGTCGTGACCGAGGTGGGTGACGGCGTCGTGGGGTTCGCGGTCGGCGACGAGGTGCTGGGTTGGACCGACCGGAGGGCGAGCCAAGCCGAGTACGTGAGCGTGCCGGAGGACCATCTGATCCGAAAGCCCGATGCCCTCTCGTGGGAGGTCGCCGGGTCCCTGTACGTGGTCGGGACCACCGCCTATGCCGCGGTCAGGGCGGTGGGCGCGGGTCCCGGCGACACCGTCGCCGTGTCGGCCGCGGCCGGGGGCGTCGGCTCGATCGTCGTCCAGCTGCTGAAGGTGAGGGGTGCCGGGGTCATCGGCATCGCGTCGGAGGCCAACCACGAGTGGCTGATGTCGCTCGGGGTGACGCCGGTGGCCTATGGCGACGGGCTGCTCGAACGGATCAACGGGAAGGCCCCGGGCGGCGTGGACGCGTTCATCGACACCTTCGGCGAGGAGTACGTCCGGCTGGCGGTCGCACTCGGCGTCGAGCCGGACCGGATCGAGACCATCATCGCCTACGACGCCGCCGCCGAGGTCGGAGCGAAGGCCGAGGGGAGCGCGACGGCGGCCGACACCGGGGTGCTCGCCGAGATGGCGGACCTGGTCGCCTCCGGCCGGATCGTCGTGCCCATCGCCGCCACCTTCCCACTGGACGAGGTGAGAGCGGCGTACGCAGAACTGGAGCAGCGGCACACCCGGGGGAAGATCGTCCTCATCCCCTGACAGGGGTGGGGTCCGGCGACGCGGCGCCCCCCGGCCGTCCCGCTCCGGCCCCGGTGCCTCCGATCAGGCATTCTGGGGTGACCGGGAACCCGACCGCCGCGGGCACTACGATCGCCGCATGGCGAAAAAGAGGGTTCGGGTCGTCGCGGCCCTCGTGATCCTGACCGGCGTGCTCGTGGCCGGCGGTTCCGCTGCCGCAGCCAGCAGCTCGGAGAGCACGGCCACGGTGACACAGGTCGTGCTGCAGGCCCCGACGGCCTACAAGCCCAAGGCGCCCCCGGGCGGGGGCACGGACGACTACCACTGCACGCTGCTCAATCCGCACCTGAAGAAGGACGCCTTCATCACCTCGATCGACTTCCAGCCCAACAGCCTCGAGGTCCATCACGAGATCACCTATGCGGTCCCGCCGGATCTGGCGGCCCAGGCGGAGGCCCAGAACGCCGGGGGCAAGGGTTGGACGTGCTTCGGTGAGTCCGGGCTCTCCGGGCCGGGTGCCGGTCGGTCGTTGGACGGTGGCACCCCGTGGCTCACCGCCTGGGGCCCCGGCCACAACATCTCGAAGGAGCCCGCCGGCACCGGGGCGCCGATGCCGGCGGGGAGCCTGGTCATCGTGCAGGAGCACTACAACCTGCTCGTCGGGGACAAGCCCGTCCATTCCAAGCTGACCCTCGACACCGTGCCGGCCTCCACCCCCCTGCGGCCCCTCCGCCTCGAGCTGGCCGCCGCGCCTCCGGACGTCCCGTGCCCGGCGGGGGCCACCGGCACGATGTGCAGCCGATCGGCCGAATTGGCGAGCGTGGGTCAGCGCTTCGGAGCCACCCAGGAGCTGCTGGTGGACGGGCTCGAGGCGATCTGCGGTCGCAATCCTGCCGACCCACCGCAAGGCGACACCACGACCTGCACCTGGCCGATCCAGGGACGCGGGAACATCGTGGAGTTGGCGCCGCACATGCACCTCCTGGGCCTCGGCATGAAGTTCGTCCTCAATCCGAACACCCCCACCCAGCGGACGCTGCTCAACGTGACCGACTACGACTTCCACTTCCAGCACGGCTACGACCTGGCCAAGCCCGTAGCGGTCGGTCCGGGTGACACCATCGGCATCACCTGCACCTACGATCCCACGTTGGAACAAGAGCTCCCGATCCTGCGCAGGGTGCCGGCCCACTTCGTCACCTGGGGCGATGGATCCACCGACGAGATGTGCCTGGGGCTCATCCAGATGACCCCTCCGACCAGTGAATCCGAGTCGGTGGCCCTGTCCCACGCCTTCTCGTCGAACGTCTGAGCCGCCGACCGTTCAGGTCGGGGACCCTTCCGCCGGTCCCAGGCCGGGAGGCGGGCCCATCCGGGCCATGGCGCTCGGGTGCCCCGCTGGTTCGACGTGCCCGGTCCAGTCGAGGCCGTCCCAGTAGCGGACGTGACCGTCCCCCAGTGGGTCCGCGTACCAGCCGGGCGGGGCCGTCGACCTCTCCTTCGCCATGGACGGATGATCGGCAGCCTCAGCGGTCGCCTTGAACCCTCCCAGCGGGCCCGGATGACCACCGACAGTGCCGGATCATCCGCGCCACCGGTCGAAATGGACTTTCGACCCTGGTCGGCGGTGTCGGCCCGTCCCCACACTCGGAGGAGCTGACGATCAGCGGGACGAGGAAGGGGCTTGCATGAGTGGAGCGACGACAGCCGAGGAAAATACTGGTCAGGGCCCGCAGTCGGACCAGGTGGTCGATCTGGGCGCCCTCGAGCAGGAGCTGCCCGAGCTGCGGAGCCGTTACCGGTCGGCGTCCCCGTTCCCCCACATCGCCATCGACGGGTTCCTGCTGCCCGAGGTCGCCCGTGCGGCGGTTGCCGAGGTGCCTCCGGTGGACCGGGACCACTGGGTCAACTACGTCCATGCCAACGAACGGAAGTTCGCCAACAACGATCCGACGACGTGGGGGCCCACGCTGCAGGCGGTCTGGCGCGAGCTGACGTCGCCGCGGTTCGTCAACGTTCTCAGCGAGCTCACCGGGATCGACGACCTCGTCACCGACGACTCGCTGGAGGGAGCGGGCCTCCACCAGACGCGGTCGGGTGGCTTCCTCAACATCCACGCCGACTTCACCGTCCATCCGCACCAGAGGCACCTGCGCCGCCGGGTGAACCTGTTGGTCTATCTGAACGAGGACTGGCCCGCGTCCTACGGGGGCGACCTGGAACTGTGGAGTCGCGACATGAAGGCCCGTGAGCAGGTGGTGGCGCCGATCGCCAACCGCGCCGTCGTCTTCACGACCGGTGAGGACACCTGGCACGGCCATCCCGAGCCGTTGCGGTGCCCGCCCGACCGGTCCCGTCGATCACTGGCCATCTACTACTACACGGTCGAGGATGGCCCAAAAGCCCGCTCCACCGAATACCGGGCGCGTCCGGGAGACGGAGCCAAGGCGATCCTGTTCTACCTCGACAAGCAGACCGTGCACGCCTACGACTGGGTCAAGCGTCGGGTCGGGCTCTCCGACAAGAAGACGAGCAGGTTGCTCGGAGGTTTCGGCCGCACGCCACCCGAGGACGAGTAGTCGGCCGCCGGTCCCCCCGCCTCGGGGCCCCGCACCCCGGACCGGTCGCGCGGGCCTGCGCTCCGACCGTCGAGTCGGTGCGCCCCGATCATCCGGTCACCCGGAGTGGACGGGTTGGCTAACGTGAGGGCCTTGCCGAGCCCGGAGGTGGGATATGGGGACCGCAGCGGACGCCGAGCAGCTGGTGAGCGACTTCTGCCGCGCCTTCGAGGGGCACGATGCGGAGGCACTGCGTCCCTTCTTCACCGATGATGTGATCTATCACAACATCCCGATGGACCCGGCAGTCGGAATCGAAGCGGCGATCGCCTTCATCGACGGTTTCTTCGGGATGTGCGAGAGCATGGTCATCGAGACGGTCCACCTCGCCGTGCGTGACAACGTGGTCCTCACCGAGCGCATCGACACGTTCACGGTCGGGCAGGTGGTCGCACCGCTGCTGGTGATGGGGACCTTCGAGATCCGTGACGGCAAGATCAGCGCCTGGCGTGACTACTTCGACCTCGGCCAGATCACGAAGATGCTGTCGGGGGAGGCCTGACCGGACCGCGGGAGCCGGGTGGGCCGGGCCAGGAATCTTCCCGTGGCTGGACCCTGGAAATGAGGCTGATCCCTAGTAACGTCGAGTCCGTGCACGACCGGCTGAGCCCCCTCGATTCGTCGTTCCTCAGCATCGAGGACGGGGTCAGCCACATGCACATCGCCTCCATCGGTATCTTCGAGGGGCCTGCGCCGCGCATCGAAGAGTTGGTGGCGATGATCGCCGGCAAGCTCCGCTACGTCCCGCGCTATCGCCAGACCGTGCAGCGGGTGCCCGGTGACCTGGGCAGACCGGTGTGGGTGGATGATCCGCACTTCAACATCGAGTACCACGTGCGCCATACCGCGCTGCCGGCCCCAGGCGGGGAGACCGAGCTCCGCCGACTGGTCGGACGCATCATGTCCCAACAGCTCGACCGGTCCAAGCCGTTGTGGGAGATCTGGATGGTGGACGGGCTCGAGAGCGGCCGCTGGGCGATGGCGTCGAAGAGCCACCACTGCATGGTCGACGGGGTCTCGGGAACCGAGCTGCTCTCGGTCATCATGGACCTCACCCCTGACGCCGGCCCACCGGAACCGGCCGACTGGAGTCCGCAGCCGTCCCCGAGCCCCCTCTCGCTGGCCGTCGAGGCGCTGGTCGACATGGCGAAGAGCCCCTACGAGCAGTACCGCGCCCTGCGCGCCGCCCTGCGGGTCCCCCGTCAGGCCGCCGGCCAGGCCGTCGGGGTCGCCCGGGGGCTGACCTCGATGATCGGGCTGGTCCGGCCCACACCGGCCTCGTCGCTCAACGGGCCGATCGGACCCCACCGCCACTGGGCCTGGGCCACCGCCTCGGTCGGGGACATCAAGGCGGTGCGACGAGAGCACGGGGGCTCGTTCAACGACGTGGTGCTGGCCTGCATCACCGCAGGGTTCCGGGAGCTCCTGCTGTCCCGGGGAGAATCGGCCGACCGGATCGTGCGGACCATGGTCCCCGTATCGGTCCGTCCCCGGGGCGACGGTGGGGTGGCGGTGGGTGACGGCGAGCTGTCGAACAAGGTATCGGCGATGTTCGCGGCCCTGCCGGTATTCGAGACGGACCCCGCCGAGCGGCTGCGGTCGGTCTCCGAGCAGATGGCCGGACTGAAGGACTCCAACGAGGCGGTGGCGGGCGAAGCGCTCACCTCGCTGTCCGGCTTCGCCCCTCCGTTGCTGCTGGCCCTGGGAGGCCGACTGGCCACGAAGGGCTCTCAGCGGAACATCAATACGGTCACGACCAATGTGCCAGGTCCGCAGATCCCGCTGTACGTCCTGGGCCGCAGGATGCTCGAGGCGTACCCGTTCGTGCCGCTCGGGGCTCAGATGCGGGTGACCGTCGCCATCTTCTCCTACAACGGCCATGTGAACTTCGGGGTCACCGGTGACTACGATGCCGCGCCCGATATCGACGTGCTCTGCCGCGGGATCGAAAAGGGCCTCACCGATCTGCTGACTGCCGGGATCCGCTGACCGCCGTCTGGTGACCGCCGTCTGGTGACCGCCGGGTCAGCCGGCAGGCGCAGGCTGGCGGATCAGGCAGCGAACTCGCTCGGGTTCGGGGTCGGGAACAGACGGCGGGCGAACAGCGGGGGAGTGAACGGCGTCCACGTCCCGGCCGGTTGCGCGAGGCGGTCGGCGACCACCCACATCGCCATCGGGTTGTGCCCGAGTCCGCAGTGGCTACCGATGACCTCGATGTTCTCCCGCTGATGGCCCTTGTCCTGGAGGCAGGACCGCCACGCCACGACCCCGTCGCCCTTGGTGTAGACAGCGGTGACCGGCATCCGGAGTGGCTCCTGGTCCGTTTCCGCCGCCGGCAGTTCGGTGTGCGGAACGTGGAAGTGGGCGAGGCGTTCGAAACTCCGGGCGGCGTGGCTCCTGATCGGCGCGTCGCTCCGGAACGGGCTCCCCAGCGTGACGATCTGGCGGACCGGCTCGGGATGGTCACGGCCCAGGCCCCGGGCGAACATCCCGCCGAGGCTCCAACCCACGATGCTCACCGGGGTGCCGGCCGAGTCGGCGAGGCGGAGGAGCCGACGTTCCATCCCGTCCAGTATCTCGGGAGTCGGTCCCAGATTGCGGCCGAGCTCCCAGGCGCACGCCTTGTAGCCGAGGGACCCCAGGAAGTTGCGGAGGACGATGGTCGACCGGTCGTCGGCCAGGAAGCCCGGGAGCACGAGCACGGTGTGGCCGTCGCCCCGAGGGGCCCGCCGGAGCAGCGGTGCCGACATCAGGAACGAACCGAACTCCGCCGTCGCCCGGCCGGGCTCGGTGAAAAGTAGTGCACGCGATGGCGCACCGATCTGCGAGACATGCCTCATGTCGTGTCAATCCCCCTGCCTGGTGAATCCAGCCTCGGCTGGACCAGCCCCAGACCACGCTCGTCCCTGACCACACCAGTTTACCGGAAACTCCACGTCGGCCACGGGAACCACCCCGGGTCCAGCTCGGATCGATCGGCTCGCCGGCCCCGGTCCACGGGGGCCGGCGCCCTCGTCCGGCCGACTACGTCGACGACAGGAGCTCGAAGTTGATCCCCGCCACCTGCAGTCGGGAACGCAGCGCCGGTCCCATCGCCGAGGCCGGGGTGACCTGGCCGGATGTCGGGGTCAAGTCGTCGTTGGCCAGGCACAACGCGGCCTCACTGATCATCTTCGAGGTCTCGGAGTACCCGGGGTCGCCACCGCTCACCTCGGTGACCACCTTCGAGCCGCCACCCGTTCCCACGAATCGCACCCTGAACCACGATCGCTCGCGTCGTTCCGGGCTCGGGCCGGAGCCGGACGGGTAGTGACGCTCGATGGCGTGACGGACGGCCGGAATCTGGGCGGCGGTGAAGAGCGTGCCCATGCCGGCGAGCACGCCGGCGGCTGCGATCGGATTGTCCCCGGCCCAGAAGTGCGAGTAGGCGAAGTCGGGGCCGTAGCGGGGGAGTTGGCGCGCCGACTGGGTCACCACGAGGGGGTCGATCGTCGGCAGGGGAACCACCCACGAGCCGGACTCCTTGTCGAGCCCGATCCGGCCGGTGACGACACGCGCCCTCCGGTCGCCGGGCAGGGGCTCCACCTCACTGCGAACCCGGTGCGCCGCCCGCCCGGCCCGGTGTCGGGCCATGATCTCGAGCGCGGACGCGGCCGTGCCACCCGAAAAGGTCCCGTGCGCGTGCACGTAGCCGCTGACGGCCAGGGGCACGTCCTCGGGCAGGTGCTCCACGGTGAACTGGGCGCCGAGGTCATGGGGGATCGAGTCGAACCCACAGGCATGGACCAGGCGTGCGCCGGTGTGGACGGCACGGGCATGGTGCTTCAGGTAGGTCAGGTCGACGAACTCGGGTTCGCCCGTCAGGTCCAGGTAGTCCGTGCCGGCGTCGGCGCACGCGGCGACGACGGCCCCACCGTGGATGACATAGGGCCCGACCGTCGAGATGAGCACGCGTGTCCGCTCGGCCACCAGGAGCATCGCCGCCGGTTGCGATGAGTCCACCGTGACGAGATCGAATTCGGCGCCGATCCGTGAGCGCAGCGTCTCGAGCTTGGCGTTGTTGCGTCCGGCCAGTGCGATCCTGGTCGTGTCGGGGGCGTGCTCGGCGAGGTAGGCGGCGATCAGACCCCCGGTGAAGCCGGTGGCACCCAGTACCGTGATGTCGAACTCGCGCCTGGCGGTACCCACGGCACGAACCTTACCGACACGGGATCGGGCCGTCCCGCCCCGGCCGGCACCGACGTCGGGACCCGGGTGAAGTAGTGGCCCTGGAGCACTAGCCTGGATCACCGAACAGTGGACCGAAAGGAGCGACATGCCCTCATCGTCGACTGTCACTGTGGTCGGAGCCGGGGCCCTGGGGGCGGCGATGGCCGCTCGGCTGGGCGACGCCGGGTACGGGGTGCGGTTGTGGAACCGCACGCCCGGGCGGGCACGAGCGGTTGCCGAGCAGGCGACGGGTGTCACCGCGGTCGATGAGTTGGCCCGGGCCATCACGGGCTCCTCCGTGGTCATCACCGTGCTGCGTGACGGCGATGCGGTCGCCGAGGCGATGACACCGGTGGTCGGTGAGCTGGACGATGGCGTCGTGTGGGTCCAGGCCAGCACCATCGGACCCGGGAGTGCTCGGACCCTGTCGGCACTGGCGCGTGAGCACGGTGTCGACATGCTCGACGCCCCCGTCTCGGGAAGCACGGGCCCGGCGCGGGAGGGGAAGCTCGTCTGGCTGGTTGCCGGTGACGACGATGCGGTCTCCCGGGCGCGGCCGGTGCTCGACGCGCTCGGCTCCTCGGTGCTCCACGTCGGCACGGGCGTGGAGGGCAGCTCGCTCAAGCTCGTCGTCAATGCATGGATGACGGCGTCGACCGTTGCCATGAGTGACGCTCTGGCCCTCTGCGACGCAATGGGGATCGACCACTCGGCCTTCGCCGAGGCGCTCGAGGCGGGCCCGCTGGCCATGCCCTATGCACTGCAGAAGGGTCGGCTGATGGATGAGCGCTCGTTCGAGCCGGGGTTCGCCGTCCAGCTCGCGCTGAAGGACCTCGACCTCGCCGACGAATCTGCCGGCCTGAGCCCGCTGTTCCAGGTCGTGCGGGATCGCCTCGGTCGCACCGTCGCGGCCGGGCACGGTGGTGACGACCTGGCAGCCGTCGACCTGCTGCGAGGAGCGGACCCGAAGCGCGGCGGACGATGACCGGCGATTCGATGCCGTGATCCGGGATCGGACCCGGGCCCTCGAGCCGCTCGAGCGTGCCGCCCGGTGGGACCTCGGGGCGCCCGCCGAGGCGTACCCGACCGGTCTCTGAGATGCCGGCGATGGGGCGCACGGCGACCTGGCCCCCTTTTCGGGACAGACGTGAGGCGGGTGGGCTCCTGGCGGTGAGGTTGGCGTACCTGAGCGATGAGCACCCGGTGGTGCTGGGCCTTCCGCGTGGCGGTGTCCCCGTCGCCGCCGAGGTGGCCCGGGCCCTCGGTGCGCCGCTCGATGTGATCGTGGTGCGTAAGCTCGGCATGCCGCTCCAACCCGAGCTCGGCTTCGGAGCCATCGGCGAGGGAGGGGTGTGCCTGCTCGATCGGGAACTGGTCGACCGCGCCCGTCTCACCGGAGCGGAGATCGCCGAGGTGGAGTCCGAACAGAACAAGGAGCTCGACCGCCGGGTCAGGCTGTACCGGGGGGACCGACCTCTGACGCCGGTCGATGGTCGAACGGTGGTGATCGTCGACGACGGGCTGGCTACCGGCGGAACGGCGGGCGCGGCGGTGCAGGTGGTCCGGGCGAGGGGTGCCCGCCGGATCGTCCTCGCGGTTCCGGTGGCACCGCCGGCGACGGTCCGTGAGTTGGAGGCCGAGGCCGACGAGGTGGTCAGCCTCCTCACACCGGACCGGTTCGGTGCTGTCGGGCTCTGGTACGAGGACTTCGCCCAGACCTCCGACGACGAGGTCGCCGCACTCCTCCACCCGGCATAGCGAGATCGGAGGCGGCCGGCCGTCCACCACCGACCACCCACCACCGACCGGGACCACCGACCGGGGGTCGGATGTACCACAGCGACGCGGTGATGCACCGGGGCGGGCGCAGCGCGGCCGGGTTAGTGTCAGGCGGTGACGATCTCCCCCGAGGGTGGCCGGATACTCGGGTGTCTGGTCGAGAAGCAGCTCACCACGCCCCAGCAGTATCCCCTCACCATGAACGCGCTGTCACTGGCCTGCAGCCAGGCGACCAACCGCGATCCGGTGATGTCCATGGGCGAGGACGCGGTGCAGCGGGCCCTGGCGGAGCTGAAGGAGCTCCACCTGGTGCGGTTCGTGCTGCCTTCCCACGGAAGGTCGGTCATCCGCTACCGGCAGGTGCTCGACGAGGCCCACGGCCTCGACACCCTGAGGGTCGCGCTGTTGGCGGTACTGCTGCTGCGGGGACCCCAGACCTCCGGGGAGCTTCGGGCCCGCACCGGTCGCATGGCGGAATTCGACACGGTGGGCGACGTGCACGCGGAGCTGGAGGTCCTTGCCGCCCTACCCGAACCGCTGGTGCGCCTGCTCCCCCGGCGACCGGGCCAGAAAGAGGAGCGCTGGCAGCAGTTGTTGGCGGTCGAGCCGGAAGCGACGGTGACCGACCACCCCGACCCGGCGATCCCGCCGGTGGCGGGCGAAGCGGGTGACCACCGTGTTCCCGACCTCGTCACAGTGGGGCGCGGCCCTACCGCGTCGACCGGCGACGAGGAGGAGGAGGGGCGGCCCGACCTCGAGACTCGTGTCGACACCGTCGAGTCCGAGTTGGCCGCACTCCGGGAGCGGGTGGTCGGCCTCGTCGAGGCACTCGATGCCCTGAGGCACAGCCTCGGGGAGTGATGCCTGGGAAGACGGCCGGCGACCGGACGGCGGTGCCGAACGGGCCCGTCTACCGGACCGGTGCCGGGTCCTTCAGAGGTCGATGAGCACCCCGGGGTTGAGCATTCCCGCAGGATCGACCGCTCGTTTTGCCGCGCGTAGCTGTGCCGCGAACAGTTCCGGCCGCTGACGGTCATAGCCGGGACGGTGGTCGCGCCCGACGGCATGGTGGTGGGTCACGGTCCCCCCCTGGGTGGCGATGACCTCCATGACGACCCCTTTGACCTCGGCCCACTGCTCCAGCCGGCCCGACCGGTTGCCGGGCGCGATCACGGTGAAATAGGGTGCAGCTCCGTCCGGGTAGACGTGGGTCAGCCGGCAGGTGACGAGGGCGGGCCACGCACCGACCGAACGGAGGGCGCCCTCGGCGGCATCCCGGACCGCGGTGGTGAAGGCATCGAAGTGGTCCCAGGTGATGGCGGTCTCGAACGTCTCGCTGATCAGCCCGAGCCCGATCAACGCGTCACGGACGTAGGGGGCACGGAGAAAGGCCGCACGCCAGCGGTCGGCCGCGTCGTCCGATGCCGCTTCGACGCGATCGCGTCGCTGCCGCACCTCGAGCGTTCCGGCGTGGTCGGCGACCAGTGTGGCCGCCTGGGACAGGGCGTCGTCGACCGGGTGGGTGGCCGATTCGAACCCGATCAGCAAGAGATGCGCGGCACCGTCCCCGGCACCGGTAATCATCGCCTCGGTGGCGTCCAGCAGCCGGCAGTTCGCCGGCCACAGCCCTGACTGGCCGAGGGAACGCGCCGCTGCGGCTCCCTGCTCGAACGAGTCGAAACGGGCGGTGCCGGACGCCCGGTGGGTCGGACGGTCCTGCAGCCTCATCCACGCCTCGGTGATGATCCCGAAGATGCCCTCCGATCCGAGCAGGAGTCGGTCCGGGGACGGGCCGGCCCCCGAGGCGGGCAACCGTCGGGACTCGACGGCACCCTGCGGTGTGACCGCCCGGATCGATTCGACGAAGTCGTCGATGTGGGTATGGAGCGTGGCGAAGTGCCCGCCGGATCGGGTCGCCAGCCAGCCCCCGAGCGTCGAGACCTCGAAGCTCTGGGGGAAGTGGCGGAGGGTCAGGTCACTGGAGCGGAGCTGGTCCTCGAGCGAGGGTCCGAGCACCCCTCCCTGGATGCGGGCGGCCCGGGAGGTTCGGTCGATCTCGAGGACCCTGTCCATCCACCCGAGATCGCAGCAGATCACCGGCCGGTCGTCGTCGGGCGGTGCCTCGACACCACCGACGACTGACGACCCGCCGCCATAGGGGATGACGATCGCGCCGACGTCCGAGGCCCACTCGAGCACCGCGGCGACCCCGTGCTCGTCCGGTGGGTAGACGACCGTGTCGGGCGGGCGGTCCCATCGGCGGTCGAATGCGCGGACGACGTCCCGGAACGACTTCCCGTAGGTGTGGCCGGCCCGGACCACGGGGTCGGTGGTGGCCCACTCCGCCAACGTGGACGGCGCGGTCAGGCGGGGAGCGGGCAGATCGATCTCCGACGGCGACGGAGGCCCGGACACGCTGAGGGCGTCTCGTCCGACGAGCGGGGCCACCAGGCTGCCGAGCTCGAGCTGACTGGCCGGGGCGAGGTGCTCGGCCTCGTACCCCCACCCCCAGAAGCTCCGAATCCCCACCATCGTCGCGACGCTACTGCCCCGGGGGTGCGGGACATGAGGCAACGGGGTCCGCCGAACGGGGACGGGAGCGGTCAGCGGCAGGGGTGTCGGGCGCCGTTGAGGGCGACCGGGAACAATGCGCCGTTGAACCCGGAGGCATCGTCCGAGGCGCAGAACTCGGCGGTGGTCTCCGGCGGGTACTCGGCATTGAACACCGCCTTCGCCCCGACGTATTTGCTCAGGGCCCCGCAGGTGTCGTACTGGTTGCACTGCTCGGTGATCATGCCGTCGGCGAGTGGCTCCATGGTGGTGGCGAAGGTGTCGCCGGTGTCGTCGAGGTTCTTGGCGATCCAGCCGAGACCGAGTGAGTGCATGAAGTCGGCCAAAAGGGTGAGGTAGAATGTTTCGTCCACCTGCGTGATGGTGAAACCGGTGGCTCCCTCGTTGTCGTTGTAGGTCTCGTCGAGGTCGGTCTCGACGGCGTCGAATCCCTTGGCGTAGCACTGCTGGGCGATCATGTCCTCGACGATGGCGAGCGTGGTCAGACTGGTGATGTTCAGGAAGCTTTCCGGATAGCCGGTCAGCTTGTGACCCAGCAGGCCGGCTTCCTTGAATTGGTCGTAGTAGGAGGTGCCGAGGCCCTCCTCCTTGGCCGAGTAGTAGTTGCCGGCCGATCCGACCTCCACGTAGCAGATCGCGTGGTCGCCCATGGCGTGCAGAGCGGTGACCGTGGCCGCCGAGTTGTCGATGCCGTCGATGTCGTAGACGACCGGGTCCGGCGCCGGCTGACCGTCCGGCAGGGTGTCGTTGGTTCCCATGTCGGTCGGGCTGGTGAGGCTGAGGGCGTGGTCGAGCTCCCACTGCCAGGGGACATTGCCCAACGGCGGCTTCCACCACGACGTCGGGAGGGTCGCCGAGCCCGTGGGGGTCCCCGCGGTCAGGACGCCGGTGAGCGCAATTTTTCCGAGGCCCTTCTTGCCGGCACAGCCGGCGGCGACCTGGCTGGCCGACGGCGTGTTCAACAGCACGTCGGCCGGCCCGCCGAACGATCCCGACGCAGTCGGGCCGTCCAGCGAGCTCGGGCCGAATCCGGCGGTCCCCCCGTAGACGGTGGCGTCCGGGAAGGTGGCGACCGTACCGTTGACCTCACCCTTCCAGCTGACGTCGAGTGCTTCGGTCACCTGGGCGATCGAGTCGCGACAGTTGAGTGGGCTGCTGGCGAACGAACCGGAGACCGCCCCGGAGGCGATCGTCACCGAGCCCGTGGTGGCGGTGCAGTCCGACAACTTCCCGGCCTTGGTGCCCGATGCACCGGTGCCACCGCCTGAACCCGTCAGCGGCGGCGAGAACTCGACGGTCAACGAGAGGGAACAGGTGATCCGGCCGGGTGCGTCGCCGGAGAACTTCGGGAGGTGGACGGCACCGGCAGCCGCCGGGGACTCGATGCCTGGCAGGGCGAGCAGCCCGACGAGCAGGAGCAACACCGCCAACGGCGGAGCTGTCGAGTGTCGCAGCTTCTGCATCGTCACCTTCCCCCTGGTCGAGGCACGAACCGATCCTCGACACCTCCAGCCAACCCCGTCTACCGGAGCCGGACCGTCCTGCTCGTCCCGGAGCACGACCGGCGTACCCCTGTCCGCCGCATCGAACAGCCTACCGGCACGGGCTCCTCCCCCCATCGAGGGCCACCGGGAAGACCGCCCCGTTGAATCCGAGTGCATCGTCCGACGTACAGAACTCCGATGTCACCTCAGGAGCGTACTCGGCGTTGAAGATCGCCTTGTGGCCCTCGTAGCTTGCCAGGGATGTGCAGGTGCTGTTCTGGTTGCACTGCTCGGTCAGGACACCGTCGGCCAGCGGTTCCATATCGGCGGCAAAGCTGTCACCCGTGTCGTCTGGGTTCTTGATGATCCAACCGAGCCCGAGGCCGTGCATGTAGTCGGCCAGCGTCGTCAGGTACTGCTCCTCGGCGGCCTCGGTCAGCTGGAAGCCGGTCGGCCCGTCACTGCCCGAGTAGGTCTCATCGAGGTCGGTCTCCACCGCATCGAAGCCTTTTCCGGCACACTGTTGGTCGATCATCGACTCGACGATCGACACGGTGGCCGGGCTGTCTATGTTCAAGAAGTACTCGGGGTAGCCGCTCAGCTTGTCGCCGAGGACCCCGGCCGCCTGGAACTCTTGGTAATAGGTGGTCGGTGTCCCTTCGTCTGCTGCGCTGTAGTAGTCCCCGGCCGTACCCACCTCCACGTAGCAGATGGCGTGGTCTCCCAACGCGTGGAGCGCGGTCACCGTCGACGTCGGGTTCTCGATGCCGTCGATGTCGTAGATCACCGGGTCGGGCGCGGGCTGGCCGTCGGGCAACGTTGCGTCGGTGCCCATGTCGCTCGGGCTCGAAAGATCCAACGGGTGGTCGATCTCCCACTGCCAGGGTTGGTTGCCGAGCGGTGGTACCCACCACGAGCCGTCGGTGGGTGCGACCGGTGTCGTGGGGTCGGCGCCCTGACCCGTCGCCGGAGTTACCGGAGCCGCCGCCTGCTCGGGTTGGTCGACCCGGCGACCGCCGTTGCCGGCTCCACCCGCCTCACATTGCACGTCGAGACCCGTCCTCGTCTGGCCTTCGACGGTGAGTCGCG
>CAZNLF010000024.1:16851-19788 GCA_964573595.1 uncultured Acidimicrobiaceae bacterium | reverse complement strand
ACCACCCTTCCCGGTGCTCGGCTGGGGCGTTGAATGCACAGATGTGGGGTCCACCCAACCAAAAGAGAGTCGGTGCCCTCCTCGATGAGGAGCGGTACCGACCGACCGAGGAAAGGTCACCCACATGGCTTCAACCCGTTCATTTCGTCGTGCCCGTCGTCGCTCCACCCTCGTCCCCCACCGATCCCCTGACCTCCGCGGACCGGTCAAACCGGGCTCGCTCGCCGCGGTCGGCATCGCCGCCGTGGCCGCGTCGGCGCTCGCCGTTCCCCTGCTGCCTGTCGGCAGTGCGGGGGCGGCACTCCCGACGGGAGCGGGCGTGGTGCTCAACGCTCCCATCGTGGGTGTCGCCGCGCTTCCCCAGGGCGGCGGCTACTGGGAGGTCGGCGCCGACGGCGGCGTCTTCGCCTTCGGCGGCGCCCAGTTCTACGGCTCCACCGGTTCCATCCAGCTGAACAAGCCCATCGTGGGCGTACAGGCTGCGCCGGACGGGCGCGGCTACTGGGAGGTGGCGAGCGACGGTGGTGTCTTCGCCTTCGGCGACGCCAAATTCTACGGCTCCACCGGATCGGTGCCGCTGAACCAGCCGATCGTCGGGATCGACTCGACGCCGGATGGCGCCGGTTACTGGATCGTCGCAGCCGACGGTGGCGTGTTCACCTTCGGTGACGCCCAGTTCTACGGCTCCGCCACCGGCCAGTCGCCGACCAGCCCGATCGTGGGTATCGCCACCACCCCGGACGGTCGCGGGTACTGGGAGACGGCGTCGGACGGTGACGTCTATGCCTTCGGTGACGCCCGGTACGCCGGGGGTGCGCCGGTCGGTGGACCGGTGGTCGGCATCAGCCCTGGGCCCTCGGGCTACCGGCTGACCACCGCGGCGGGTGGGATCGACGACTTCGGCGGCGCCCAGTTCTACGGCTCGACCGGTGGCCATCCACTCAACGAGCCGGTGATCGGGATGTCCGCCACGACCACGGGTTACGTGACGGTTGCATCCGACGGCGGCATCTTCTCCTTCGGGGGGGCCGGGTTCTACGGCTCGCTCGGGGGCAGCACGATCGCCGCCCCCTCGTCCCGGGCCGTCGGGATCGGGGTCGACGGCCTCACCGCGTACCAGATCGCCGCGTGGACCCGGGTCAACGTGTGCGAGGAGGGCGGCCAGTGGAACGTCGACGGCTCCGTCTACAGCGGCGGGCTCGGCATGAGCCGTGCCAACTGGGACCAGTTCAACACGTTCGGGTACCCGGCGGATGCGGCGGCCGCCACGCCCGATGAGCAGATCCGCGTGGCCGTGGCCTTTGCCACCAGCTACTGGGGCAATCCGAACGCCGCCCCCGACCAGGACGGGTGCACGGGAGGTTACTGATCCGACCGGCGGCGTCGACTCCCTCGAGACCTCGGGCCCATCTCACGTCGTTGCCGTGGCCGGTGCGGACCGTCATGACCAGCCCCGATCCCTCATGAGAGAATCGGTGACGGAGGCCGGGCCCGGCCGGCAAGGGTCGGGTCGCTGCCCGGCCGCCGGCACCACGGGGCGGGGACATCGATGCGGAGGACGTGACGCACGTGAAGCGGTCCATGAGGGACGATGGTGGCCCGACGGGGGCCGGTCGGCGGAGCGTCGGCCCCGGCCGGACCCGATGAGCTCCCTGGTCGACTCCGGCCTCCCGACCGGACCGGACGAGCCGATCCGACCGGTGGTCCGGCGTCGCCTGGGCGTCCCGCCGAAGCTGGAGCCGCTGGCCTGGGTGGTCGCTGCCGTCTCGACCGGACTGGTCGTGTGGGGAGCGGTCTCGTCGGCGGAGGGCCGCCAACTCGACATCTCGGTCTACCTGATGGGCGCCGCCCACCTGTTCGACGGCCGGCTCTATGTGGCATCGCTGCCCCGGGCACCCCACCTCCCGTTCACGTACCCGCCGTTCGCCGCTCTGGTGTTCGTCCCGCTCCGGTTGCTCCCCTCCAGGGCCGCCCAGATCCTGTGGGGCGTGACGAACGTGGCGGCCCTCTTCGCACTGCTGTGGCTCTCGATCCGAGCCGTGCTTACGGGCGTCGACCGCTGGAGCCTGGCACTGCTCTCCCTCCTCTTGATGGCACCGGCGTTCCACATAGAGCCGGTCCAACTCACCTTCTCGTTCGGTCAGGTCAACATCGTCCTGGCCGCATTCGTCCTGGCCGACCTGACCGGCACCGTGCGCATCGGGTCGCGCTCGCTGCCGCGTGGCGTCCTGGTGGGTATCGCCGCCGCCGTCAAGCTGGTCCCGCTGGTCTTCGTTCCGTATCTGTTCGTCACCCGCCAGTCCCGGGCGGCATGGGTCGCCCTCGGCACCTTCGTGGCCTGTTCGGCGCTGTCGGCTGCCGTCAACCCCCGCGTCTCGTGGGCCTACTGGACGAAGTACGCCACCGACGCCCAGCGGGTGGGCGGGGTGTTCTACATCAGCAACCAGAGCCTGCGGGCCGTCATGGACCGGCTCGACCACCGGGTGGTGTCCACCGGGCTGGTCACCCTGGCGAGCGCGGCGGTCCTCGTCGCCGGCGTCGCCCTCGCCGGCTGGGCATTCCGGGCGTCGTCCAACATCCTCGGGGTGCTCGTGTGTGCCACGACCGGGATGCTGGTGTCTCCGATCTCCTGGGCCCACCACCTGGTGTGGGCGGTGCCTGTGCTGATCTGGCTGGTATGGGCGGAGGACCGTCCGGCCTTCGGTCGGCTCTGGGCGGTCGCCGGTGCGGCCCTGTTCTGGTGGGCGCCGATCTGGACGGTCCCGAGCGGATCGAACCGGGAGCTGAGCGAGCACGGGTGGCAACTCGTCCGCGGCAACTCGTTCTTCCTCGCCATGGCGGTGTTCATGGTCGGGATCACGACGATGCTGGCCGTCCGGCGACGGGCGGCCTCGCTGAGCGGCGACGGTCGCACGGCAGTCCCCGAACCCGTCCCGG
>CAZNLF010000024.1:5847-16751 GCA_964573595.1 uncultured Acidimicrobiaceae bacterium | reverse complement strand
GGACCACCGTCGTCGACGTCAGGGGCGATCCGCCTGCTCCTCGTCCCGATCGACCAGACAGACCCCCTGGGCGGTCAGCTCGTGCTCGATCCTCGACCTCTCCCGGTGGGGCTGGTCGAAGCGTTCGACATCACAGTTGACGCTGCAGGCGCGGGCCAGGTTGATCAGGGCGACGTCGTAGGAGAGCTCTGCGGCCAACTGTGCTGCCGAGCTCCCCGACTCGGGCGCGACGGCCCCGCGCTCTCTCCGGTGCCCCTTGCACCGGAGCAGATAGGCCAACGCCTCATCCTTGGTCGGGGCGCTGCCGCTCACCGGCGAGCCGATCAGGGAGATGCGGAGAAGATCCGGGTAGAGGGCCACGGCTCTGCTCACCCGGCGCCTTCGACGGAGCCGTCCCGGGCCTCCTGCACCAGGCGACTGGCCCTCTGGCGGGACACGCCGAGGGCTCGGCCGATGTCGGAGATCGACATCCCTTCGGCCACCGAGGGGAGGATGAACGCCGCACGCATGACGTGCCGGGAGTGCTCGTAGGCGGCGAACAGGTCGCTCGACTCCTGGCGGAGTTGGGCGGCGCACGCGCCGGCCGCCTCGACGGATTTCGACACCGGGACCCCGGCTTGGAGGGCACTGATCATCCGCCTGCCGATCCTCTCGCTCATGCGGAGGTGCGCCCGGAGCGCAGCCGACGCATCGAGGGTCTGCTCTACCGTGCTGATGGCGTACTCGCGCTCGTTCATGACGTCTCCCACGCCTGGCCCTCTCGCCCATCACCCCTGCGGACCGGACACGGAACCCGACACCGGAGTGGACGTGACTACCACGATGCGCCGACGCCGTACGGATCCGTAGGGCCTTTGGTCATATTGTCGATGAGCGCCGTTCAGTCCGCCTTTCCCCACAGGAGAAGTCGTTTGAAGGGGTAGAAGAAGGGGGAGCGGTCGCCGAGGACGGTCAACAGCCGTTCACGGTAGGCGTCCACGAACTGCTGCCACCGGTCGGGCCCGAGCGGCTCCTTGAACCGGGTGAGGGTCGTGCCCTTGACCCACTCGACGACGTCAGCGGTGGACCCCAGGTGGTGGGGGTAGACCTGTAGGCGGACATGCTGGTCGCCGAAGCCGAGCGAGTCGAGGATCTCCGCGTAGCGCTCGGGTTCGAGCACGTTCTCCGCCACGGGGTCGGGAGGGGGCTCGGGGAGGAACTCCCGCCCCACCTCGGTGGCCACGGTGTGCGCGGGGTGGTCGGCGTTGGACGGCACCTGCACCGCCAGCTGTCCGCCCGGCTTCAGTGACCCGGCCCATCGGGCGAGGACGGAGGCGTGGTCGGGAACCCACTGCATCGATGCGTTGGCGAACACGATGTCGAACGAGCCGGGCGCCTCCCAATCGCCGATGTCGGCGATCTCGAATCGGAGGCGGCCGCTGGCCAGAGAGGAGGACCCACCGATCATCGACGGCGAGCTGTCGATCCCGAGCATCGAGCCCGCCGCCAGGCGATCGGCCAGTGCGGCCGTCAGCCGGCCGTCCCCGCATCCGAGGTCGACGACGTCGGGCGCCCCGATGGTCTCGAGCAGTCCGACCAGGTCCCAGAACGGCTGCTCGCGCTCGCCCGCGAACCTGTTGTACTGCTCCGGGTCCCATCCGTCGAACGTGGTCATGTTCCCTCCCGACGGAGCCTATGCCCGCCGGGACCGGGTGACGGCTGGCGAAACCGGGTGCTGGCCTAGTATCGACCCGTCCGACGACGGAGAGACGGTGGAGGTTGACATGGACGTCCGTTCAGCCAGGGAAGTGGCTCCGGTCGTGGAGCATGCGGGCACGGTTCCGGTCTGGTGGCTCATCGAACCACGCGAGCTCGAAGAGGCCACGAGGGGTGGCTTCCTCGAGCTGGTGAGCGAGTGGGAGGTGGCGGGCGGCGGGCTCGTGGACCCGCACTCGCACCCGACCCACGAGTTCTACTACATCATCTCGGGCCGCGGCATCATGAAGATCGCCGACGAGGAGCGAGAGGTGGGCCAGGGCGATCTGATCCGCATTCCGCCGGACACCGTGCACAGCATCTGGCCGGTGACGGAGAACGCATCACTTCGCGGACTGGCGTTCGCGATCGGCATCGGGGGGTCGGGTCCGGTGGACTACACGAGTTGAGGGCCGCCGGTCGCCGGTCGCCGGTCTCCGGACGGGCGGACGGGCGGACCGGGCGGCCGGAACGTGTGGCCGATCAGTGGGGCCGGAACGTGGCCCACGCCACCGCGCCGAACCCACTTCAGACGGCCAGGCTGACCCGGGCCACCGTCACGGCCTGACCGGCCACCCCCACGCGGTCGCCCGCACACCGCATCCGCACCGTTCCCCCGCGGGGCGACGCCTGCTCCCCGACGAGGTCGTCGCGCCCGAGGCGCCCGCTCCAGTACGCAGCCAGTGTGCAGTGGGCCGACCCGGTGACCGGATCCTCGGGAATCCCGAAACTCGGGGCGAACACCCTGCTGACACAGTCGAATCCCGACCGGTCGCCGACAGCGGAGACGATCAACCCGCGGACCCCGATGCCGGCGATGGCGCTCAGATCCGGCGAGAAATTCCGGACCTGGGCGGGATCCTCCAGAACGGCCAGGGCGTCCCACTTCCCCAGGCCGTACCAGGCGAGCCCGGGGAGCCGGACGGTCGTCGGCGCGTCGGTGGGAACGGGCGGATCGGCGGGGAGGTCCATACGGATCCAGCCGTCCTCGCCGACACAGGTGAGGAGCCCGCTCCGCGTGTGGAATTCCGCCCCGCCCCCGAGTACGTGGGCGGTGGCCAACGTGGCGTGTCCGCACAAATCGACCTCGGTGGTCGGCGTGAACCAGCGCAGGTCGTACGCGCCGTCCTGCCGCGGCGCGCAGAAGGCGGTCTCCGAGAGGTTCATCTCCAGCGAGACGGACTGCATGAACCCATCGTCGGGGAACCGGTCGAGTACGGCGACGGCGGCCGGGTTGCCGCGGAAGGGGGTGTCGGTGAACGCATCGACGATCGCGAGCTCGAGTGCCACCGTTCCCACCGTAGCCGGGGTCGGCCGTCGGGAAGGCCCGAACAGAGGGCCGACGACCCGCCCGCGGTCCCACGTCACCCTCGTTGGTGAGCGGACGTTCGGCCCTACAACCGGCGGAGAGCCAATCGTGTGAACCGGTCGAGGGTGGCCGTGTCGAGTGGTCCGGCATCCGCGTTGCCGACGACCAGCACCGTGGAGCCGGCGTGGACGACGTTGTAGCCGACCTCGGTCACGGTGCCGTCAGCATCGTCGCTCACCAGCATGGCGACGCTGCGGTCCCCGAAGTGTGGGGCGGCGATCACCTGCTCGAAGGTGCTCGACTCGGTTTGGCCGTCGACGGTCTCGGCACACGAGCTCGGAGTCTCCAGTCGCTCGATGGCGTCCAGGTACGAGGCGGATGTCGCTGAGCCATCGATGAGGTACTCGAGGAGGACCGGCAGGTTTCCTCGTGGCCCGAAGACCGCACCAGCTCCCGACGGGCCGACGATGGTGGCGACCGCCGGTGGGTCGCTGCACGGTCGGCTGCCGCCAGGCGAGGCGCGGTGCACCGTCCATCCGGCGGCGAGGTCGCTCGCCCTCAGCAGGTGGGTCCGGGCCATGGACGCCTCCGCCGACCGGGAGGCGTGGGACGACGTGGCCGTCGAGCAGCCCGCGAGCACGAGTCCGGCGATGCCCATCACCAACCCGGGACGGAGGCGGACGTTGCTCGTCCGTTTCCGGGGCCGACGGCGTGTCATCGCCGCATCAGACCACAGTTGCCGGCACTCGATGCGGCAGGACCGGCGGTTCTAGAGTGCGGTGACCACCCGTTGCATCCAACCGTCGCGTCCAACCGGTGCACGACGGACCGAAGGAGGCCAAGTGAGCACGACAGACCAAGATCCAGGCAGCCGGGGGATTCGGCTGGCGTTCGTCCAGTCCAGCTGGCACGAGGCGATCGTGGACCGATGCCGGGACTCGTTCCTCGCCGAGATCGGCACCCTCGGTGTCGACGAGCAGGCGATCGACCTCTTCCGGGTCCCCGGGGCGTTCGAGATCCCGCTCCACGCCAAGCGGCTCGCCCGCAGCGGCCGCTATGCGGCGATCGTCGGTGCCGGATTCGTCATCGACGGGGGCATCTACCGTCACGAATTCGTCGCCGAGGCGGTGATCAACGGGCTCATGCGGGTCCAGCTCGACACCGACGTCCCGGTCATCTCGGCCGTGCTGACCCCCCATCACTTCCACGGTCATGAGGAGCACGCCGCCTTCTTCGCCGGGCACTTCGAGGTCAAGGGCGCCGAGGCCGCCCGGGCCTGTGCCCAGACCGTTCACAGCCTCGCCGGGCTTCCGGTCGGGGCGGTGGCCTAGCGACGGGTCCGACACCCACGGCTGCCAGGTCCGACCGTCGGTTGCCGGGGTGGTGTCACCTCACCCGATGGTGATGGGGGGGATGGTGACGGTGGGAGGAGCCGTAGTCGTCGTTGGCGGGGTGGTAGTCGTCGTTGGCGGGGTGGTGGTCGTCGTGGGCGGAGTGGTGGTCGTCGTGGGCGGGGTTGTGGTCGTCGTGGTCGGTGGTCTGGTGGTGGTGGTCGGTGGTCGGGTGGTGGTGGTCGGTGGTCGGGTGGTGGTGGTCGGTGGCTTGGTGCTCGTGGTCGAGGACGGCGGCTTCTTCGATGGGGACGAAGTCGCACTGGTGGTGGGATTCGACTTGAGCGTGGAGCCAGCGGTCGAGGTGGTCGTCTTCGACGTCGATGCCGGAGTGAACCCGCTGGTGAACGGCAACGCCAGCTTGTTCGACGTGGGCGGGGCGGCCGTCGTGGTCGTCGTCGGAGCCGAGGCCGCCGGGGCCTTGGACGGGATGTCGGGCAGTGGGTCGGCGACCGAGGAACTCGTCGGGGGCGTGGCCCCGACGGCGGAGTCCGAGACCCGTCCGTCGATACTGCGGTCCCCGGGGGCGAAGACGAAGAATCCGAGGGCGATCACCGCGGCTCCGACGGCCGCCGAGCGCCAGAGCCCGATCCGACGGAATTGGGCCACGGTCCAGCGCCACCGCAGACGCATGCGGCCGACGGGCCTCGAGACGCCACCGCGGTAGTACCAGTGGGTCTTCTTGTTGTAGGGGCGCCACACAGCGACGAGGCTATAGCCAGTCGGCCGACCCCACCGGAAACCAGGCCCTCCGGCCGGAAAGGGGGTGCGCACGGGGTCCTGTCCCGGCGGGCCGACCCCACCCCGTGCCCTGCGCCGCTTGCCCGGAGCCCGGTGGGCCTCCCCCGCCGACTCCCGGCTGTCCAGCCGACCGGAGGCGCACCGTCTGCAGTCGGAAGTGGAGTCGTGCCTGGTCAAGGGCCCGATGTTGCGCTCGATATCGCCCCGATCCGTTCGCGGGCATCGGCGAGGTTCGTCCCGGGAGGGGTATTGGGGAGGCGATCCGCATCCCGGCGACTGTGAACCCCACCTCGTTCTGGATAGCGTGGGCCCGTGGCCCCGGAGAGGAGACGGTGATGGCAGAAGCTGACGGCGTGACCGGACACACGCTCCGACTGGCCCAGGAACGGCGTCTGCTCCGGTTCTGTGCCGAGCAGGGCCTCGACCCGAACAGTCCCGATCTCGACAATCCGAGCCTCGACCTGCTGGCCCCGATCCTCGACGCGGATGGTGCCATCATCCCCGAACCGGAGGACATCGAGGCCGTCAAGTAGGGGCGGCCCGACACCACCGCCGACAGGCCACCGCGGGCGGTCGGGTGCCGGACGGTGGCCCGCGACGCGCCGGACCCGACCGATTTCCGTGTGCGCTTACAGTGGGTCGGTTGGCCGAGCCCGAACACTCCCCCGGCAGGTGATCTGACGTGCGTTCCGCATCCTTCGTCCCAGTGGTTGTCTGTGTCGTGCTGGCGGTGCTCCTGACCGCCTGCAGCGGCGCATCATCCACCCGGACGACCACGACCACGTCCACCGTCAAACCGACTGCGACCACGGCCCCTCCATCTACCACGGCCCCTCCATCGCTGGGCTCGCCCCTCCGCTTCGCTGCCGTGCACGCGGTGTCGCCGGGGACCGCGCTCACGTCGGTGTCGTGCGGGAGCGACACCTCTTGTATCGCCCTCGACGCGTCGGGCCGTGCCTACCACTTCGACGGAACCGGATGGAGCGGTCCCGTCCCGGCCGCGCCGCAGGCACTGGGACCGGGCGCGGTGTCAGTTTCGTGTGCCAGCCCTTCGCTGTGCATGGCGGTGGCGACCGCCGGCAACCAGATCATCAGTTGGAATGGCCAGAGCTGGTCCGCTCCGATCACGGTGGAGGGAGCCACCGGGCTCGAGGCGGTGGGCTGTGCCCCGACCGGGTACTGCGCGTCGGTGGACTCGGAGGGGAACGCCTTCGCCTCCGATGGCCAGTCGTGGCAGGGAACCAGCGGCGACTGGGGGTCGGTCTCGTCGATCTCCTGTGTCTCCGCGTCCTTCTGTGTCTCGGTGTCCGGTGGCATCTCCCAGTGGAACGGGGAGCAGTGGGCGATGCCCAATCCGTATACGAGCACCTCCTCGTTCAGCGGCGTCTCGTGCCCGTCGATCTCGTTCTGCACGGCGGTCGACCAGACGGGCGAGGTCCTCCAGTGGAACGGCCAGGCGTGGTCGGCGGCGCAGCGCATCGAGCCGGCCCCGGCGTCGGCCACCGTCGACAGCGTCGGTCTCACCGGCGTCTCGTGCCCCACCGCGTCGTACTGTGCGGCGGTGGACAGCTCCGGGGGCGTCCTCCAATGGAGCAACGGAACATGGACCCGCGCCGACGTCGACGGCAGCCAGAAGCTCAATGCCGTGTCGTGTCCTACCGCTTCGCTCTGCATCGCCGTGGACCAGGCCGGGAACGCCATCATCGGCCAGCCCTGACTCCACGGACCGGTTGACCACCGACCCGGCCATCGGCACCCGCTCGTCGAATCACGCAGAGGTTTAGGCTGCCTCAATGGCGCTCTGGATCATCCTCGCCGGCGCCCTGGTGCTGGCCCTGATCATCGGCTCTGTGCTGCTCGTCGTGCTCCTGGCCACCGGTCACCGGACGCGTGGCATCCAGTGGCGGCGATTGAGCCGGCTCGCCGGCCACGGTGACGACGATGTGCCCACCGATCGGTGAGACCGGGGTGCCCGGGCGCCGGGTCCCGATACGGGGGCGACCGGTCGTCGGATCGCCGGTCGGAGGGCTGAGTCGTCAACCGACCTCGACCGGTCGAACCGCCGCGTCGGAGCCGACGATGGCTGGGCTGTCCCCGACCCGCCTCGTCCGCCACCACGCCCAACTGCGGCCCACCAGATAGGCGACGGCCGAGATCGTGCCGACGAAGAAGCCGATCGGCCAGTTGGTCCGGTACGAAGCGGCGATGGAGGCCCACACCGTGAGGAGGGCGATGGCCACGGACAGGGCAATGGCCGCCCCGGGCCGATCGACCACCGACCGTGCCGCGGCCGGGGGGCCGACCATCAGCGTGAACATCAGCAAGGCTCCGACCACGGGCACGGACATGGTGGCGGTGAGCGCCACGAGGACCAGGAACATCATCTCGATCCGTTGGGTCCGCACGCCCTTGGCCTCGGCGATGTCGGGAGCCACCGAAGAGAGCAGAAGTGGCCGGTAGAGCACGACGACCGCGGCGATCGACACGGCTCCCAGCAGTGCCGTCAGGCCCACTTCGTTGCCACTGACCCCGAGCACCTCGCCGAAGAGCAGGGAGTAGATGGCCGGCGCGTACTCGGTGCTCCAGCTGAGGAAGAGCGAGCCGAGGCCGAGCATCACCACCACGGCCAGGGCCGTCACGACGTCGTGCCGTCCCCGCTTGCCCAGCCAACCGATGCCGAGCGCGGCGACCAGGGCGAATACGCCCAGACCGAAGATCGTGCTGACGCCGATGAGGCTGGCCCCGGCAGCTCCGGCGAATGCGGACTGGGGCACCGCATGGGCGACAAAGGAAGAGCCGCGCATGACCACGAAGAAGCCGACGACGCCGGCCACCACGGCGACGATGGTCGCCACGTCCCAGGTGGTCGTCATGAAGCCCGAGAACACGTCAGCTCACCGTGCCCCGACGGGATCGCGATCCCACCGGGCCCCGGTGCCCCGCGCCTCAGACCCGACCCGCCTGGCCCGCAGCCAGGTCGAGAGGTCGGCCGCCAGATAGAAGAGGAAGATCAGGGTCACCACGAAGAAGCTCACCGGCCACCCCTTCTTCGCCGGGGGCCAGTAGAAGCTGTCGTAGGAGAGGAGAATGCCCAGCCAGGTGGCGGCGATCCCGATGCCGCCGGCGGTGAGCATGGCCGACCACGGCCGCCGGGTGAGCTTCAGGGCGGTGGCGGCCGGACCGATCAGTAGCGCCGTGCCGAGGATCGTGCCCACGGCCACCGACGAGAGTGACACGGAGACCCCCATCAGCATGAGGAAGGCGAGCCCGATCGACTTGACGCGAACACCCCGGGCCGTGGCCAGGTCGCTCGAGAGGGATGCGAGCATGAGTGGCCGGTACAGGAATCCCACCACCAGGAGCCCGATGAGGCCGAGGATGACCAGCGCCGGCACCGTGACGCCGCTCACTTGGAAGAGGGAGCCGAAGAGAATGGTGATCGTCGCCCCGGTCGTCGAACTGTGGGTGGTGTCGAAGTAGAGGAACAGCGCCGACAGTCCGAGCATGGCACCGAGGACGATGCCGGTCGCCACGTCGCGGCCACGTCGGCGCTGCACGCCGAACAGCTCCATGGTCCCGGCCACCACGACGCCGACGCCGACGAAACCCCACAGCGGGCTCACTCCCACCAGATCGGCGCCGGCCCCGCCGAGCGTGCCCATGTCGCTCAGGGCCTCTCCGGCGAATGCTTGCCCACGAATGACGGTGAAGGTGCCGACACATCCGGAGACGAGCGGGACGATGACGCCGATGATCAGCGCGGTACGGACCGCATGGTTCTGGAAGAAGCCTGCCTCGAAGACGATCGAGCCCAGCATGCGGAGTGTCACTGTCCGCCCGTCAGTCGGCCGCGTGCAGCGGTGCCGGCCCGGGCATGGAGATGTCCGGAACGGGTGTGGGTCCGGCCACGACGATGATGCGGTCGCCCACGTGGAGGACGGCGACGGGGTGCCCGTAGAGCTCGCTCAGGACCTCGGTCCGGACGACCTCGTCGGTCGAGCCGCTGGCCGCGTGGCCGTTGGCCAGGTAGACGACCCTGTCCATCACCGCCAGCAGCGGGTTCATGTCGTGGGCGGAGAGCAGGACGGCTACCTCCTGGTCGTGGGCGACGCGGCCGAGGAGTTCGACCACCTCCTGTTCGCTCCGGATGTCCAGGTTGGCGAGGGGCTCGTCCAGGATGAGGAGTCGTGGTCGGCTGATGAGGGCGTGGGCGATGAGGACCCGCTGCAGCTCACCCCCGGACAGGCTCCCCACGCGGGCATCGGCGAAATCACTGGCATCGACGGCCTCGAGCATCTCGTCGACGGCGAGCCGGCGGGCCCGACTTGGTAGCGCGAAGCCGAACCGGTCGCCGTCGATCCCGAGACCGACCAGGTCCCTGGCCCGCAGCGGGATATCCGGGTCGACCAGCACCTTCTGGGGCACGTAGCCGATCGATCGGTTGTGGGAGGTGTGGCGCCCCTCCCCCACCCGGACGGATCCGCGGTGGGGCTCGAGCAGGCCGAGGATCACCCGGAAGAGCGTGGTCTTGCCTGCCCCGTTCGACCCGATCAACCCGATGAACTGTCCGCTCCGGACGGAGAATCCCACGTCGTCGAGTATCTGGCGCCCGCCGAGCCAGACGCTCACCCCCTCGACCGACAGGACCTCGTCGTCGTGATCGGACGCGTCGGCCGACATCACAGCTTGGGGGACGAGGTTCCGTGGGCCAGGGCACCGTCGAGGGCACGCACCTCGGCGACCATCCACGACTGGTAGTCGTATCCCGGGGTCGGCATCGTCTCGTAGACGCCGACGACCGGTATGTGGTCCTGGTGGGCCAGGGCGAGCAGCGACTGGGTGAACGAGTCCGTGACCTGTTCGTTGTAGACAAAGGCCCTGACCTCGTGATGGCTGAGCAGGCCCGTCTCGACCGCCACGTCCTGGGGAGCGGGGTCCACCCCGTTCATGACGTCCTCTTGGAAGGTGAACGGCGTCACGTTCCGTGTGCCGGCCGCCTCCAGCATGTAGTCGGCGACCGGCTCCGTCGTAGCCACCGGCGCGCCCGGGTACATGGTCCGCAGCGCCTCGATGGCCCGGTACCAGGGCGCGAGCGACGCCGTGAACCGGCCGACGTTGGCCCCGAAGTATGCGGCGTGGGCCGGTGCGAGCGACGAGAGGTCGCGGCCGATCGCCCGGGCGACAGCCGGCATCGTCGTCGGCTTGTACCAAAGATGGGGGTTGGGAGTGGAGTCGGGTAGTCGGAGTAGGGCCTGCACGTCGATCACCTTTCGCTTCGCGTTCGGCGCCGCGCTTTCGATCCTGTCCATGAACGAGTCGTAGCCCACACCGTTCTGGACGATCAGATCGGCGCCGCCGACCGCGTTGGCGACCTGGGGACTCGATTCGAAGGAGTGGGGGTCGGTGTTCGGATTGCTGAGGATCGCGGTCGTCGACACATAGACACCTCCGATCTGGCTGATCACATTGGCGTACTGGTTCTCCGCCCCGACGGCCACGATCTTTCCGTTCGACGCCGGAATCGTCGATGACGCCGAACAGGCTGAGGCAGCGACTCCCGAGCCGACGACCACGAGGGCGGTCGCCGCCGCCCGGCTCCGCCGCCCGAATCGAATGCGCATGTGACCGAGATCTCCCGCTCGACTGACGCCGGCGCTCGGCCGGACCACTCCTAGGAATGATAATCACTCTCACTACTGACTGTCCAACGGTGTCCCGCCCGGCGGAGG
>CAZNLF010000024.1:0-5747 GCA_964573595.1 uncultured Acidimicrobiaceae bacterium | reverse complement strand
GGAATGATAATCACTCTCACTACTGACTGTCCAACGGTGTCCCGCCCGGCGGAGGCGGAGTGACGTCCACCGCTCCCTGCTGCGGCGCGGTGGAGTCGGCCCGCCAGTCGTTGGACGGTGCTAAGCGACACCGCCACGAATGCCCTGGTCAGGACGGGACTGCGGTCAGCGTCGACCGGCCGGTCAGGTTCGACAGGCCCCGGTGAGGTCGGACAGGTTCCGGTCAGGTCGGACAGGTTCCGGTCAGATCGTCCGGCACTCGGGGCAGAGGCCCAGCAGCTCGATCCGATGCTCGGTGACCTCGAACCCCTGTTGTTCCCCGATGGATCGGGTGGCATCGCCGATCGCCCGCTCCAGCCCCGGCGAGGGGTGGACGTCTTCGACCTTCCCGCACGATCCACAGAGCAGGTGGTGGTGGTGCTGACCGGAGATCTGCTCGCTCAGTTCGAACCGACCGTGGTCGTCGGCGCCCGCCACCCTGCGGACGACACCGGCCCCGATGAGCGTGGTGACGTTCCGGTAGGCGCTGCTCTGCGGCACTTCGGGGGCCGCCGCGAGGATCTCCGGCATCGTCACCGGGCGAGCCGAAGCCGACAACGCCTCGACCAGCGTCCGCCGCAGGGGTGTGTAGCGCTGGTCGAGGCTGGCCAGCCGCAGGGCGATGGTCTCGTGCACCGAGGTCGAGAGTGGCACGTAGGCAGACTACAGACCCGAAACAGCCACCACCGCCTTCTCGGGCCCAGCCCGGTGGGGCACGCACCGCCGACCGGGGTCGGAGCACCGCACCCGGACCCTCTTCGGGCGGCAGGCCCCGATCGGCCCCACGGGCCATGATGTGTGCGCCCGCGTTGACGTCGGCCTGACCCGGGACGGGTAGTGAGACACTGAACGGGTGATCACCCGTGGAGGGAAGGGGAATCCACAGACCATGGCCACGAAGCCCAGATCGACTGCGACGGTGACAGCCCTATTCGTCACCGTCCTGCTCTGCGCCAGCGCGTGTGGGACCCAGAGTGGGACCGCTGGCACCGCGTCGACGGAGGCCGGCTCCGGCCATCCGGGGGTCTATCGGGTGGCGGCCACGCTGACCGGGCCGATCACGACGGGACACGTCATCGAGCCCCTGTCCGCCAACCCGACCGATCTGGCCGCCTACGGCTATGTGGAACAGGAGTTCTTCGCCTCGGGCACGGCGAGTGCGTTCAAGGCGACTGCGGCACCCAGCGACGGCCGATGGTCGATCGAGCCCACGACGAAGGCGGCGTACCGCACGAGGATCCTGGTCCGCCGTCCTGCGGACCCGGCGCACTTCAACGGAACCGTGGTCGTGGAGTGGATGAACGTGTCAGCGGGAGAGTCAGCTCCCGATTGGGACTACCTCAACCCGGAGCTCATGCGGAGTGGCTACGCCTATGTGGGCGTTTCGGCGCAGGCCCAGGGTGTCGAGGGGGGCAAGCCGATCCTCGGTTCTCCCGTGGCCGGCCTCAGTGGTGGCCTGGTCGGCTCCGAGCCGGCCCGGTACGGGACCCTCCACCACCCCGGGGACGAGTACGCCTTGGACATGTTCGCCCAGATCGGGAAGGCCCTTCGCTCCCCCGGACAGGCGGCCCTGGGCGACCTCCATCCCACGCACGTGGTCGCGGTGGGGGAATCGCAGTCTGCCTTCTACCTGACGACGTTCACTGACGCACTGCAGCCGCTGACCCACACATTCGATGGGATCTTCATCCACAGCCGCGGCGGAACGGGTGCCTCGCTCAACGGGGCGTCGATCACGTCGAGCCAGGGCACCCAGGGGTTACGGATCCGCACGGACCTCGACGTGCCGGTGTTCATGTTCGAGACCCAGACCGACCTCGTCGAGCTGGGGTACGCAGCGGCGCAACAGCCCGACACCGATCGGATCCGCACATGGGAGGTCGCCGGGACCTCGCACGCGGACGCCTTCGAGCTCGGTCCGGCGGCGGACATCCTCGGCTGCACGACACCGGTCAACGACGGCCCTCAGCACGACGTGGTCCAGGCGGCGTTCGCCTCGTTCGGCCGGTGGGTGGACGACGGGACGGCACCCCCTTCTCCCCCGCCGTTCCGTCTGGCGAGCACCGACCCGGCCGTGCTGGCGCTCGACAGCCACGGCAACGTGATCGGCGGGGTCCGGACGCCCGCAGTCGATGTTCCCGTGTCCACTCTCAGCGGAGCGGCGCCTGTGGGTGCAAGCGAGATCTGCTCGCTGTTCGGATCGACGACCGCCTTCAGCCCGGAGACGTTGGCCAGCCTCTACCACACGAAGGGCGGCTACCTCGCTGCCTATTCGGCCAGCCTGGACCGGGCGATCAAGGGGCGATTCATCCTCGCCGCCGACAGAGCCCAGCTGCTCGCCGGGGCGGAGGAGGTCCAGATACCTGCCTGACCTACACAGCGGCGGAAGCCCCCGGCGCGATCGCGCACCGTCGGGTGCACCTGTCGCCCGCGCCGGCCCTCCGAGGGGGGTGTCGAGCCGTACGGGCCGCCCGCGGCTCCGCCCCTCGGGCACCCTCCGGGCCCACCCGGCCCGATGAGCAGGTTCGCGGCAGGCGGGCCACAGTAACCTGGCCGGGTGGGAACAGCGGACATCGAGGTAGCTGACCGGCTCGAACTGGACGACGTCCTCACCCGTTACGCCACGGCCATCGACACCCTCGACTGGGAGCTGCTCGACACCGTCTTCAGCCGCGATGCCCATCTCGACTACCGCTCGGCCGGCGGCATCGAGGGTCAGTACCCCGAGGTCCGCCAGTGGCTCGCCGACGTGCTCCCCACCTTCGAGGTGACGCAGCATCTCGTCGTCAATCGGGAGTTCCTGCGGCGTAACGACGAGGTCCATGCCAGATCGAGCTTCCTCAACGTCAACCGACTGGTGGTCGGGGGCAAGCCGTGGCTGTTCACGGTGGGCGGACGGTATCTCGACCGTTTCGTCAACACCTCGGAAGGCTGGCGGATAGCGGCGAGGGTCGAGCACACGCTGTGGTGGGACAATCCGATGCCGGGCCTTCCCGAAGCGCCGTTTCCGATCGACGGTTCACCGGGTCGGTAGGCCATCGCCGGACCGGCCAATCCCCCGTCCGGACGCGCGAGGTCCGTGCCCGATGCCGGGCTCCCCCTGCGTCATGGCACCGTGGTGCATCATTTGGGCTGGCCGATCAGCAGCAGGAAGGCAAAATCTCCGTGCGTCTCCGTTCCAGGCCAGGCCTGTCGGCCGCAGCGACCCGTCGCCACCGCGGGCAATCAGGCGACGCGTCGTCCGATTCGCCGGAGGACTCGATCGGTGGGCCACAGGCCGGATCGTCGCCCGAGCTCATTCCCCGGGCAGAGGCGCGCCGGCGATGAGCGACACCCGACCGGGACCTGGCTGGTGGCAGGCCAACGACGGCAGGTGGTACGCGCCCGATCTGCGTCCCGGTGGCGCCGCGGTCCTCCCCCGGGCAATCCCCGAGCACCAGAACGCCCCCGCCCCGACAGGGATCCGGGCTCCTGCTCCGGCGCAGTCCGATGACGGGCCCTGGTATCCCCTCGAGGAGTATCCGGGCACGGTCTCCCAGCAGCCAGTCCCCCCGCCCAGGGCAGATGCCGGCCACCTCTGCCCCCGGTGCGGCAGCGCCGCGGCCGTGGGTGCCTCGTACTGCTCGACCTGTGGGCAGGCGCTGGTGCGTGGGACCGTACCCGCGCAGGATCTGGGTGGACAGGGCACTGGGCCCATTGGTCCCGACCCGACGCCATCTCCGGGCCCGGGTGGCGATCACACACTTCGGCGAAGTGGTCGTAGGCGGGCGGCCCTGATCGCCGTGGCGGTCGTCCTCCTTGGCGGCCTCGGTTACGTCGTCCTCCACCGTCATCACGGAACGGACCGGCCAACGACGGCGGCCACCGGCGCCTGTCCCGCGGGCCCGACGTGTTCGACCTCGGGTAAGCCGGATCAGCCGACTTCGAAGCAGGGCATCCCGGCCGCCGACAGCCCCACGGACCAGCGGTTCGCCCGCCAGGCGATCGCCGGGATCCCGGTGGTCGAAGGGGCGGTGAGCACGGGGAGCCTCACCACCGCCGGACTCGGGTCGTACGGTGAGAGCATCTGCAATCTGATGCCCGACTACCTCGACAGGTTCGGACCCGGTCCCGCGGCCTACGAGGAGATCGTCGCCGAGTTCTCCGATGGGGCAACCAAGCTGCGCATCACCGGGGTCGACGGTCGAGCGTTCGTCTCGCTGGCCATCAACGACATCTGCCCCACGTACTCGATCGACATTCCTGCTGCAACCGGTGGTTGATTAGCCCCGGTGAGGTGTAGCGCGAGCCGCCCGTCCGAGTGCGGTGTCGATCGGCCGACCCGACCGGTGCGGGGCGTCTCGGTGCTGTCTCACGCCCCCCCAGGCCCTTCTGCCTTCCGCGTCGTCGAGATCGCCCTACTTCCGGTTCGGGCGGTCCGGCCGGCGCGGCCGGCCCGGGCGGTCCTGGCGGCCCTGACCCCGGGCCTCCTTGGCGATGCGAGCGGCCAGATCGAGCGAGATGCCCCAGACTCCGCTCAGCTCGTCGACTGTCATCCCACCCTCGAGAGCCAGGGCGAAGAGCTTGACGCGCATATCGTGACGACAATGATCGAGATGCACGAGCGAGTCGTTGACCTTGTGTCGGCTCTCTTCGGGGTGCATGTCGATCAAGGCCGAGGCCACGTCACCACCTCGGTCGACTTTGCTCAGGGCGGAGCGGATGTCTCGCTCCGTCTCCCGCATCGCCTTTCGGGCCTGGGCCAGTGCCGACAGCATCTCGACCACACTCTCGATGGCCTCGCCTTCTCGATTCGACATGGCTGCAATCATCCCAGGATCGGCCGATGGAGTACAGGCCCTCTCCGCAGTCGACGGTGCACCGGTCCTTGGCCTGGTCGACCCGCACACCGGAGCGTGACGCACTCTCGTCAGCCGATGAGGAGCCCGGTCGCCACGAACACGAGGTCGGGTCGACGGCGGAACGTGGATGGACTCACGGTCGCCGGTGATCGGTCGAGAGACGGGTGCACTCGGGTCCTCGACCGTCCAGTCATGGAGGGGGAACGCCGGACATCGAGACGCTGCCCCCGCCCGCATTTCGGGCGGGCGGTCCAAAGCGATCGCTCAGGTACGATTGATTCCGGATGGGCAAGGAGGTCGAGATGCGCATGCACCGCTCCGCAGACTGGTCCGCGAACGACGGGTTGCCAGGTGTGATGCAGGGAACCAGCAGTTCCTGCCCTTCGAGATGATGAGCGGCTCCGAGCATGTCGTGGCGTACGAGGTGGGCACCACCTGGTCGGCGACAGGTGCGGCCTACCTCATGCAGACCGGCGAGAAGGCGATCGTGGTCGTCAAGTGCCATCAGGACGACGTCGATCGGCGGTGGGTGGTCATTCGGGTGCACGGGTGCTGTGGTGTGACGGTCGGGCCTCCGGGCGACGAGGCTCGTTCCGGGCACCGTCTGTATCCGGCGGGCCTCGATGGATGCGTCTGGGCAGGAGAGGTGCTCGAGAGCATATGGATCTCCGAATTCGCGGCGATGGACGCGGTGCACCCCCTTCATCGCTCGGAGGCGTCCTCGGATCTCCGCCACTGGATCCTGCTGTTCGGGGACAGCACACTCGAGTGCGTCGGCACCTCGCTCAGCGTGAGTCGGGAGTCCACGATCAGCTTCCCCGACCTGACAGCGGGACCCTAGTCACCGGCACCGGCACCGGCACCGGC
>CAZNLF010000023.1:3733-19935 GCA_964573595.1 uncultured Acidimicrobiaceae bacterium | reverse complement strand
CCATGATCGGGCTGTCCGCAGGCGAAATCTGCTTCGCCCGCAAGTGTTTCCATGTAAGCCCGACCAGCAGAGCGGCTGCGGCCGCGCCGGTGACCGCGGCGGTGACGACGAAGGCTTCGAGCGAAGCGCCAACTGGGGTGCGGCTTTGCTCACGTCCGGTATCCATGGTGAGACCTATACCCGGCTGGGGGTGTTGTGAACCCGCGGGTCGAAAGAGGTTTGCGATTGTCGGCTTGCGGGTAGCTCCACAGCACCATGAGATTGGAGGCAGGTAAATGGTTGGGGGACTGACAGCAAGCATCGTTGCCGTCGCCGTCGGGGCAGTGCTGGACTTCGCGTTCACAGCGAGCCCAGATCAGCATGGCTTCAACATTCACACCATCGGGGTCATTCTCATGATCGTCGGTGTGGTGGGTGCCTTGTGCTCGCTGATCGGGATCATGGGCACGGGAATGCGTCATCATCGAACTGTGGTCGACGACGGGCAGGGCAACATTGTCCGTCGTGACCACACGTACATCTAGACACCTACATCGAACAGACGCGTACATCTGAGCAATTTCACGAAAGAAACGAAGAAGGAGAAAATCGGATGGTCATCTTGCTGGCGCTCTTGCTGGTTCTGATCTTTGCCGGGCTCGGCTTCACGCTCCACGTCCTGTGGATCGTGGCAGGCGTCCTCTTGGTCCTGTGGCTCGTCGGCTTTGTCCTCGGCCGCGGCGAGGGTGCTGGGAGGCATGGCTTCTATCGCTGGTAGTGCTCAGCCGTCGGTGACAACCGGCGACAGCATGGGGCCGGTTGTCGCACCGCTGTGACGATCGGAGCTGCAGCGACGATCGGAGGGAGGACCTCGGTTCCGATGACGGCCTCGGCCCGAGGTTCTCGGTCGGCCAGCTTCTACCCGCCGGCCAGCTACTCTGCCGGCGCGACGGTGAGCGTGAGGCTCCCGGGCCTGACGGAACACTGGAGGGTGTCGCTCCGCCTTGAGCTTCCCACGCCTCATCAGTCGTGGCCCTCTACGGGACGTGTCGAGCCCCCGACAACGGAAGGCGAAAGTCCGAGGATCCGTCTGGCCCGGGTTGTGGCACACCACGGTGACCCGTTCCGATGCCAACCGTGGTGCTCGCGCATCGAGACGAGTCTGGACGCTCCCTGCCCGTTGGCGACCGGTGAACCAAAGTAGAATGCGGATGTGGAGCTCCAGCGCGCCTTGACCTTCGCCTCTGACCGTCGGAACGCCCTTCTCACCACCCTGCGCCGGGATGGCAGGCCGCAGCAGTCGGTCGTCTTCTACCTGCTCGACGACGACCGGTTCACCATCTCACTGACGGCAGATCGAGCGAAGACGAAGAACCTGAGGCGGGATCCGCGCGCCGCGCTGTTCGTGCCGGGCGACGACGTCTTCGTGTGGGTCGGATTCGATGGTCATGTCGATCTCAGCAACGTAGCCGTGAGTCCGGACGACGAGGTGGTCGAGCGGCTCGTCGACTACTACCGACGGGCGAACGGCGAACATGATGACTGGGCCGCCTACCGGCGGTCGATGGTGGACGACCATCGGCTCGTCGCCACGTTCATTGCCACCTCGGCCACCGGAATACTCCCCGACTGATTGCCTACAGAGGTTCTGACGTGGGACCAATCGCCCTCGCTCGTCAGGCGTTCTCGGCCGACTCTGTCAGCTTGCCGCGGAGGATCCGCGATTTCCGAATGAGGCTTCCGGGCGAGGTGTTCCAGCCCACCGGTTCCGCGTCCGGGGGTTGAGGAGGGCCGGAGTCGTCGAGCGACGGCATCGACTGGTTGACCGTTGTCGATGTCGGAATCCCGCCTACGGGTGGGCGAGCACCGTCACGAAGTCCCGGGTCCAACCGACCTGGTACTGATCTGCCGGCCGGTCCTGACCGGGGATGCCGACGATCAAGGGGCCACCAGGGAACGATGTCGCATCCAGCTGCACCCATTCCGGATTGATGTCGAGCTCCATTGCGATCACCGCTCCCACCCCGATCAGCGCGTCGGCGAGGTCAGTGGGAACGGTGCCCATGCCGGCCGCGTAGACCAGGTTGCCGGCCGGGTCCTCCCCGAGTGAGCTCCGTGCCACCGCGGCCACACCGCCCAAGGTGGAGCCCCATGCGGCGATGTCGGAAATCTGGGGGCTGGGCTGACCGCCCACGACCAGTGGTACCAGGTTTTGGCGCACGCTGATCACCTGCTCACCCGAGGCGGGAAGGCCCGCACCCCAGACTCCCAGCCGAGCGGTTCCGTCTGCGTCGAGGACCAGGCTGGCAACGCCGGGTTGGAGGGGGACCAATACGCGCGAGTCCAGCTCGAAGCCACCGGATCCGGAGCTGGTCTTGAACCCACCGTTGAAGGTGGCAAGGAGCATGGGCTGCTCACTCGGGCCGACCGCCGGTCCGTCGTCAGGCCCAATGGTGGCCGGCGGGACCGGTGGGTCGGTGGATCCGGCATGGAGTGCGAATCGGGTACTTCCGGATCGAAACCTGAAGAGGGTCACGACGTGCCCGTCTGGCTCGGTTGTGGCGCGGGTGTCGACGGCGATCCGACCCGCCGACGATGCCACCGGCGTCCACCCGGGTTGATCGGTCGTCGTCGTGGTCGTCGGTGGTACCGAGGTCGTGGACGACGACGAGCTGGTCGAAGGTGCCGTGCCCCGAAGTGCCGAGTCGCGGGAGCATCCGGCCAGAAAGAGAAGGGCGAGTGCGATGAGTGCCCTGAGGGCGGTGCCCCGGCTCACCCGGTCAGGGCGCCGGTGACGATGACATGGTGATGAAGTCCCGGGCCCAATACGACTCGAAGTAGCGGTCGGGAGTTCCGACCATGTTCGACAGGAGATTCGTTCCGTTGGCTGTCGATGCCTGACCTGCCGAGGTCGCCGGCCGGTATGAGGAGAAGTTCACCCAGTCCGTGTTGATGTCGAGCTCCATGGCCCGCACGGCGCCGGCACGGACCAGCAGATCGGCCAAGTCGGTGATGTTCAGGCCCGGTCCACCGACATAGACGAGGGCGCCGTCCGCGGTCACGCCCAGCCCGGAGCGCCACACGAATACCCGGTTGCCGAGGGTCTCGCCCCACTGTGTCGTATCGGCCGAGTCCAACCCTGGGACGGGTTGGCCGTTGTCGACCAGGAGATCCAGATTCTGTCTGACGGAGACGACGGCGGGTGTCATGGTCACGTCCCGACCCCACTGACCGACCGTGGATGTGCCGTTGGCATAGACGACGAAGGAGGCGGCTCCGGAGCGCAGTGGCAGAATCGTCCTCCCGTCCGTGTAGTACCCGCCGTTGGCAGCGGACATGAGGAACCCGGCGTTGAAGGCTGCCACCAGACTGGTCGACGCCGAAGCCGGAATCGGGGCCGTGTGCTTGAAGGGACCGCCGCCGGGGATCTGGCTGCCTGAATACAGCGTCGCCCTGAGCAGCTTGGTGTCCATCCACGCCACGCCCACCACGTAGCTGGTGTGGATGGCATCAGGCCGAAGGCTCGTCTCGTAGACAGCGGGGATGCCGCCAACCAGCCGCCCGCCGGGGGACCACTGTCCTTCCCCGGCGATGGGAGGGTTGGCGATGGGGACGATCGGGGCCGGGGGAGCCAGATGGGGTGGACCGGCCGCCGATGTCAGCGGCAGGTGGGCCGGTTTTTGGATCGCTCCCTTGGGCGGCCTCCCCCCGACCCGTGGCGGGTGGTGGCTGTACCACTCGCTCTCCACCCAGTTGACCACGCCGCCACCGCCGTGTTCCCGAGCCCACTCTGCGAAGCGGGAGCTGGACGACGCGCCCAGTGCCGGATCGGTGAGTGCGCCGCCGAGGGAGATGGCGAGCCAGATCAGCAGGCCCGTCAGGATCACGGCGACGGCCAGGACCAACCGGCGGCGGCGGCGGCGGTGCCGCCTTCGCCCAGGACGTGTCCGGCGGGCGCCACCCCGCACGACGGGCTCGTCGATGGCGTCGGGATCGACTTCGATAGTTGAGTTCGTCATCACGGGTGCAGAAGCCCCTCGATGTGCCTATGATGCCCGGCGGACAACCAAGGTCCTATCTGTGGCACCACCATCAGGGCGAGGATCAACCCCAGAGCCAGGCTACCGGCAATGGCCCACTGTCGGGCGCCGGCCCCGTCCACCTGGTGCCGCGTGCGGCGCATCCAGTCACGGGGTGCGATCTTCGTCGTCTCCCTCAGGTGGCCCAACACGTGGATGGTCATGACGACGAACCAGACGATGAAACTGTCCCGGTGCAGCACGAGCATCTGGGGGCGCCAGGAGTGCGGGCCGAGGAACAAGGCGATGCCCGTTGCGAACACGGAGGCGGTCAGGATGATCACGACCGGCCCGAGCAGCCGGAACAGGGGCAGCGGCGGGCCCTTCCTCCGGTAGTCGGGCGCGCCGAGGTAGTACCGGGTGAACCTCCAGATCGTGCTCCCCATCTTCAAGAGGACGGGCGGCACGAGAAGCATTCCGATGAAGATGTGCGGCGTGAGCAGTGCGCGGACTCGGAGGATGGTCAGGCCTTCGGCGGCCAGCAGGACAACGAGGACGACTGCGGTCAATGCGGTCAGCCGGGCGTTCGACTCGGCTCCGTCTGAGTGGGGGTACCGTCCCGGGGCCTGGTCCGAATCCGGGTGGCTTTCGGGAAAGAGGATGCTGCTCACTGGTTCGAGTCCGCGACCTCGGTCGCCCGATGGTCGGATGTGAAGTAGCCAGAGGCGATCACTCGGCGGCGCCACCGTAACGGCCGTCGCGACAACAGGTCAGGACGTGTCCCCATGGGTCCAGGGTAGGAATCGATCCTTACGATCACATTACGGACGTTGATGATCCGGAGGACAGGCCGGAGCCGGTTGTTGGCGTGGGTCATCAATCCGGAATCGACGCTCATCGGCTATGCCACTGACGAGTCGAGCCTCATCAGTGTGAGGGCGAGGCGCGGGCACGAGGTTTCGGCGCGGTGGGCGTGATCGAGCAGCTCCGCAGAGATCGCCTCGGGGTCGAGTATGGGGAACCCCCAGGGGTCCAGGCGGATCCGTTCGGGCAACAGCTCGGCGCAGACGCCCGCGCCATCGCAGGCTACGGGGTCGACCACCAACCGGTAGTGGGCGCGCGTCACCACGTGCGTCTCGCTCCCTTCGGGACCGGAAGGAACGGCAGTGCCGTCGTGTGGCACGGTCCACGCTGGAGGTGATGGGTGATGTGGTGGTCGAATACCCGAAGTGATGTACGCACGAAACGGGCTACGCCGTCCGGGTGCCGGCACGCGCCTCGACCCTCCACCAGTCTGCAGAGCTCGGGGACGTCGGAGATGCCCGCCCGGAGCCGGTTGGGCCGGAAAGCCAGGTGTTCCATGGTGGTGGCCAGGAGGTCCAGGCCATTGATGCAGGGTCCACACTGGCCGGCACTCTGACCCTCGAGATAGCGGACGACCCGCGCCACTTCGGAGAGGGGGCACACCCCCGCCGGGAGAAGGGCCACCACGCCGGCGCCGATCGACGATCCGAGTCCGCGTGCTGCGTCCTCGGTCAACGGCATGGTGATGGCCTCGCGCAAGGTGATCCAGCCACCTCCGTAGCCGCCGAGCAGTACGGCCTGGACCGACTCGGCGGCTTCGGTACCGAGACGGAGTAGGTCACCGAGCGGAGCACCGAGGGGCACCTCGACGATCTGAGGCTCGGGCCAACCTCCGGTCACCGTCAGAAGTGTCGTGCCCGGGGCCTCCGCCGTGCCGATGCGTCGGAACCACGCCCCACCGAAGCGGGCGATGAGTGCCACGTGGGCCAGTGACTCGACGTTCTGGACCAAGGTCGGGCGACCACCCACACCTCGTTCCCGTACCGGGACGAGGCCGATAAACGAGGGCGTCGCCGGGTTACGGCCGTTGATCGTGTTGACCACCGCGGACTCCTGTCCGGCCAGAAATCGGTCTGGCGCGACGACGATGTCGATTGAGCAGGGGTCGAGCGCAACACGAGCCCGCTCTTCGACGGCTGCCGTCATCGCCCGGGCGCCGTCCGCCGGAACATGCACCAGTACACGGGACGCACCGAGGGTGGTGGCGGCGATGACAGCACCGTCGAGTACGAGGTGGGGGAGCTGGTGGATCAGGAGGCGGTCTTTGCCGCTCGCCGGTTCACCCTCGGCTCCGTTCGCAACGACCAGGGGCGTTCGAAGTCCGACCCGACCGACCGACCGCCACTTGGAGCCGACCGGGAACCAAGCGCCACCATGTCCGCGAAGGCCGCTGGCGTCGAGCTCGTCGAGGAACTCGGGTCCCTCCCAGCGCGGGATCGTCCCCCACTGGGCCAAGTGATCGTCGAGCGACACGGCTCGTCCATCGCTGCCGACACCGGCCAGGAGACGATGTTCGCCCGCCGGGCCGTCGGGCATCGGGCGCGGCGCGGATCTCGAGGGGCGCCGGCTGCTCCGGTAGGCGGTCGGGCTCATCGGGCCGCCGGTGTCCCGGACACCGTTCCCGAAAGTGCACCGGTGCTCTGGTCGACGTTGAGGTCGATGGTCAGGGCAAGGGGGGTGGGGGATGCCAGCGTGGCAGCAAGGGTGCCTCCCTCCAGTGCCGTCACCACGCCGCGGTAGGGGCCGAGTGCCACCGAGCCGGAGGACAGCGACACGCCGCCGCCCGGCACCGCCGCACCGTCCAGGACGACGGTGAGCTGCGTCGACGCCGCATCCTGCAGGCTGAGGGTCAATGTGATCCGGGCGTATCCCCGGCTGTCGGGGACGGAAGTGGTCTGGGTGCCCGTGAGAGGGAAGGTGAACGGGGCTGCGGGCACCGAACCGGAGCCCGCGGTGCCGGTGGTCCCTGCAGCCGGAGCGGTCGTTGTCGGCAAGGAGGTAACCGGGACGCCGCCGGCCGCACCGGTGCTTTTGGCGGCGATCTGGGCCAACAGGGCGTCCGAGGTCCCGGCACGGCGCGACCACCCCGGCCGGAGGGGCCCGAGGACGGCGAACGTCCCGATGGCCGCGGTGACGACAATCGCCGCCACTGCGGCCACCACCCGCCGACCGCCACCGAACGAGCGGCCCGTGGCGAGGCGCCAGCCGACCGCGGCGACCACGGCACTCATGCATGCTGCGTCGATCGCGAGGATCAGGGGACGCGAGGGGTCCGAGCCGCTTCCCAGTCCGTGGAGCATGGCGATCGGCCAGCACAGGTAGGCCAGCCAGTGAACGTACCGCCAGGCGCTGTACCCGATCCGGTGCCGCAGACCGCTGGTGACCAGGACGGCGAGCAGCAGGTCGAACGTGAGTGCTCCGAGCCCGACCCACAGGGGCCGGTACGGGGAACGGAAGGGAATGAATGCATCGGCGACGCCGATCGGCACGAAGCCGTCGCCCACGGTGGTGGCCACATGGATGGCGACGAAGCCCACGCAGAGCAGGGACAGGTTGCGGTGGACGTGCTGGGAGAGGAACCGTGGCCAGCGCTCTGCCGTCCATCCCACCGAAGCAACGACTCCCACGACGAGGGTTGCCGTCAACAGGATGATCGCCACGACACCGGTCGACCTCGTGAGGTACCAAAGAGCCTTGCTATCGGTCGCCGCGACCAGGACTTCAGATCCCGTCAACATGTGAAAGGCCCGTCGGAATCGGCCGGCCATCCGGCCACGACGACGGTGCTTCCGTCGTTGCGGACCAGGCGGGACGGAAGGTGGTGGTCGTGGAGCCAGGCGGCGGCGCGCTCGCCCATGACCATCGCCGCCGTCGACGCCGTGTTGGCATCGACGCAGGAACCCGCGGCGACCGAGACCGTCCTCCAGCAGGTATCGACCGGAAGACCCGTCCCGGGATCGATCAGATGGTGGACCGGGTGGCGCCCCAGCATCCAGTTGCGGTTCCCGATCCCCGAGGTGGCAAGCCCACCGGAGGTGACGGACACCGCGAGCGGAGCGGCGGGGTCGCCGCAGATATCGGCGATGCCGACCCGGAATCCGTCCCGGGGAGCACTGCGGACGGCGAGATCGCCACCGAGGCTCACGAGCACTCCGCAACCGATGTGGGTCTCGATGACCGCTGCTGCCCGATCCGCAGCCCATGCCTTGGCGGTGGCTCCGAGGTCGATGACCACACCTGGGGGCACAGCGACGGTCGACCGATACCGATCGACGGCGACCGACCGCCACCCCGGTACCGGGTCCGGGTCCGGCAGGTCTCCTTCGACGCCGTCAGCCACGAGAGGAAAATCGCGGTCGTACCCGAGTCGGCGGAGGGCGACGCCGACGGTCGGGTCTACGGAGCCACCGGTCAGCCTGCTGGCCCGCAAGCCGACGGAGATCGCCTCCAACAACTCCGCCGAGACCGGGACCGGTGCACCGCCGGCCATGGCCGCGGCGCGGTGGAGCTCGTTCAGTTCGGAGTCGGCCCTGAAACGGCTAGCTACTGCCTCGACGATGTCGAGCTCGCGACCGAGCAGTTCGACCGCCAAGACCACTGCGGACGGATCGACCACGATCATCTCGACGAGCGTCGACCATCTCGTATTGCGGTAGACGGCCCACTCTGAATCTGGTCGGGCGGTCGTGGCGGCGGAGCTCAACTCGATCCGCTGACCACCGGCGCCTGCTGTTGCACCGGCACCGGAGCATTGGCGGGAGGAGTCAGGCCGCTGGACTGGCCTCCTTGGGAGCCTCCGCCAGAGCCGGCCGTCGTGGCGCCAACCGAAGCGGCAACTCCGGTGGACCCAGCGGGAGTGGACGTGTGCCCGGGGGCGGCCTGACTGAAGTAGACCCCGAGACCGATGACGGCCGCCACCGAGGCGGTTCCGATCGCCTTGGTCATCGAACCCACGCGCTCGATTGCGGCATCCCGCTGCAGGCGGGCAACGCGGACAGGGTCCACGGACCGCGGGTGCCGCCGGTTCCTCGGGGTGCTCATGCTTCAAATGGTAAAGAGAGCATCCTGACGCCCGTATGACGTGAATGTAAGAAACGAGGAAGATAGGAGCCCAGACCGCTGGGTGAAGGCCCTGGTCACGAGGGTACGTCCGAGGCCGTCGTCGGCAGACCCGGGCCCATGGCGGGGGGGTCCGGGGTCGACCGGCGGTCCACGTCGGCCCGGTGTTCGTGCGCCGCCCTCCACGACACCTCCATCCGGGCACCACCGAGGGGGGAGCTCCCGATCGACCAGGTGCCCTCGGTCGACCGGACGACGGCATCGGCGATGGCCAGTCCAAGTCCGGTGCCCCCGGGAGTGTCGTCCGCCCGGTGGAACCGGTCGAGCACGAGCTGACGTTGGTCCGCCGGTATGCCAGGCCCCGAGTCGTCGACGGCGAGCGTCACCCGCCCACCGGTCTGCACGACGGAGACATCCACGGTACCGCCGCTGCCGGCGTAGCGGCAGGCGTTGTCGACGAGGACGGAGACCAGGCGGTCGATGGCCTCGGGGTCGGCGGTGATCGGAGTGACGGGCACTGGTTCGGTCGGGCGCCGGAGCGTGGTCGAGCCGGCAGCGGCGACCACATCGAAGCGCTGCGTACAGGTCCGGGCCACGGCGTGGACGTCGGTGACTGCGTCAGAGCGGGAAGCTGGGACATCACCGTCGTGCCGAGCCAGCCACAGGAGGTCGTCGACGATGGATCGGAGGCGCCCGCTTTCGGACGCGACTCGACCCAGCGTGGCGCGATAGCTGTCCGCGTCCCGCTCCCGGCTCAGCGCCAGATCGACTTCCGCCTCGATCACGCTCAACGGGGTGCGGAGCTCGTGCGATGCGTCAGCGGTGAACTCGGCCTGCCGCCGTCGGATCTGCTCGATGGGGGCCGAGGCCCGTAGCCCGACGATGAACGATCCCGTGAAGGTGACGACGAGCAGGAGTGCGCCGAGCACCACTTCGGCGAGGATCAGGTCGCCGGAGGCCTGACTGATCTTGAGGATGCTCTCGCCGGCCACGAGCCAACCGCCTTCGGAGGGCGACGAGGCAAATCGGAACGTGCTTCCGTCGGTGGTCAGCGTGGCGTGCCTGCTGGACCAGTCGTAGTGGGGGAGCACCGGTGCGCCAACGGTGAGGGACTCGGCCTTGCCGGTGGGTGTGACCCGCCAGACGAAGGTCGGGGCATCGTCGAGATCACCGTCGTGGTCGTGTCCGGCAGAGACGACAAGGGGAACCGACGCGCCGGTGCCGGCCTGTTCCAGCCGCTGCGTCAACCGGGCATCGACCTCATGGTCGAGTCGGTGCACGATGACGAGATTGGTGATGACTGCGATGGCGATGGCGAGGATCGCCACGACTGCGGTCGCCCCAGTTGCCACGCGGGCGGCATGCGCCCACTGCCTCCCAGCACGCCTCATGCGTCCGTGATCCGGTATCCACTGCCTCGCACCGTCTCGATGCGGGCGGTCGCGCCGGCCAGCTTTGCTCGGAGGCGGCCCATGTGGACGTCGATCGTGTTGGAACCTACCGCGCTGGCCTCATCGTCCCACACCTGCACGGCTATCGACCGCCGATTGACCACTGCGGGAGAGCGCCGCAGGAGCAATTCGATGAGCCCCGTCTCGATTGCGGTGAGCGCCGCCGGTCGGTCTCCGATCATGACGACCCGGGTCGCCGGATCGAAGGTCACGTCACCGCACCGGAGGACCGTGTCCAGCGAGAGGGGAGGTCGACGCTGCAGCGCCGTGAGCCGTGCCACCAGCTCGCTGAAGGAGAAGGGCTTGACGAGGTAGTCGTCGGCCCCCTGCGTCAGTCCCTCCACCCGGTCTTCGGTGGTGTCCCGTGCCGTCAGCATGAGGACCGGTGTCCGGTCCCCACGACGCCTCATGGCGGTGATGGCCTCGAGGCCGGTCATGGTCGGCATGCGCCAGTCGAACACGGCAACCTCGTACTCGAACGATAGGAGGTACGAGAGGGCCTGGGCGCCGTCGGACACGGCATCGACCACGTAGCCGTTCTCCCGTAGCCCTCGCTCGATGACCGAGCGCAGCCCCGGGTCATCTTCGGCGACGAGCACTCTCACGGATGACCATCCTCGCTGGTTTCGCACGCCGCCGTGCGTCGCTGCTACCGGCTGGGCGGCATCTCTCGTTGCTGAGCCTACGGTCGAACGCAGGCTACGCGAGCCTCGCCCGACAACCTGACGGTGTCATGACGGCCCGACTGGGTTCGAATTCCGGTCCGGTCCGGCGCCGACCGGATGCACCGCGGTCAGCGACGCGTCGAGGTCACGGGCGGGTGTCGGCGAGAAGCTCGATACGGCGTGCGAGGTTCACCGCGTGGTCGCCGAGGCGCTCGTAGAAGCGGGCGAGCAGCGTTACCTGGGCGGCGATGGTGATGGACATCTGCTCGGTCGCCACTTCACGGGTCAAGGCCTCGTGGAGGATGTCCATCTCCTCGTCAGCCTTCGCCAATCGCTCGCCGATACGGTCGCGATCACCGAAGGCATCGGCCGCCTCCTGCCACATCTCATTGGCGACCTCGGTCATGGACTGGACGATGCCCCGACTCCGCGGACTCATCGCCGAGCCCAGGTGGTCCACCGCCCGCTGGGCGACGTGCTCGGCCAGATCGGCGCTGCGCTCCAGTTCGGGGATGATGAGGAGGAGCCCGACCAGGTAGCGCAGCTGGTGGCCCTGGACCGGCCGCTCCTGCAGCTCGTCCCAGATGAGCAGCTCCACCTCGGCGGTCAGGGCATCGACGGCCTGGTCGCCGTCGATGACGGCCTGGCCGAGCGGGGCTTCGCCGCTGAGCAGCGCATGGGTGGCCCTGGACAACGCTTCGGAGACCAGCGCGAAGAGCTGGATGACCTTGTGGTCGATGGCATCGAAGCCGGCATCGAAGCCGGGGGGCAGTGGGTCCACGGTACCCAGAGTCTACCCACCACCTGGGTGTTCACCCCCGCGAAAACCCCCATCTGTGTGCCGAACTGGCCCGGGCCGCGGCACGTATCACCGCGACGCCCAGGTTCGAATTCCGGTGGACCGATCACTGGTCGGGAGCGGTCCACCGGAAGGCGAGCACAGCGATGTCGTCCTCGGCTCCATTGGCCGCCAGCCCGGTCACGAGCCCTTCGACCAGGCCTTCGAGGGTTTGTTCCTCCTGCGATGTCGCCAGGCGCCTGAGGCGTTGTAACCCGACCTCGAGTCCCTCCGTGCGCCGCTCGACCAGGCCGTCGGTGAAGGCGACCAAAGTGGATCCGACAGGCATGACAACGGTCCTCGAGCCATATCTGCTCGCCGTCACCCCGAGGGGAGGCCCCAATCTCGTGCTCACATACGAAGCGTCACCGCCCGATACGAGGAGCGGGTTCAGATGCCCGGCGTTGGCCAGGGTGATCTCACGCGACTGCAGGTCGCCCAGGCCGACCAGGATCGTCGCAAAATGTCCGTCGTCATCGATGTCGATCTGTTGGGCGCACATGTCCAGGACCACCTCGGGCGGGTGCCCCTCGACGAGATAGGCCCGTACCGTGAAGCGAAGCCGCGCCATGATCGTGGCCGCACTGACGCCCCGTCCGGATACGTCGCCGACGACGAATGCGAAGTGACGATCGTCCACCGCGACCACGCTGTACCAGTCCCCACCGATGTCCACCCCATCGGCTCCGGCGACGTACCTCGTGGCTATCTCCAGATTGGGGATCTCCGGGTTGAACTGGGGTAGTAGTGCCAGCTGCAGCGTCGCGGCGATCGTGCGCTGCTCGGCGAAGAGGCCGTCGAGCCGGTCGTAGAGCCCGGTGATCGTCTCGGCGTCGTGTTCCGCCTCCCGCCGACGCGCCACCAGTTGCCACGTCACGAAGGCCGCGGCCGCGGTCAACAGGACTCCTCCGACGAGGAAGACCCAGGGGAGCTGCTCCCCGAGTGTCCCGCCGAGCTGTCCACTCGGCGCCGCCACCAGGGTGAGGGTCGTGTCGCCGAAGGGGATCTTGGCCCGGGAGGTGTCACCGGTGATCGGCAGCTCGGCCACCGGGACGTCCGTGGTCGCCAGGCCGGAGATGTTCACGGGTCCGAGGTAGGTGGCGTAGTCCAGGTCCGAGAACGCCGAGTTGCCTTCCACCGGAACCTCCCGGTCGGCGGGGATGGCACGTTCGGCGTACACGACATAGGTGCGATCCATGGGATCGGCGATGGCATAGCCGATCCTCTGGAGGCTGCCCACCTTGATGCTGGTCACGACGAAGGTCGGGCTGGCGAGCGCGCGGCTGATGAAGCGGTGCGTCTCGCTCGTCGAAGGCGGAAGCCCTGCGGGCGCCCCGACGGACGTGACCGGCTCCAGGGCGGTCCCGTTGGCCTTCCAGAGGGTCGCCCCTACGAACAGCCGGCCAGGTCCGACATAGGCCGCCATGTACTGGCTGAAGTGCTGGGGGCTGCCGGCGGTCGCCGATTCGATCTGAAGCGCCGTTGCGAGGGGATCACGGATCTCGAGGATCGTCGAGCCGAGCACGGCGGCCGCCTGGCGGGTTTGGACCACGAGCAGTCGGTGTTCGTTGTGCCTGTTGAGCGTCCAGGCTGTCCAGCTGACTGCCACCGTGATCAACAGGCCGACCGCGACGACGAGCAACGCGGCCCACGTGGGGGTCAGACGCCACTTGGCCCAGCCGCCGTCCGCGTCGCCTCGGACCGAGCCCTGGCCATCGTCTCCGTCTCCGCTGGGCGGCCAGTCGCCGGAACCCACATCTGGTGGTCCGGCGACCCGGCTCTCCAGCTGTTCGGTGCGGGGGGATTCCGTCGACATCTCGTTCTTCCATCGGTACTCATGATCGCCAGTGGTTCCAAGCGGATCATCGTATGGCTGAGACGGTAGAGGATCGGTCACACGATGACCAATGCGTGCCAGTCGTGCCGGCCGCACACGAAGAGCGTCGCTCCGGCGTCCACCCCGACCGGGCCGGTCCCGTTTCTGAAGGTCGGGGTGCCGTCCGGCAGAGGTTCAGGCGCCGGCCTGATCGGAACCGCCCAGCAACTGCCGGGCGATGGTCGTCTGGTCGAAATAGACCCGCTCGCCGACGATCCGCTCACCGCCGGGCTCGAACACGAAGAGCGCGCACATGCGGCAACGAAAGGAGCGGCCGGTCGGCGCCAGGCCGTGGAGCTCGCCCCGATGGGTCCCGAGCAGGTCGAATTCGGCGATCACCACGTCCTCGCCATAGGTCAGGACGACGTTCTCGTTGCGCTGGTCGGGAAACGTGGAGCGCGACCCCCGATAGTAGCCAGCCACCTGCTCGGCGCCGTCGTACACCTCGCCGGTGGCGATGAGCTCGTAACGGGGGTGTTCGAAGGTGCTCATGGTCACGTCGAACTCGAGCTCGTTCTCCGACTGCATGTGCAGACGGACGAGATCCAAGCGTCGCTGGCGCAAGGACTGGTCGGCTGTCTGGGTCATCGTGCAGGTACTCCTCGGGACGGGCAGCGGGGCCAATCTACGCTCGCGGGAGGCAGAAGGCGTCGGGGCCCTATCCGGTGCCGGCCAGCAGGGCCTGAACCCGGCCGACCAGCTCCCGGGGACTGAACGGTTTGACGATGTAGTCCTGGGCGCCGGCGGCGAATCCCAGTGCAATGTCTGATTCCTGGGCCTTTGCCGTCAGCAGGATGACGACGGTCGAATCCTGATCGGTGTCCCGCCGGAGCTCGCGACATGCCTCGACGCCGCTCATCCGCGGCATCATCCAATCCAAGAGGACCACGTCCGGGTGCACCTCACCGGCGGTCACCAGTCCCGCCTCGCCGTCGGACTCCTCGTGGACCTCGAAACCGGCTGCGTCGAGCACGAACGTGATCACACTGCGGATGTCCGCTTCGTCGTCGACGACGAGCGCGACCGGCCTCCTCACCGTGCGCTCGAACGGGCTAAGGCCGGTACCGCCGAGGGTGTCGACCGCCGGACCGTCGGATCGAGAGGAAGCATCATCCGGAACGTCGCGCCCGAACCAGGTTCGCTCCTGACGCTCACATGCCCACCATGGGCATCGACGATCTTCTTGACGATCAGAAGACCCAAACCGATGCCTTGCACATGGAGGCTGGCTGCGGTCGGCGCCCGGTAGAACCGCTCGAAAAGGTGTTCCTGCTCATCGAAGGCGATTCCCACGCCCTCGTCCTGGACCTCGATGATGCATTCGGATGCATCGGGCAGGACCCGAACGCAGACGGCTCCACCGTCAGGGGAGTACTTGATGGCATTGGAAATGAGGTTGTCGACAGCCTGCCCGAGCCGACCGGCATCGCCCACCATCCTCACTGGGTTCCCGCCGGGTTCGAACCGGAGATCGACGCCGGACCCTCCGGCGCGCGGCGCCGCGGCCTCGACAGCATCTTTCGCGATCGTGACGATGTCCACATCGGTCATCGTCACCGTGAGGTCGGCCGATTCGAGCTGGGCGACAAAGAGGAGATCACCAACCAGCCGCTCCAGACGCAGCGAGTTCCGGTGGACCACCTCCACAAACCTCTGGCGATGCTCCGAAAGGAGGTCTTCGTCGAGAAGCAGCTCGACATGGGCGACGATCGCGCTGAGGGGCGTGCGGAGCTCGTGTGAGACCAGGCTGAGGAAGCCGTCCTTGAGCCGTTCGGCCTTCCGTCGGTCGGATATGTCCCTCGCTATGATCGAACTGCCTCTCAACGTTCCATCCATCCCGACGATGGGTGAGTTGGTAATCGACACATCGACCAGATTCCCATCCTTGTGCACCCGCACGGTGTCTTGCGTCTCGACCGGGTCGGTACCGGTGCTCTGGTCACACGCGGAGGTGCCCCTGCCGGGTGCATCGAGCGTCGACATGGTTTTGCCGCACATCTCCGCTTCGGTGTAGCCGAAGAGCAGTTCCGCTCCCGGGTTCCAGCTGATCACCGTTCCGTCAAGGTCCCTTCCGATGATCGCATCGTGGGTGGACTCGACCACGGCCATAAAATGGGATGCGAGATAGTCGGCTCGCCGGCTGGCGGTGACGTCACGGATCGCGGTCAGTACATAGGTGCCCTCGGTCGTCTCCAGGGGCGACAGGGAGATCTCCGCCGGGAATTCGCCGCCGCCCTTGCGCATTCCCTGGAACCCGGTTCCCCCACCCATCTGTCGGAGGCGAGGATGGGCGGAATACTCCCTGCGGAGGTCGCCGTGTCGTTGGCGGATCCTCTCGGGAACCAGTACGTCGACGGGAAGTCCCACCAGTTCCGTTCGTGTGTATCCGAACAGTCGCTCGGCGAGGCCGTTGGCCAATGCGATCTCGCCGGTCCCGTCGACGACCACCAT
>CAZNLF010000023.1:0-3633 GCA_964573595.1 uncultured Acidimicrobiaceae bacterium | reverse complement strand
TCCGGTCGTAATAGTGCGTACTGCCTCGGTATTCGCGTGGACGTTCAACCGACCGACGACCAAAGAGCCAATCCCGATGGTGACCAGGTCTGTCGGGATCGGGGTGGGTAGGGGTATACCCTCGTGACTTTTTAGGCCGAACCGCACTCAGTCCAGCCGTCCACCTTGCCGAAGAACTGGTGCAGAACTACACGATGGTAATGCCGACCGGTGGATGCAAATACTGCCGGTATCGGACAACCACCGAGTCGAAATGTGGGCACTGACCCGAACGGGATGGATCGGTGCGCTGATGGCTCGGGACCTGTCAACGACTGGAGCTATGGGATGACTGTTCAAATCGATGAAGCCGCTCTTGGATCTGCGCTTGCCATGCTCTGGCAACGTCATCGGCAGACCAATCTGGACCGCATCGCCGTCCTCGAGGCAACCACGGCCGAGGTGCTGCGGTCGACCGTCGATGACGATGCCGTGTGCGAGGCCGCTGGGGCAGCCCACAAGCTTGCCGGATCCCTCGGCACGTTCGGTTTCGCCGCCGGCAGCGATGCCGCGCTCGAGGCGGAGTACCTGCTTCGCCAGCCTATGATCGACGGCCGTCTGCTCGCCGAGGCAGTCACCGCACTGCGCACCTCGGTCCAAGACGAGAGTGACGTGTCGACGGTGGCATCGGACCGAGCGTCGTCACCGGGCGACATGTCCTACCCTGACTCGGTCGTCCGGGTCGTCTCGCTCGACACCGACCTCGTCTCCCGCCTGACGGTGGAGGCCGAGGCCATCGGAATCCGCTTCGTCTCCGTCGCCAAGATGCCGCCGTTCGACACACTGTCTGTGGACCGCTCGGTGGTGGTCGTCGACGACGGCCCGACGAGCACGTGGACCCATTCGGACATGCTGGACTCGATATCGATGCTCGCCCGGCGGGCAATGGTCATCGTCCTCACCGACCGTGACGCATTCGAGGACCGCGCCGCGTTCGCGAAGGCTGGCGTCGCATGCGTCGTCCCGCGGTCCCAAGGGTCGCGGCAGACCGTCTCATTCCTGGCCGAGGCCCTGGCCCGCCGGGCGAGTACGCAGTACACCGTGCTCTCGCTCAATGTCGGATCGGGGCTCGAGAAATCGCTCGCCAGAGCACTCGCCGGACCAGATTGCCGTCTCGACAACTGCGCCAGTGGGGCAGAGTTGTGGGACGCGCTCGAACAGAGGGGTGCCGATCTGGTCGTCGTCGGATTCGCCGGATCGCAGCTCAGCGGGCCCGTGTTGTGCCGGATGATCCGATCTCACCCACAGTGGCGGCATCTTCCCGTCGTCGTCATGGGCGGACGGAGCGCCTCCCAACTCGATGTGTCGTTTGCCTCGGGAGCCGACGACTACCTGAACATCGCCCTCTCGCCTCATGATCTCGACGTCCGGCTGCGCCGTCACTTGGACAGGTGGAGGCAGTGGACGGTTCGAAGTGACACGGACCCGGTCACGGGAACCGGCAACCGGACGGCGACCGAACGCTCACTGGACCGGACCCTCCGACTCGCCAAGCGCGACGACGAGCCGTTCGCCCTGGCGCTGGTCTCCATCGACCGGTTCGAGCAGATACGCGCTCGGGAAGGCGCGGCGGCTTGCGACGCGGCGTTGCGTCTGCTCGGAGCAAGCCTCCTCAGCGCGTTCCGATCTGACGGCATCGTCGGACGTTGGTCCGACGACAGATTCGCCGTGGGACTCCACGGCGTTTCTCGGACCGAGGCGTCCGAGCGGATCGCCCGTGAGCTCGAATCACTCGCCGCCGACGGGTTCCCCACCACCTCGGGCGGTGTGGCCCACTGCACGTTCAGCGCGGGCGTGGCCTCTGCCCCCATGGACGGAACGACTGTGGTGTCACTGGAGAGGGTCTGTGAGACGGCACTCCGGCGGGCGACCGTTGTCGAGCACGCTGTCGTGGTGTCCGGCGAACGACCGGCGCAGTATGACTCCGACGTGGTTGATGTCGTCCTCGTGGAGGACGACGATTCCATGGCTGACGTCATCGAACATGCGCTGGAACTTCGACAGTACCGATTCCTCCGGTTCAGTGACGGCGCGGATGCGGCCAGAGAGCTGGGAGCGGGACACGTCAGGGCGAAGATCGTGCTCCTGGACGTCGGACTGCCGAGTCTCGACGGCTTCGGGGTCCTGCAGGTCCTGCGGAGCAAGGGCATTCTGGACGAGACCCGGGTGATCATGCTGACGGCCAGGTCGAGTGAAGCAGAGATGCTGCGGGCCATCGGAATGGGTGCCACCGAGCACATCACCAAGCCGTTCAGCATCCCGGTCCTGCTGGCTCGACTCGAGCAGACGCACGTCGGGGCCGTGGCATGAGCGCCATCGACCTGGTGGTGATCATGCTGGTGGCCATCGGCTCGGCCATCACGGGTGTCCTCATCACCGTGTGGGTATCCAGTCTGGTCCAGGCGCATCGCGTCCGGATCGAGCCGACACTCGGAGAGGCTCGCCAAGCGATCGTCGCCGCCCTGTCCGGTGAGCCCTGCGAGTCAGAGGCAGCGCTGGTGAACCTCAGCCGATTCTCTGAGCGCTACATCGCCGGTGTGATGCTCGATCTGGCACCCTCGGTGTCCGGCACCTCGCGGTCGGTTCTCGTGTCACTCGGCGAACAGATCGGGGTCGTCGATCGTGCCCGCACCGGAGTCCACAGCCGGAGGTGGTCGACTCGCCTCTACTCGGCACGCGTCCTCACGGCATTCGGGGTGGAATCTACGGCGATGTACGACCTCTTGGTCGACCACTCGCCCGAGGTACGCGCCCAGGCCGCGGCCTGGTGTGTCGCGGTGCCGACCCCCGTCGGTACCGACCATCTGGTGCGCCTCCTCGGCGACCCCGACGGGCTTTGCCGGTTCGCCGCTCAGGACGCGCTGATCCGCATCGGCCTGCCCGCCTCGGAAGCGCTGATCGCCGCGCTCGACAGCGCTGACGATGCAGTGGCCGGCCGTATCCTGGAGATCGCCGCGGCCATCGGCGACGACCGTTACTTCGAACACGCCAGTGCGGTGCTGTCCGATCCGTCCCGTGCTAATCGGGCGGTGGCCGTTGCCGCGTTGGCCAGCACCGGGAACCGGAACGCCGGTCCCACACTCGTCGCCCTCCTGGCCGACCAGTCGGACGACGTGGTCCTGGCCGCGATCACCGGCATCGGCAAGCTCGCCTATTGGTCCGGCGGCCCGGCGATCGAGCCCCTGCTCAGCCACTCGTCGTGGGAGATCCGCAAAGCGGCAGGAATGGCTCTGCTGGCCCTCGGGGCCCCCGGGACGATTCTCCTGCGGGCGGACGCCCCAGGCGTCGGACCGGCGGCAGAAATGGCACTCCAGGCTCTCCAGCTCCACGCCCTATCGACTCCGGAGGTAGCAGCATGACCCACTTCTACAGGACGTTTCTGATGCCGGCCACCTACGTCGTGCTGGCCTACTTCGTGGCCCTTGGGCTGTTCTACATCGTGTTGTACGTGTCCGCCGCCCTCGATATGCGCCAGTACCTCCGCCAGGTGCGGGCGGAGAAGTACAGCGAGATCCTGTCGTCCGAGATCGCACCGTCGATCTCGATGCTCGTGCCGGCCCACAACGAAGAGGCCAGCATCAAAGAGAGCGTCCG
>CAZNLF010000022.1:0-20650 GCA_964573595.1 uncultured Acidimicrobiaceae bacterium | reverse complement strand
CGTGGAACGGGGCGTCCCCGAACGAGAAGACCCCGCCGTCGGACGCCACCAGCCAATAGCCCGGTCGGGGCGGTGCGGCGGAGGGCGGACCGGGCAGGCCGCCCGGTCCGTCGAAGGCGTGGACCTGTTCCGCGGACGGCGCGAGGACGAGGCCGTCGGCTGCCGACGGTGACGGGAACGACGACGCCGAGGAACCGATCGAGAACTGCTGGACCACGGAACCAGAGGCGGCGTCGAGCGCGTACAGCGAGCCACCCCCGATGGACCAAACCAAACCCCCGGCAACGATCGGTGAACCCGTGGCCGCCGACGCCGACGCCGTCCACGACGCGGTCGGGTCGCTTGCCGTCGGCGTCACGGCATGGATCCCGTTGGAGCACGGGACGAACAGGGTGCCGTCGAGGTCGGCCGAGCCCCCGTCCGAGAAGCAGAAGTCATTGGTGAGACCCACCTGCCCACCGACCCCCCCCAGCAAGGACTGGCGGAGGACGTAGGCCGTCTTCGACTTGCCCACCTCGAAGACGAGCCCGTTAGGGAGGAGGGCCGGGGCACCCGAGCCCAGGTCGGCATCCGATGCATTGTCGTCGTACCAGCCCGAGGGGGCGAACGAGTCGAGCAGCTCCATCGTGGGGCTCAGTTCGAGGACACTGTCGCTCTGGTCCGGTGGATCCGAGGCACTGTGGTACTCGCTGTTCCCAGTGGCCACCCAGACATTCCCCCCGGCGTCGATAGTCGGTGCTGCGCCCCCCATCCACACCGCACCCTGACCGTCTCCGGGGCCGTCGGCAACCGTATAGGTGGAGACTGGCGCTCCATTCTCCGGGGCCGAAACCACGAGGCCGTGATACGGCTCACAGTCGCCGGCGTTGCCCCCGAAGCCGACCACCACCCGGCCGTCGGTGAGGGCGAGTGATACCCGCTGGAGTTGGAAGGCGGGCTCGGCGCCGGGAGGGTCGATGCCCTCGTCGAGGAGGACTGCCCCGGTGTAGAGGTCGAGTCCGACGAGTCGATGTACGGCATTGCCAGCAGATGCCACGGTGTCCACGACAAAGAGCTCGGAGCGGGCGGTGTCGATGACCGGTGTTCCGGTGATGCCCACCGTGGGATGGATGTCTCCACAGAGCCCCGCCACCGTGGACGGGTCCAGCGGCGTGCCCAGATGGTTCGACCAGAGCACCTGGCCGCTGTCGGCAGCCAGGGCGTAGACCGTGTCATTCTCCGTGGCGACGAACACCCGACCGCCAGCGATCAACGGCTGGCCATACAGCTGACCGTCCAGGACGGGCGACGTCCACGCCGGCGCTGCCGGCGAGAACGAGTTACCGGAGCTGTCGACACCCGTTCGTTGGGGGTCGTGGTCGAAGGTCGTCCAGTCCGATGCGGCCACCGCCGACGGTCGGACGGCCCCGATCGGTGCGGCTCCGATCCCCGACGACCCGATCGCCGCGATCACCGCGATCACCGCGATCGCCGCCATCACCGGAACCCTTACGGCCAGGGGAACGCGGCCATGGAGTCGAGCGAAGGGCATTCACCACTTCTACCCGCACTTGTGGACGAAACGCCAGGGTTCGCCCGCGGGCGAGGCGGATGCCCGCTCAGATCCGTTCGATGATGGTGCCGGTGGCCAGGGCACCGCCACAGCACATGGAGACGAGGGCGAGGTTCTTGTCGCTCCGCTCGAGCTCGTGGAGGGCGGTGGTGATCAACCGCGCACCGGTCGATCCGACGGGGTGGCCGAGGGCGATCGCCCCGCCGTTCACGTTGACCCGGTCCCAGTCCACCTCGTGCACCTTGCCCCACGACATGACCACCGAGGCGAAGGCCTCGTTGACCTCGAAGATGTCGATGTCGGCCATGGTCATCCCCGCCTTGCGCAGGACGTCGGCCGTGGCGGCGATGGGGCCGTCGAGGTGGTAGTAGGGATCGGAGCCCACCAGGGTCTGGGCCACGATCCGGGCCCGCGGCCGGAGCCCGGCCTCGCCCGCCCGGCGCTGCGACATCCAGAGCACCGCGGCAGCCCCGTCCGAGATCTGCGAGCTGTTGCCGGCGGTGTGCATGCCGTCGGGGAGCACCGGCTTGAGGCCGGCCAGCCCCTCGGTGGTCGTGTCGCGCGGCCCCTGGTCTCTGCTCACGAGCGCCTTCTCGCCGGTCGGACCATCGGGGCCGACCACCGGCGCCTCGAGCGGCGCGATCTCACGCTCGAACCGTCCCTCCGCCACCGCCACCGCCGCCTTGCGCTGGGACTCGAACCCCAACCAGTCGACGTCCTCCCTCGTGATGCCGTACTTCTGGGCGATCCGCTCGGCGGCACCGAACTGGTCCGGCATGTCCCAGGGGAAATCCTCGGGCTTCGACTTGCCCGGGCCGTTGTAGGCGTTGGCGCCGAGGCCCACCCGGCTCATGGCCTCGACACCGCAGGCGATGCCGGTGTCGATGGCGTCGGCGCTGATCAGGTTGGCCACGAAGTTGTTGGCCTGCTGTGCGGAGCCGCACTGGCAGTCGACCGTGGTGGCCGCCGTCTCGTAGGGCAGGCCCTGGCTCAGCCAGGCCGTCCGGGTGACGTTGGACGCCTGCTCGCCGGCCTGGGTCACACAGCCGCCCACGATCTGCTCGATCTCCCCCGGATCGACTCCGGCCCGCTTGACCAGCTCGACCTGCGCGTGGCCGAGGAGCTCCGCGGCATGGAACCCGGACAACCATCCGTTGCGCTTGCCGATCGGGGTGCGGACTGCTTCGACGATCACGGGCTGGGCCATGGTGGTTCCCCCTTGGAGGTTCGGGCTGGTGGTGGCAGGTGCTCGGGCCGACGTCGAGGCGACAGGTGCCGACGGCGGCCCTGCCTCGCCAGGAACGAGTATAGAACCCGTTCTACTTGGCGGCCCATCCGGCCCATCCGGTCCATCCCGGCGGCCCATCCGGTCCATCCCGGCGGCCCATCCCGGCAGACCATTCGGCCATCCGGCGCCGCCGCACCCGGCATCGGCGGTCCCGACGGGGCCGGTCCCATGCGCAGTGGTTCGCACGGCCGCCGGGCGGCCCTCCTACCATGACGGCATGGCCGACCACGACGGGACGAGCGGTCACCTCCTCCCGCGGCGGGTTCACGGACGAGGCCCGGAGCGGATCGACGCGGAAGCCGCTCCCCCGTGGTGAGCGATCTCGCCTTCGCCGCCGGGTTGATCATCGTGCTGCTGACCGGCGCCAGCGTCCTGTTCACCATCGTGCTGCCACGGGAGCCACGGGGATTCGAACGGTTGTCGTCGTTTGTGAACCGGGTGGTGCAGCTGGCCTTCATCGGTGTCTCCAGGATCGCCAAGACCTACGAGGGGAAGGACGCCCTCCTCGCCCCCACCGCCCCGGTCGCCCTCGTCGGGCAGTTGGCGTTCTGGGCCGGACTCTTCATCGTGGGGTACGGCCTCATGCTCGAGGGAACCACGCACAGCCTCGCCTCCGCGCTCGCCCAGTCCGCCGGAGCGGTATTCACCGTGGGGACCGTCGACCTGAGCGGCCGGGCCAATTCGGCGATCGACATCGCCGCCGGAGCCACCTGGGTGGTCATCGTGGCCCTCCAGATCGCCTACCTGCCCGCCCTCTACCAGGCCTTCAACCGACGCGAGAGCCTGGTCGCCATGCTCGAGAGCCGGGCCGGCATCCCGGCCTGGGGACCCGAGGTGCTGGCCCGCCACCAACTGGTCGGCATCATCGACACCCTGCCGGACTTCTACGCCTCGTGGGAGGAGTGGTCCGCCGACCTGGCGGAGAGCCACACCACCTACCCGGTGATGTTGCTGTTCCGATCGCCCCAGCCCTGGTTCTCCTGGCTGGTGGGCCTGCTGGCGGTGCTCGACGGAGCGGCGATGCACCTCGCCCTGGCTCCGAGCACGGCCTCGTCCCAGTCGAGGCTGTGCCTGCGGATGGGCTTCACGGCACTCAATCGGATGGCGAAGGTGCTGCGCTGGGAGGTGGACCCCGACCCACCGCCGGAGGGACCGATCGCCCTCACCTACGAGGAGTTCGAGGAGGCGGTGACCATGCTGATGCACGTCGGCTTTCCCATGGAGCGCACGGCAGAGGAGGCATGGCCCGATTTCCGAGGGTGGCGGGTCAACTACGAGTCGGTGGCGTACCGCCTGTGCGACCGGCTGACCGCGCCACCGGCCCCCTGGTCGGGCAACCGGCGTCATCTCCGTTCGGGCCCCGTCGCCCCCCGGCGTCCGCCCCAGCGATCACCATCTCTCCTGGCCCAACACCGCCCCGAGGTGGTGCTCCCCCCGAGCGGTCGCCACCGGGGCGGTTCCACACCCGACTAGCCGAGGTCACCAGGTGACCGGCCCGCCGGTGGGCCGTGCGCCTGGAGGCCGTCCCAACCCCATCGGGGCACGGCCAGGTCGCCCGGCACCCGAGAACCCCGGGGAGCGTACGATATGACGTCAGCGACGGCCCACTCCATGTACTGGCGGAGGCAGCGTCGGAATTCGGGGTCGTCGGGGAGGTGGGCGTCGTCGGCGGCTCCGACGAAGCAGGCGACGAAGCGCGGTCCGAGCTGGTCCTCCGCATCGGTGCCGGCGTGGATGGCGAGCAGTCCCGACTGGTCACCGGCTGACCCGGAGTAGTCGGCCGGGCCCCCGAACACCTCGGCCCAGTAGGCGGCCAAACGCTGCACGTGCTCCGGATGCCCCGGGTGGGAGAAGGGATGGCTCAGCACCGGATCCTGCAGGCAACGCTCGTGATGGGCGGTGGCCAACGCCAGAAACGCCGGCTCGCCCCCGGCGAATACGAAGATCGACGGACGCTCGGTTGCCACTGGCCCTCCCCCACTCCTGCCGGTTACCTGGCTCCCGGCACTCGACGGTCGCCCCTAGGGTGCCTCACGCCCGGCGGTCGCCGCCAATAGGGCCACCGGCGCCGCATCCGACCCGGTCCCGGACTCGACTGCTGTACTTGAGGTCGATGCGTCTGCACCGTTCCCGACCAATTCGCCCGGCCCGGGCACCGTCCCCTTGTGAAGCGGTGGCCCGGTGAGCGGCGGTGGTGACTCGGCTGGCCGGCCCGGTGACGCCCCGCGACCCTCTGTCGCCTCGTCGGTGTGGCGGGTACTCATCGGTCGCCCACTCAAGTCGAGCGAGGCTCGCCACGGCCAGATCACTCCGCTCGAGGGACTGCCGGCACTGTCCCTCGACGCACTCACTTCGGTGGCCTACGGGCCCGAGGCCATCGTGCTCGTGCTCGGGACCGCCGGAGTGGCCGCCCTGCACCTGGTGCTGCCCATCACGATCAGCATCGTGGTCCTGCTGGCCCTCCTGGTCATCTCCTACCGACAGGTCATCGATGGCTATCCCCACGGCGGCGGTGCGTATGCCGTGGCCCGGGCCAACCTCGGGAACGGCGCCGCCCAGGTCGCAGCGGCGTCCCTCGTCGTGGACTACACGCTCACCGTCGCCGTGTCGATCGCCGCCGGCATCGCCTCGCTCACCTCCGCCTTTCCGGCGCTGACCCACGCCACGGTGCCGCTCTGCCTGGCCGAGCTGGCGTTGCTGACCATCCTCAACCTCCGGGGCCTCGGTGAGACGGCACGAGCCTTCTTGCTTCCCACCGTCGTGTTCATCGTGGGACTGCTGGCTGTCATCGCCATCGGGATGATCCACCCGCTCGGCACCCATCTCACCCAACCCGGGCAATCCCTGACGCCCACGGTCGATCTCGCCCCCGTCGGCGTCCTCCTCATACTGAAGGCCTTCTCGGCCGGATGCAGCGCGCTCACCGGCGTGGAGGCCATCGCCAACGGGGTCCCGCTGTTCCGCCCACCCCGTCAGGCCCGCGCCAAGCAGACCGAGCTGATGTTGGGCGTGCTCCTCGGGGTGATGTTGTTGGGCCTGGCGGTGCTGGTCGACAAATTCCATGTGGGACCGCGCTCGGGACAGACGGTGCTGAGCCAGGTCATGGCCTATTCGGTGGGTCGGGGGTGGGTGTACTACATCGTCTCCCTGTCGATCACCGTCGTCCTGGGCCTGGCCGCCAACACCTCGTTCGGTGGGCTTCCCGTGCTGGCCAGCCTGCTGGCCCGTGACCACTACCTTCCCCATGCGTTCGCCCTGCGTGGCGATCGACTCGTGTTCAGCAAGGGGGTCTGGGCCCTCGGCATCGTCGCGGCCGCACTGCTGGTGGTCGTCCGTGGGAACACCAACACGCTCATCCCGCTCTTCGCCATCGGGGTGTTCATCAGCTTCACCCTGGCCCAGACGGGCATGGTGGTGCACTGGCGCTCGGCAAGGCCGGCACATTGGAAGCGCAAGGCCACCGTCAACGGGACCGGTGCGGTGGTTACGGCGATCGCCACGATCGTCTTCCTGATCTCGAAGTTCGTCGAGGGGGCCTGGGTGGTGGTGGTGGCCGTTCCGCTGCTCATTCTGCTGTTCCAACGCATCCGTGCCTACTACCAGCGCCTGAGCGGAGTCCTCGCCATCGGCGAGGTACCGCCGCCCCCGCACGCCGGTCGTGTCCTCGTCGTCGTCCCGGTCAACGGCGTCAACCGCCTGACTTCCTACGTGATCTCCGAGGCGTTGTCGATCGGCGACGAGGTCGTTGCGGTGGCCGTCACCTTCTCCGACGAGAGCGGGTCGGAGGCCGAGCTGGAGCAACAGTGGAACGACTGGAACTGCGGGGTGAGGCTGGTCACCCTGCGGTCGCAGTATCACTCGGTGGTCCGCCCCATCCTCCGGTTCCTCGACGCGCTCGAACGGCAGGAGGAAGGTTTCGAGGCCACCATCGTCCTGATCCCGGTGATCCGACCCACCAAGTGGCGGCATCGGGCCCTCCACAACCAGTTGGACCTGGTCCTTTCGGCAGCCCTCCAGGATCGGCCCGAGGTGAGTGTGGCCCGGATCCCCGTCACCATCGACCAGCTCGAGCGGGCCTCGACCCGACGGGGCGCGGACTGAGCACCGGTCCCCGGGCAGGGGGGTGCGGCCTCCGGTCGGGCGGCGGCGTCAGGGCCGGTCACCCGCTCCGTCGGTCCTGGAAGGCCCGGCGGTAGGCCTGGGGGCTCGTGCGCACGATCCGGCCGAAGTGCTTCCGCAGGTTGCCCGCCGTCCGGAAGCCGCTCCGTTCGGCAACGGTCTCGATCGGCAGCTCGCTCATCTCGAGTAGCCGTTGGGCGAGCCGGACGCGCTGTCCTTGCAGCCACTGGTGCGGGGTCGTGCCGGTGGCGGCCAGGAATCGCCGGGCGAAGCTCCTGGGGCTCATGGCCGATCGGGCGGCGAGGTCGCCGACGGTGATCGGTTCGTCGAGATGCTCCTGCACCCAGGCGACGGTGTCGCCGAACAGGTCGGAGCCGTCGAGGTCCGGCATCGGCGCATCGATGAACTGGGCCTGGCCACCGTCGCGCTGGGGCGGAACGACGAGTTGGCGTGCCACGTTGGTGGCAATGGCACTGCCGTAGTCCTGACGGACGATGTGGAGGCAGAGGTCGATGCTTGCCGCGCTGCCCGCCGAGGTCAGGATGTCACCCTCGTCGACGTAGAGGACGTCCGGATCGACCGAGACGCCGGGGTAGCGCCGGGCCAGCTCATCGCACTCGGACCAGTGGGTGGTGGCCCGTCTGCCCTCGAGCAGTCCCGCCTCGGCCAACACGAACGCACCCGTGCACAACGAGAGGATGCGGCAGCCCCGTGCATGCGCCCGGCGCAGAGCATCGAACACCTCGGTGGGCACCTGGTCGAGCCGATCGGTCGGCGGGACGATCAGCGTCTCGACCCTCCGGGTCCCATCCAGCCCGCGAGCCGGCTCGATGCGGAATCCCCCGTCGGTCGTCACCGGAACCGGCCCGGCACCACACACGGACAGCCGGTACCACGGGACACCGATCGTCCGCATCTGCCAGCTGAAGACCTCACAGACGACGCCGAGCTCGAATGCGTTGACACCGTCGTACACCACCACCGCCACCGCCGACGACTGTCTCGTGCCGAACTGTCCCCCATCCCGCGCCGATCGGCGCGTGGCGTCCTTTCGAATGGCAGGTTCGTCGCGCACAGTGTCAATCATGCCACTTTCGACCCGCCCCGCACCGGCGCACACTTGGACCATGACCGTTCCACCGCCATTGAAGATCGTGCTCGAGGACCACACCGGTGAGGAACGACGGGTGCTCCGTCGGGAGCGCCGCCGGGTGCGGGAGCTCCACCGGGCCCACCGGGATCGGAGGGGGACGACCTCGACCCTGCTGCTCCGGGACGCCGTGGGCCTAGGGGGATACGTCACCCGAACGATCGGACCGGTGGCCCGGCTCCTTGCCCGCCTGCTCGCCCCGTATCTCGACGGCCGCCTGGCGTCGGGGACGGCACCGGAGTCCGGTCCACTGGTGGCAGCCCGGGCCGAATGGCTGGCATCGGGCCCCGGACGCTGGGCGGTGGCGCGGGATTGGCGGGACCTGTTGGTGCAGGCCTCCCGTCCGGCCCCATTGCGGAACCCACGCGTGCCGCTCTGTCGGGAGCGCATCATCGGAGCCGGGGACGAACTGCGGGCGATGGTCGCCGCGCTGTCGGTTCCCCTCCCGGTTCCCGCCCGCGGCGTCGCCATGGCCAGCCGGCTGCTCAGCGACGGCGCCGGACCTCTCTACAACCCCGGCTGCGCCACCGACCTCCCCATCGCGCTTCGGGAGGTGGTCGAACGGCTCGATCCGGCTACGCCGCTGATCGACCGTGCGTGACCCACGCTCCTGTCGACGGGTCACCGTCCCCCGATCGAGCCGGTTGCCGCCGTCGACGCGGGCAGGACGGGCCCGGCCCCCCACCTCGTTGCGGGGATCAGCCGACGGTGATGGACAGTGTCGCCGCCGCCAGGTTCCTGGCCGGCGCCGACGTCATGGCGAGCCTCGAGTCCTCAACCTCGACGGTGAACGGGTACGTGCCCGCGACCGTCGGACGACCCTCCAACGTCCCGTTCGCCCGCAGGGTGACCCCGGACGGCAGAGGATCGGAACCGGTTGCCAGCCTCCAGTGGTACGGCGGGTGGCCGCCGGAGGAGACGAGGTTGGCGGTATAGCCGACATCAACCGACGCCGTCGGCAGCGTCGTGGTGGCGACGGACACGTGGTCGACCACCTGTGCGAACGACTCGGCCAGTAGGAAGTGGCCGATGTTGTTGGCGTGGATGTTGCCGTCGTCGCTGCAGAACAGGGTCCAGTTGCAGATGTTCGCCACGTTCTGGGGCTCCGTGACTCCCAGGTAGCTCCCGGTGGGAGCGAAGTCCGTGGTCTGGAAGGACGAGGTCGGATCGGCCGTCGCCGCACCGCCCGCCGAGTAGATCCCACCCAGCAGCGCGTTGAGCTGCTCGACGAGCTGCTCGGAGGCCTCCGCCACACCCTGACCGGTAGATCCGGTCAACCACTCGCCCAGGAACGGGTTGTAGTAGTCCATCCCGTAGACCGCCAGGCCCGGGTACGCCGCCCTCAGACCGCTCAGTATCTGGGGGAGCTGCGACGTGATGAGGCCCTCGCCGTTCTGCACGCAGGTGGCGCTGAAGCTCTCACCGCTCTGGCAGCCGTCGACGTTGTTGGCACCGATGTCGATGGTGAGGAACGGGACCTGTCCGGGATGGGCCCGCAGGAAGGCTTCGGCGTCACCGAGCTGGGTGCCGGTCGCATAGGCACACCCGGGACCGAAGATCACCGAGTTGGTGGTGGCTCCACCGCACGCCAGGTTCTCCAGTTCCAGGGTGGGGAAGCGGCTCCGTTCGTGTTGATACAGCACGCTCACGTACTCGTTGGCGACGGTGCTGGCCCCGGTCCCCGCCGCCAGGGAGTCGCCCATCGCCAGGTAGTACAGCGTCTTGGGTTGCCGGACTGCTGCACCAGCGGGCGGTGTCGGACCGAACGCGGCGACCAAGGAGACGACCAGCGCCACAGCCACGGCCACGGCGGTGGCCCGGCGGTGGCCGGGCCCGAGCCGCATTGGCGTCGCCTCCGGTGAAGTTCTGACCACGGCACCCCCTCTCAGTGGTGTCCCGAAGTTAGCAGCGGGCCGCCCGTGTTCCGCGCGGCGCCGGGAGCACCGGCCCGGGTTCTCAGTCCCCACCGTGCAGAGGGAAACGGGCATCGGTGATGGCAGAGCCAGGTCCACGGTGGTTAACTCGACGCAGTGCGGACATACGTCGATGATGAGCAGAGTCTGCGCCGGCCCGGATGAAACGCCGCGGCGGCGCAGACGTCCTGAGGCTCGTTCGGCTGCGTTCCCAGATGCTTGCGGGGGCACTGGGAGACTCCCCCGAATCCGTCGTCGGCCGTCTCCTTGCGGTCCAGGCCCAGAACGAGCGGGGGTTCCGGCTGGCGATCCGTAGCCGGTCCGCGGGGCTCCTCGCCCGTGACGTGGACCGGTCGCTGAACGAACGCCGGCTCCTGGTGACGTGGCTCAACCGGGGGACCCTCCATCTCGTGCGATCGGAGGACTACTGGTGGTTGCACGCATTGACCGCTCCCCGGATCGTCTCCGGCGTCGATCGCCGCCTCAGCCAGGACGGCGTCACCGCGTCGCAGGCGGAGCGGGGCATCCAGACGGTCGTCGCCTCCCTCGAGGCGGAGGGCCCACTGTCACGGCAAGAGATCCGCGCCCGCCTGGACGCGGAAGGTGTGCCCACGCAAGGTCAGGCCCTGATCCATCTCCTGGCTGCGACGAGCCTGCGCGGGCTGATCGTCAGGGGTCCGGTGGTCGACGGCAGGCATGCCTTCGTCCTGGTCAGCGACTGGCTGGGTTCGTCGCCGGGCCCGGTCGGGCGCCACGAGGCACTCGGCCGGCTGGCCGACCGGTATCTGGAGGGTCACGAGCCGGCGTCGCCGGCCGACCTGGCGAAGTGGGCCGGCATCACGCTCGGTGACGCCCGGATCGGGTTCGACCAGTCGGGCGAGGAGCTCCGCCCGGTCGAAGGAGGTTCCGTCCGGCGAACGAGTGACGTGGACATCCTGCCCTCGGCACCCACTCGATTGCTTGGAGCGTTCGATCCCCTCCTCCACGGGTGGGCATCGAGAGAGACGTTCGTCGGGGACCACCGGGGAGTCGTCACCCAGAACGGCATCTTCCATCCTGTGTGCCTGGTGGAGGGCCGCGTGGTTGCCACGTGGCGACTCGTCTCGGGAGCCGTGGAGATCCACCCGCTCGAGGATGTCGCCCAATGCGCCGTCGCCGAGCTCTCCGACGACGCCCGCGACGTCCACCGCTTCATCGGAGACGGCGGATCGGCACCGGTCGTGATCGCCGGTGGGGCGACCTGAGATCGGGACTCCGCTGGTCGCTACTATTGGTCCATCCGAACCCTAGGAGGTCGCCGTGTCGCTCGTCCCTGACCTCGTCTTCGCCAGCGCCGGAGAGTACGCACTCGGTTCGGCGATCTACTTCGTCCTTTGGATCGCGGTCATGGTGTGGATCTACAACATTGCCAAGCGCAAGGGCCGGCATGCGGTCGGTTGGGTGATTCTGGCCTTCTTCTTCTTCTTCCTCGCACTGATCCTGATCCTGCTGCTGCCGTCCAAGCGGACGACCGAGGGAAGCCAACGGCAGTAGTCCTCCGGCACCCGGTCGAATTCCTGCGTTCCGCTCACCGGTCCACCATCGAGTCGGAGTGTCCGGTATTCCGTGTCACCCGACTTCCGGCCGCGTGGTCAGCTGTCCAGAGCGGCGTCAACGAGTCCGCAGAGTTCTTCGTCCGAGATCGTGGCAGCGTCCTCGGGTGTGAGTCGGATCGTTCCCTTGCCCGTCTTCGTCTCCGGGTGCCTGGACGAGAAGGTGGCCTCCTTGCCCTGCTGCCACCCGTAGATCGACACGCCGTGCTTCCAGACGCCGACGTGGAGGCTGCGCCGGCCGACCTTGTAGGTCGGCATCTTGTACGAGAGCACCAAGCTCGCCTCGGGGTGCACCCGCACAACCAGGCCGTGTAGTCGATCGAAGAGGGGTCGGTACTCCGGTGCTATCGCTTCGACGTAGGCCCGCACCGCATCGTCCATGTCGATCCTGTCCACAAGTTTCCCTCCAAGTGCACCGTCGTGTCGTGGTCCAGAGGATTGACGGGTCCGGGTGGAGATGATCATCGCCCGGCACCACCTCGGAAGATGGCCGCGGAACCGTCGGATGGGACGATAGACCCCGGGAGCATCCTTGCCCGTCTACGAAGGGGGCACAGGGTCGCGGAGCCGAGCCAGCAAACGATGATGTTCTCGAGCAAGGTCGGCCGGTCGAGCTCGCCGAGTTGCAGGTACTCGGGTCGGTCGGGCTGGTCGAACGTGGCGACCCCATGAAGTCCCGCCCACAGCTCCAGGCGTCCGGGCGGGGGTCGGTGCTCGAACTGACGGTAGCGTCTGCTCAGGAGCGGGCCACTGACCGGCCCGTCGGTGGCCGGGGCTCGCTGAACCACGCGGGCCGTCGGTAGCATTCATTTTGTGCAGATCGAGCAGCTGTGGCGGAAGATCGAACCGGATCCGGGACCTTCCCTACATCCCGTATGGCGCAAGAGCTACTTGTGGATCATCTCGCTTGCCGGGGCCGGGATCAGCATTGCCGTGCTGGCTGCTGCGCTCGCCCCGAGTCCCGGTAACCACGTCCAGCCGATCGGGGGCGTCCTTGGATCTGCCGGTCTGCTGTTTTCGATGTGGATTGGTTGGTATGCCCACCGCGTGCCTCTCGGGCATCCGACCATCGAGGACGCCAAAACTCGCATTCGCGCCCGAGAGCGCTCGTTGCGGATGGTCGAAAGGAATCCCAAACTTGCGTCCGAGCTGGGAATCGGCCGCCCCGATCTTCCAAGACGATTCGATGACGGAGGCCTGGTTGACGTCAATCACGTGCCGACGCCGGTACTGGCGTCTCTACCCGGAATCGACGTCACGTTGGCAGAACAGATCGTCACAATGAGAGAACACCTCGGTAGTTTCGATTCGGCCGCCGATGTCGAAATTGTCTTGAACCTTCCACCGACTCGGCTGGATCAGGCACGCGAGTTGATGATCTTTCGACAGCCCTGAATGCCCTCGGACGGCCAAGTCGCCGCTCACCGCGTACGGGCAAGGGGATGGCGGAACGATCTCGTGACGACCAGAAACCGTTTCCGATAAGACGCTGATGATCCGTTACTTTCACGATGTCGCCGTCGGGCTTGGTCCGCTACCCCAACAGCCCCTTGGCGATCACCACCCGCTGGATCCGGTTGGTGCCCTCGTAGATCTGGGTGCACTCTCCCGGGGGTTCAGCCGGTTGCCGGCCGTGCGCTGAACCGGGTCTATTCCGGATCGACTCATCCGGAACTCACTGAGTTTCGCCGAGTTGTAGGGATGTTGTAGGGGCGACATGCCGCCGTCCGAACTCTCGCCACAGTGCGATAATTCGCGTCCCCTACCGACCTCGACACGCCACGAATGGACCGAAGAGTCTGCCGAGAAGTCTCGACCAGGCATGTCTGAAGGAGCGGAGTCCCCGCTCCTTCGTCGCATCACATGTGGGCGTGTGGATAACTCGTCGGCGAGCGATTGCCGGTCCGGATCCGGGTCAAAGATCAGCGACAAGTCGGCGGAGATTTGCGATGGCCGGGTCGAGGCTGGCGAGGTAGCGCGTCAAGTTGGTCGCGACGTCGGGGCGGGACAGTTGCGCTCTGAGCCCGCAGGCAATGTTGACTCTGGCGTGTCCCATCCACGCAGCGATGTCGTCTTCTTGAGCCCACATGGAGTCGGCCTGCAGGGAAATCAGAGTGCCGCGAATCCAATCGGCGGGGGTGTCGGGTTGACGGTTGGGTGGGCACAAGCGGTTCTTGCCCGCGATGTCGGGCCGGGTCGCCTCGACGTAGGCGATGAGCGAGGAGTTGAAGGGGGCCAGACCGATGCGCATGGACTGCAGCCGTATTGCTCCCGGGGCAAAAATGGGCGTCTCGGGCGCGGGGTTGAGACCACCTGCCGCGGCATGCACGTGCAGTGTGCCTGAGGTTGTGGGGATGGTGCCGTCATCGAGCCGGATCATGCCGGCTTCGATTCGGCGAACCCGTCCCAGGCGGACTGCTCCGTCGACCTGTCGCAGTAGTTCGATTTCGGCGGTGCTGACGGTCGGGCCGCGGAACATGGTCGGGGTGATGCTTTCGTCGACTCGTAGCATCTGCCGCGTCTGACCGAGCCGTTCGAAGAGGGCCGCCGCGGAATCGGCCTCTGCGCATACCTCGAGCTGCTGTGCCAGCCCATCGAACAGCGTGCCGAGCAACTCGCCACCTTGGGTAAAGGCCCGATTCAGGTACCATGCTTCGCGCGGCTTGATCCATCGGATGGATGCTGGCGGAACGCCGTTCTCCAGCAGGTAAAGGACCGCGTCGGCGCCGGTCTTGCCAGCGCCGATGATCACGTACCCGTCCGGCGGCTCCGGCACGCGGGCAAGCTCGTTTACCGGCACGCATTGCACTCCGTCGGCGACCTCAAATGGGGGTTCGGACGTGGCCGGAACGGACGGTTCGAGGTAGGTCGCGTCAACGACGGCCTTGCGGGCCAAAGCCTTGTGGCGATCACCGGTCAGCAGCGAAACGAATTCGCCGCCTCCCACATAGTCGCACTGCGGGAAGAATCGGACTCGGCCGGAAGCAAGTAGCTGGTCTTTCATGACGCGCTCGTAATATGCGCAGAGCTCGTTCCCGGACGCACGTTCATACATCCCGGCATTGACGCCCCGGGCGTCAATGGTGTCGGCCCCGAGAGGCATCGAGTTGACGCCGTAGTACGCCGAAGGCTGGTGCAATCGTATGAACGGGTAGGTGTCGTTCCAATGGCCGCCGGGGCCGTGACGACGATCGATGATCGCCACCTCGGCATCGGATGACGTGATCAGAGAATCGGCGAATGCCATACCGGACGCGCCTGCGCCGACGACGAGATAGTCAGCCTCCACTACTCCACCCACGTCGTTCTCCTCCTCAGCGCTTGACCGTTGACCATGATCGAGCAACGTCGATCCGATTGTGGCACCGGCTGATCGGCGCGGTAATCCGCCTCTACTGGGCGAGTTGTACGATCGTGTCCGGTTCGGTCCCACTACGGGTTGGTTTGAGCGGGCTGATGAACACCCGACCAACCGCGAACATGCCGCGTTGCGGAAAGTAGAAATCAGCCATGTGAGCCTGTTCGGCCAAGGCGCCGGTCGGTCCTAGATCTTCACCTTCGACGACAGCATGGCTCGCGGTCACGTACCAGATCCGTAGAGGATTGGCATCGAAGTGCTGTCGGTTGGACGTGGTTCCAGTGAGCTGTACCTTCCCGACGCCGAGAGCCCGCCCCGCGACCGCTCCCATTGCGCTGAGCACCGGTCCGGACCGCCACGCGGCCAGCGGCATCATCGAGCCCATCACGCTCAGCATCCGGGTCGCGATGGTTGCCCCGATCACTATCTCCCAGTCGACGGCCCCGTCAACGGTGCGGACACGGAGCCGGTTGGACACCTCCCATTCGAGGTCGATGAGTCCTTCCCGGACGCGCTCTACATCCGCTCCGAAGTAACGATGGCACGCGACCTCGCAGGCAACGGACTCGTAGAACGTCCAGCGCCCAATTTGGTCGCGGTGCCAGATTGACGTGAATCTGTCACCCACCGACGAAGCCGTCCACCGGCGCAGTCCGAGGACGTGGCCAGATGCGAACGGCAGCCCCATGACGCCGTGACCGGATACCCGCTCGCCGCCGCCCGGAGGCAGCACGGGCCGTTCTTCGACGGCCTGGGCGAACTGTGCTGGTGATTTCATTGCACCACCTCGCCGTATTGACAGTCCCTAGCGGAGACGATGATAGGTCGAGGTGTGGAGCGAGGCCAGCGGTGACGTATGGGTGTTCCAGATGACCGGCTGAGAGTCGCGTTATCTTCGCGCGCGATCGCCGTTGGCGGCGCGCTCACTGCCCATGATCAGCGAGTGGGACAGTGCCATCCCGGTTCCGCCAAAATCGGTCTACGGGCGTAGAGCCGTCAGCAGGTGGCTCGCGGCGGCGTTGAATCGCTTGATGTCACCTATGGAGCGGGCGATCAACATGGCCCCCTCTAGACCACTCACGATCGAGCGTGCTTCTTCGAGTGGGGACCCAGGGAAGCTCAACGTTCCATCGTCGCGACCTTGCTTCAATACTTCGGCGAGCCACCGCTCGTTTCTTTCGAAGAAGTCTGCGACCGCACCCTGCATCCCGGGCGAAAGCGTCTCGTGATCGGCTGCCAACATGCCGCACAGGCACATCCTCTGGCTCCGCAGCACGGTGGCGTAGAGACCGGTGTAGGCAGCGAGCTTGCGAAGCGGATCTGAATGGGACTCGTCGATTTCAGCCAAGGCTCCGGTGAACCGAATGGTGTAACGGGCGATCAGCGCCTCCCCAAGTTCCGCCTTGCTCGGGAAGTGATAGTGGAGGGCGGCATTGGTGAGTCCTAGCTCTCCGGCGACGTCGGTATAGCTGAAGGCATTGAAACCGCGGATCTGGACCAGGCGCTCCGCCACGTCCAGAATCTGGGTGGCTGTATCAGTCGATTCCTTGTGCGCTTGTTTCACTCGGTCCATCCTCACTGACCCCGGATTGGTCCGAGGTTACCACTTGACTTCTACCTACTAGTAGGTAAGGTAGCTACTGGCGGGGGGGTCACCGATGAGAGGTGGTTGCCATGCACGAAGCGGAGCACCGAACGTTTGCTCAGCCTGACGAGGTTCGCGAGTTTCCTCACGGGAGAGCAGAGATCGTAAAGATCGGCAACGGCGAGGTCGGGCGCTACACCTTCGAACCGGGATGGCGCTGGTCAAACGACGTAAAGCCCATCGCCAAGACACCGAGTTGTGAAGCTCCGCACTTCCAGTTCCATGTGAGCGGTCAGTTGGCGATCCTCATGGATGACGGAACCGAGATCCTCGCTGGTCCAGGCGAGGTCACGTCCTTGCCCAGCGGTCACGACGCGTGGGTGGCTGGGGATTCACCGGTCATCACGGTGGACTGGTTTGGTGCCAGCAGCTACGCGTCCCACTCCGAATCCAAGTGACCGGAGAAGATCCGGCCTGATCAGAAAGAGGTTGCAATGGCCCGCAAGATGATTGATTGCCGCAAAGTGCCCAACGACATCGGTTGCACGCTCACCATCGCCGGGACGGAAGAGGAGACTCTCGACGCCGCGGTAGCGCACGCGGTGGCCAAGCATGGACACCAAGACACGCCTGAACTTCGGGAGATGATTCGGTCGGGGCTGGAGGACGTCTCACCGGCCATGGCCTAGCGGAGTCGGATACGTTGTCGATGACTCGACCCAAGATGGATCCTCTCACGATCGTCGAGGCGTTTGGCTCAGCCTGGGGCGCTCACGACTTGGGCGCAACGCTGGCGCTCGTCACCAGCGATTGTGTTTTCGAATCCACGGAACCGGGGCCTGACGGAACCCGCTACGAGGGTCGTGACGCCATCCGCAAGGCATGGCAGCCGATCTTCGACGACACACACGCTGTCTTCCATGCCGAGGAGACCTTCGGAGCGGAAGATCGGGTCGTGCAGCGCTGGCGTTACTCGTGGGTAGACGGTCACGTTCGGGGCGTCGATGTGTTCCGAGTGCGTGACGGGCTTGTGTCCGAGAAACTCTCCTACGTGAAGGGTTGACCGATTATCGGGTAGCCCATACCAGTGACACTGTCCCTCAGGGTCCACCGCTGTTCCTTGCCCCCGCCCGCGCCCAAGCCAGCCCGAATCCCTATCCCAGCAGCTTCTTTGCCATCACGACTCTTTGGATCTGGTTGGTACCCTCATAGATCTGGGTGATCTTGGCGTCGCGCATGAAGCGCTCCACCGGAAAGTCCTTCGTGTAGCCGTAGCCGCCCAACAGCTGGACGGCATCGGTGGTCACCGACATGGCGGTGTCCGAGGCGAAGCACTTGGCCATCGCCCCCACCTTGGTCAGCTCACCGTCGGGATCACCATCGTCGACGAGCGAGCAGGCCCGGTAGACGAGGGCCCGGGCCGCTTCGACGTGCATGGCCATGTCGGCCACCATGAAGCGGAGTCCCTGGAGATCGGCGATCGGTTTGCCGAAGGCCTTGCGCTCCTGCATGTACCCGATCGCCTCGTCGATCGCGCCCTGGGCGATCCCCACGGCCTGGGCCCCGATGGTGGGCCGGCTGCGGTCGAGGGTGTGCATGGCGATGGCGAATCCCATGCCCTCCCGCCCGACCAGGTTGGCGGCGGGCACCCTCAGGCCGTCGAAGGAGACCGCGGCGGTCGGGCTACCTCGCAGGCCCATCTTGTCCTCGTGGGCGCCCACCTGCACCCCCCAGCCGGCCTCGACCAGGAAGCAGCTGATGCCCCTCCGCCCGGCATCCGGGTCGGTGACGGCGAAGACCGTGTAGGTGTCCGACACGCCGGCGTTGGTGATCCAGTGCTTGCTGCCGGTGAGGAGATAGTCCTCGCCATCACGCACCGCGCGGGTGCGCATGGACGCCACGTCGCTGCCGGCGTCCGCCTCGGACAGGCAGTAGCTGGCCTGTGCGTCGCCCGAGGCCACCCGGGGAAGGTACCGGCGCTTCAGCTCCTCCGACCCCCAGTTCATGACGGGGAGCATGCCGAGCTTCGAGATCAGCAGGGTGACCGATGTCGATGCGCACACCCTGGCCACCTCCTCGGCCATGATCGCCTGGGTCACCATGTCCGCACCGGCCCCGCCGAACTCGACGGGCACACCCAGCGCGGGCAGCTCGAGCTCGACGCAGGCATCGAACGACTTCTGGGGGAAGGTCGAGTCCCGGTCCGCCTCGGCGGCGTGGGGGGCGATGCGCTCGTCGGCGAACCGGCGGAGCGTGTCACGGAACTGGCGATGGGTGTCGGTCAGCCCGAAGGCAGGGGAGTCCATCGACCCAAGTTACCCACCGGTAGCTCCGAGCTGGTCATCCCCTGCCGGCGACCCACTCCCCCGCCTGGCGTCGCTGCGGGGAGGACGCCTCCAGGCCGGGATCACGCGCCAGGAGCCCCGGCGGCCCGTCGCCACGGGATGCAGGTGACAATTGGCATAAATCCGGTCTACGATTCAGGAATCGATTAACACATAGAGTGGTGGAGGCAACCCAATGAGTGATAAACCCGAGGGGCCGGGCTGGTGGATAGCCAGTGACGGGAAATGGTACCCGCCCGAGCTACACCCGTCCGTGAGGGAGGGTACGCGCATGCGATCGCCGGTCGACACGCCGGTCCGGCCGGCAGGCCAGGATCCGGGCGGTGCACCGGCCGGGGGTGGTGAATCGATCCACCCGTCGAGATGGCAGGGCCATTCTGACCAGGTCACGCACGTCGGGCCCCAGTTCCCCGACCTCTTCCAGAAGGCGCTCCAGGGCTCCCATCTGGCCGACAACGTCACCGTGGCCAACTTCGCCGACGATGCCTCGGCGGGCTCGTTCTCGAGCTCCCGGGCCGGAGGCGCCTCGAGGGACGCTGCTCCGGTCGGCGCGTCCACCGGATCATCGAGCCGGCGGAAGTGGCGAAAGGGTCACTGACCCGCGAGCCGGCGGCCGGCCTGACTCAGACCGGGCAGCGGTAGGGCCGACGGCTCCGGATGCCGCCGGCTTCACCGCCCATCGGGCTCAGGCCGACTCCGCCGGATTCAGCAGTTCACGCCACCGGTCGAGGCGCTCGGCCACGGCCTCGGGCGTGAGCCGGAGGGTCTCCTCGGCCACCGCGTCGGCGATCGCCCGCTGGGCCGTGTAGTGGTGGGAAGCCGACCGGAACAGGGGGCCGCGCGCCTCGACCAGGTCGGCCGGGGCACCCCCGAGGAACCCCCACAGCGTGAAGGCGAAGGCCAGGTCGTAGACGGCCGGCGCCCGGCCGAAACGGGCACACCGCCGCATGGCGACCGCCGTGCAGCCGGCGATCGCGTCCTCGGCGGACTCCCCCTCCACCAGTTCCAGGCGGTCCACGAACCTCCTGGCCAGCTTGAGGGCGAACCCCTGATCGGGTCCCGGGCTGCCCAGCTGGCGACCCGGGGGCTGCGACGTGCCGCGCAGTTCGGAAGGCCTCGACTGGGTCCATATGTTGGGAACCTGTAGCCGGTAGGCCGGCCTCACCTGGTCAGCCTCGACGATGGGGACGAAGCTGGGCTGGGTCAACGTACGGCTCCTGGTGGTCGGTCAAAGACGGTCATCGTTCAGTGACGCTACCCCTCGGCCGCGGGGTCCGAGGGTGTGCCCGCATGGAGCAGACCGTAGACGATAGAGTCGGAAAGGGCCTGCCAGGAAGCGGCGATGATGTTCTCGGACACGCCGATGGTCGTCCAGGTGCGGTCGCCGTCGGTCGAATCGATGAGGACGCGGGTCACCGAGCCGGTTCCCCTGGCCGAGTCCAGCACGCGCACCCGGTAGTCGACGAGGTGGACCCCCGACAGCGCCGGGTAGTGGGAGCCGATGGCACGGCGCACGGCGCCGTCGAGGGCGTTGACCGGGCCGTTACCCTCGGCGGTGGCGACGATCCGCTCGCTGCCCACGAGGACCTTCACCGTGGCCTCGGTGGACAGGCCCTGGGTGTGGTCGGCGATCACCCGGTACGACTCGAGCTCGAAGAAGTCCTGCTCCCATCCCGTGGCGTTGCGGAGCAGCAGCTCCAACGATCCGTCCGCCACCTCGAAGTGGTAGCCCTCGTACTCCAGCCGCT
>CAZNLF010000021.1:0-20713 GCA_964573595.1 uncultured Acidimicrobiaceae bacterium | reverse complement strand
GAGGAGAACCACACCTGGGCCACCGTCACCCTCCAGAACTACTTCCGTCTCTACGAGAAGCTGTCCGGGATGACCGGGACGGCGGAGACCGAGGCGTCCGAGTTCGCCAACACCTACGAGTTGCCGGTCGTGCCCATCCCGCCCAACAAGCCGTTGATCCGCGAGGACAACCCGGATCTCATCTACAAGACGGAGGACGCCAAGTTCAACGCGGTGGTCGACGACCTCGTCGAGCGCCAGGCCATCGGCCAGCCCGTGCTGGTCGGCACCGCGTCGGTGTCCAAGTCCGAGCACCTCTCGCGCCTGTTGGAGAAGAAGGGGATCGCCCACGAGGTGCTGAACGCCAAGCAGCACTTCCGGGAGGCGGAGATCGTGGCCCAGGCCGGTCGGGTGGGTGCGGTGACGGTGGCCACCAACATGGCCGGGCGCGGCGTCGACATCATCCTCGGCGGCAATCCGGACGGCCTCGCCGTCCGTGAGGCCCAGTCGCGGGGGATCGACGTCGCCACCGACGAGGGCCAGGCCGAGCTGGAGACGTTGCGCAAGGAGTTCGAGGCGACCTGCGACCGCGAAGGCGACGAGGTCCGCGGCCTCGGCGGGCTGTACGTCCTCGGGAGCGAGCGCCACGAGAGCAGGCGCATCGACAACCAGTTGCGGGGGCGCTCGGGACGCCAGGGTGACCCCGGCGAGAGCCGCTTCTTCCTCTCCCTCGAGGACGACCTGATGCGGCTGTTCGCCACCGGGGCGATGAACTGGGTGATGGGCCGGGCCCTCCCCGACGACGTCCCGATCGAGGCGAAGATGGTCACCAAGGCCATCGAGCGGGCGCAGAACACCGTGGAGGGTCGCAACGCCGAGTCCCGCAAGGACGTCCTCAAGTACGACGACGTGATGAACGAGCAGCGCAAGGTGATCTACCGGCGCCGCTACCAGATCATCGAGGGCGAGGACCTGCACGACGAGACCATCGAGCTGCTCGAGGGTGCCGTCGCCTCGCTGGTGGCGTCGTCGTGCCCGTCGGACTATCCCGAGGAGTGGGACCTCGCCCAGTTGATCACCGAGGTAACCCAGTACTTCCCGACCAGGTTCGTGGTCGACGACCTGGTCGACGCCAGCACGGTGGACCAGATCGCCGAGAGCCTGCTCACCGAGGCCCTCGATCTCTACGCGGCGCGGGACGAGACGATCCCGGGCGGGGCCGACACGGCCCGTCAGCTCGAGCGGGACATCATGCTCCAGATCATCGACCAGCGGTGGCAGGACCACCTGGCGGAGATGGACTACCTGCGCGAGGGGATCAACCTCAGGGCCATGGGGAACCAGGATCCCCTGGTCGCCTACCAGCGGGAGGGCTTCGCCATGTTCGGCAAGCTCATGGACGGCATCAACGACGACTACCTCCGCTACGTCTTCCACGTCCAGGTGCTGGCCGAGCCGGCGGCCGAGCCCGACCTCGATCGGGCCAGCTACCTGGCCGCCGACGACCCCGTGCAGGGCGACACCGCCATCTCGGCCGCCTTCGCCGCGGCCACGCCGGCGGAGCTCGAGCAGGCCCAGGCGGTGATGGCCGGCGGGAACGGTGCCGCGGGCGTGACCAACATCGGCGACGACGGCGACACCCAACTCCCCATCGTCAAGTCCGAGCGGGAGAAGATCGGTCGGAACGAGCCGTGCTGGTGCGGGAGCGGCAAAAAGTTCAAGTTCTGCCACGGCGCCAACTGACATGGCGTCGCCCGACGCCCCCCGCCGGGGGTCCGGCGAGCCCGAGCGCGTCGACATCCCGACGACCCTCGCCGCCCTCGGTGAGCGACTCGACGAGTCCGCCCGCTTCCTGGCGGTCGACCGCCTCCACGAACGGCGCACCGAGCTGGAGAAGGAGGCGTCGCGGCCCGATCTGTGGGACGACGCCGACCACGCCCGCGAGGTGACGACGGAGCTGGGGCGGGTCAACGAGGACATCGAGCTCCTCGACGGTCTGGCCGGCGACCTGTCCGACGCCCGGACCCTCAACGAGATGATGGAGGAGGAGGGGGACGACTCACTGCGTCCCGAGATCGAAGACGGCCTGTCGTCGCTCGACCGCCGTCTCGGTGTGCTCGAGCTCCGCTCATTGTTCGGCGGCCCGCACGACGCCGGCGACGCAGTGGCCGAGATCCACGCCGGGGCCGGCGGCACCGACGCGCAGGACTGGGCGGAGATGATGCTCCGTATGTACACGCGGTGGGCGGAGCGCCGCGGCTTCGACATCGAGGTCGAAGAGGCGACGCCCGGACAGGAGGCGGGCCTGCTCTCTGCCACCTTCATCGTCAAGGGCCGCTATGCGTTCGGCCTGTTGGCCGCCGAGCGCGGCGTCCACCGCCTGGTGCGCATCTCGCCGTTCGATGCGCAGCACCGGCGCCAGACGTCCTTCGCCTCACTCGACGTCGTGCCGTTCCTCGAGGACGTCTCCGACGAGGTGGAGATCGACGAGAAGGATCTGCGCATCGACACGTACCGTTCGTCGGGTGCCGGCGGCCAGCACGTCAACAAGACCGACTCGGCGGTGCGCCTGACCCATCTCCCCACGGGGATCGTGGTCTCGTGCCAGAACCAACGCAGCCAACACCAGAACAAGGCCAAGGCGATGCAGGTCCTCGGGGCCAAGCTGGCCGAGCGTCAGCGCGCCGAACACCAGGCGACGCTCGACCAGCTGTCGGGCGACCGCACCGACAACGCGTGGGGTAATCAGATCCGCTCCTATGTGATGGCCCCCTACCAACTGGTGAAGGACCTCCGGAGCAACGAGGAGACCGGCAACGTCGAGGCGGTGCTCGACGGCGACCTCGACGCGTTCATCGAGGCCGAGTTGCGCCGACGCGCCGAACAGCGTCGCGACGACGACTGACGCGGCGCCGACGACGCGCCGATCCTGTTGCCGAGTGGTCGCCGACGACGCGCCGACCCTGCTGTCGGGTGGTCGCCGACGGGCGTCCGGGGAGGTCAGAGGGGGAGTTCGGAGGGGCTGAACCATTCTCCGGTGTAGGAGGGGTAGCATTGTCCGGAGTGAGGACACCCCCCGGCATGTTGGCCACCACCTCCACCATCACCTTCTCATGATCAAGTTTCAGAACGTCACGAAGACGTACAAGGGCTCGACCGTCGCGCTGAACGATTGCACCGTCGAGATCGACAAGGGCGAGTTCGTGTTCCTGGTCGGTCCGTCGGGCTCGGGCAAGACGACCTTCATCCGACTCCTCCTGCGGGAGGAGTCGCCCGACTCGGGACGCATCTGGGAGGCGGGCAAGGAGATCGGCCACCTGCCGAAGTGGCGGATCCCGTATCTGCGCCGCAACATCGGGTGCGTGTTCCAGGACTTCCGGCTCCTCCCCAACAAGACCGTGTTCGAGAACGTCGCATTCGCCCTCGAGGTGATCGGTCGGCCCAAGCACGTGATCGCCGCCCAGGTGCCCCAGGTGCTCGACCTGGTCGGCCTGACGAAGAAGCGGGACAACCTCCCCCACGAGCTCTCCGGTGGCGAGCAGCAGCGGGTGGCGGTGGCCAGGGCGTTCGTCAACCGCCCGCTCATCCTCCTGGCCGACGAGCCGACCGGCAACCTGGACCCCACCACGAGCCTCGGCATCATGCGGCTGCTCGACCGGATCAACCGGACGGGGACCACCGTGATCATCGCCACCCACGACGCCGGCATGGTCGACCAGATGCGGCGTCGCGTCATCGAGTTGGACCGGGGCATGCTGGTGCGCGACCAGGCCCACGGCGTGTACGGCATCGACAGCGCCACGGCCGCAGCCGGCGCCGGCTCCCCGACCGGGGCGATGGTGGACCAGGCGCCGACCGGTTTGGCCCACGACGATCTGCCCGGCAACTTCGCCACCAGGGCCTGATGCCGCTCTCCGCCTCGTACGTCTCGCGTGAGGCCGCGACCAACCTCTGGCGGAACCGGCTGATGACCGTCGCCGCCATCCTGACCGTGGCCGTGTCGCTGGCGCTCGTCGGGTCGTCCCTGCTGCTGAAGCAGGGTGCCTCCAAGGCCACCATCCAGTGGCAGAACGGCGTGAACGCCGTCGTCTGGGTGAACCCCGGGGCGCACCAGTCGCAGGTCAATGCCCTCCACACCGAGCTCAAGCAGTCGCCCTACGTCAAGACGTGCATCTACCGGTCACAGGCCTACGACTACAGCGAGGCCAGGCAGCTCGAGCCGGCCGACGAGTTCTCGGCCACGACCGAGTCGAACTACCCGGAATCCTTCCGGTGCGTGCTGAACGACCCTTCGCAGGCGTCCGCCGTCTACGCGCAGTTCATCGGGAAGCCCGGGGTGTACAACGTGAAGTACCCGGGCCAGCAGATCAAGACCATGCAGAGCGTCATCCGGATCCTGCAGTGGGTGTTCCTGTCGGTGGCGGTGGTGCTGCTGCTGTCCGCGTCGGTCCTGATCCTCAACACCATCCGTATGGCCATCTTCGCCCGACGGCGGGAGGTGTCCGTGATGAAGCTGGTCGGGGCGACCAACTGGTTCATCCGGCTCCCCTTCATGGCCGAGGGACTGATCCAGGGCCTCCTCGGGGCGGTGGTGGCGGTGTTGGTCGTGCTGGCCCTCTACTGGGGCATCGGGTTGGACACCGTCAAGACCGCGCAGAACCAGGGCAACATCATCGCCCAGATGTCGCTCGACGGCTGGGAGGTGGCCGGGACCTGCATCCTGGTGGCCGTGGTCGGTGTGGTGGTCGGCGTGGTGGGCTCCGCCCTCGCCGTGCGCCGGTTCCTCGACGTCTGACCGGCGGCGGACACACCGGCTGGTTACCGAGAGCTACGGCGACTCGCCAGGGTTCCCGATGGTGCACCGGGCCGGCCATCCCCACTACCCGCCCTCCCTACCATCGGCCACCCTCCAACTGGGCGCAGGAGTCGGACGGGGGCTCTCCGGCCACCCGGGCCGAGATCCACCGCAGCAGGACCGGTGCCGCGCTCTGCATCAGCCCGCTGTGCCCCGTGTCGGCGATCGGCACGTACTTCACGGTGTCGTCCTCGACACGGCACAACGTCGTCGCCACGAACGCCGACACGGTGGGGTAGGGGGTCAGCGTGTCCTCCTCGCCCTCGACGACCAGCAGCGGGGTCGCCGTCGGGTACCTTCCGGGCTCGTTGTCCGCGATGTCGGTCCGCACGGCCGGGCTCCGGTCCCACCCGGGGGGGAACAACCGGCTCGTGTCGATCGAGGCGTAGGTGGCGGCCAGCGCGCCGCTGCACTCCGAGGCGATGTCCGGGGCGCTGCGCAGGGCGGTCGGAGTCAGGACCGACGACAGCGAAACGTTCCCGTACGTGTGCGACCACGCGTCGAGGGCCATGACGGCGTAGACGGCCGTCTGGTCGACGGAGGAGGTGTCGGACGACGGGACGAACTCATCGAGCGAGGTGACGGGTGCGGCCACCGCGGTGCCGGCCACGAAGAGCTCGGGCGCGTACGACGAGGCGATCTGTGACGCGAAAAGGGCCGCCTGCCCGCCTTGGGAGTAGCCGAGGACCACCACCGTGTTGGATGCCTCGCCTCCCACGAGGTTGCGGGCGGCCCGTGCCGCGTCCAGCACGCCCTGGGCCTCGCTCTGACCGACCAGGTAGGGATGGCCGCCCGGGGTGCCGAGGCCCTGGTAGTCGGTGGCGGCCACGATGACGTGGCGCTCCAACAACGAATCGAGCAGCGGGATCGAGGCGAACCCGTCGAGCGAGGGTGCGCACTGCTCGGCAAGGCCCGTCGTGCCGTGGGCCCAGGTGACCACCGGGAAGCCCGTCTTTGGGGGAGCGCCCCCCGGGACGACGACCATGCCCGACACGGCGATGTCGGAGCCGCCGATGGACTCGGAGTGGTAGAGGACCCGGTAGGCGACCGCTCCTGGCGGCAGCTGTCCGGCCGACGGGATGACCATCGACCGGATGATCGAGCCGGCCGGCCCCGGAGCGAGGGGGGAGGGGGCGCGGTAGAAGTCGGCGAGGCTCCCGTCGACGGACGTGGCCGTGATGTGCGACGACGCGACGGTGGTCGTCGCCGCGCCGGTGAGCGTCGAACACCCCGAGAACGCCGCCGCCGAGATCAGCGCGCCGATGATCACCGACCATCGCCTGACGACGATGGAGGCGCCCCTCGATCTCTTCACCCTGCCCCTGGGGCTCGTCGCCACCATCCCGGACCAACAGTAACAAGGCGGCTGCGCGATCGTCATCTACGATTTCGACGGATGGACGCGTTCAGGCTGGTGGAGCGGTGGCCGGTCGACCACGCCACCGTTGGAGTGGTCGATATCGGTGCGCAGAGTGACGAGGTGACCACCACGGGTCCTTCGCGTCGGGCGTTCGCCTGGGCGTCGGTGACCAAGATGACGACCGCACTCGCCGTCCTCGTCGCCGTGGAGGAGGGGACGCTCCTCGTGGACGAGCCCGCCGGGCCGGCCGGTTCGACCGTCCGTCATCTGCTGGCCCACGCGTCGGGACTGGGGCCCGGACCCGGACCGCCGCTGGCGCCTCCCGGGACCAGCCGGATCTACTCGAACGTCGGATTCGAGGTGCTCGGCTCGCTGCTGGCCGAGCGGTCGGGCCTGCCCTTCGAGGACTATGTGCGACAGGGTGTGCTCGAGCCGCTCGGCCTGTCCGGCGCGACGCTCGATGCCGCGGCGGGGGAGGGTGCCGCCGCGGCGGGGATGTCCGGGACCGTCCACGACCTGCTCGCGCTGGGCTGCGAGTGGGCCGTGCCCACCCTGGTCAGCCGAGCGACCCGTGACGAGGCGACGACCGACCAGTTCCCCGGGCTGGCCGGCGTCCTGCCCGGCTTCCGGCGGTTCGACCCGTGCCCGTGGGGGCTCGGCGTCGAGATCCGCGGCGACAAGTGGCCCCACTGGACGGGGTCGGCCAACTCGCCGGCGACCTTCGGCCACTTCGGCCAGAGCGGTTCGTTCCTGTGGGTTGACCCGGTCGCCGGTGTGGTCTGCGGAGGGCTCGGCGACCGGCCGTTCGGTCCGTGGGCGGCGCGGGTGTGGCCCGAACTGTCCGACGCGGTGCTGGCCGAGGTCGCGGGCCGAAGGTCGGGCGGTGTCGGCTAGTTCCGGGCGCGTGCGTACTCGCCGGCCCGCTCGATGGCCGCCGGGCCGGCCTTGGCCGGCGAGCCGGCATCGAACGGCGGTGTCGGGTCGTACTCGATCATCAGCTGGGCCGCCTCGGCGGCCGTCCGGTCGACCAGCAACTCGACCAGCCGGAGCGCCATGTCGATGCCGCTCGACACCCCCGCGCTCGTGATGATGCGACGGTCGAGGTGCTCCACGACCCGCTGGGGGGTGGGTGTGGCGCCGTGGGCCGCCAGCTCGCGGTAGCACGCCCAGTGGGTGGTCGCGGTCAGACCGGACAGCAAGCCGGCCGCGCCGAGCACCAGCGACCCGGTGCACACCGAGGTGGTCAGGGTGCTGGTGGCGTGGGCCTGCCGGAGCCACTCGAGCACGGTGTCGTCCCGTTCGAGCTCCCGACTCCCGATGCCGCCGGGGAACACGATCAGATCGGGAGCCGCCACCTCGTCGAAGGTGGCGTCCACGGCCAGGCCGAGCTGCCCGTTCTCGGTGCGCACCTCTCCCACTTCGTGGCCGACGAAGGTGATGTCGACCGTGGGTATCCGCTGGAGCACCTCGTAGGGCCCGACGGCGTCGAGCGCGGTCAACCGAGGGAACAGGGGTATGGCGACCTGCACACGGTCAGTGCCGGCGCCCATCACGTCGCCCCCGCTTCGGCGACCACGCGGAACCGCCGGCGGTAACCGTCGGGGGTGACACCCAGCCGGCGGCCGAAGACCCGCCTGAGGGTCTCGGCGGTGCCGAACCCGCAGTGCCTGGCGACGACCTCGAGATTGCCGTCGGTGGTCTCGAGCAGGTGCCGTGCCGCCTCCACCCTGACCCGTTCCACGAAGCGACCGGGGGACTCGCCCACTTCATGGGTGAACAGCCTGGTGAAGTGCCGCTCGCTCATGGCCGCCGCCGACGCCAGTGACTGCACCCGGTGATCGGCGCCGGGTGCTGCCTCGACCCGCTCCTGCACGACCCGCAGCGACGGGCGGCCGGCCCGGGGCACCCACACCGGTGAGGCGAACTGGGTCTGGCCGCCCGGGCGATGGAGGAACATCACCAGCCAACGCGCCACCGTCTGGGCCACCTCCGCCCCGAGGTCCTCCTCCACCAGGGCCAGGGCGAGGTCGATGCCGGCGGTGACACCCGCACTGCTCCAATAGGGGCCGTCGCGCAAGTAGATCGGATCGGCGTCCACCTCCAGCGCCGGGAACTCGGCGGCCAGCTGCTCGGCCCTCGCCCAGTGGGTGGTCACCCGCCGTCCGTCGAGGAGTCCCGCGGCGGCGGCGAGGAATGCTCCCGTGCACACCGTCGTCACCCGGCGGCACCGGGGGGCGGCCTGTCCGATCCATGACAGCAGCGCTGGGTCCTGCCGGGCGGAATCGACCCCCCGGCCGCCCGGGAGCACCAGGGTGTCGATCCGTTCGCCGACGGTGGGCAGCGGCTCGGTGCAGAGCCCCATGCCGCTCTCGGACCGGACCTGTCCTCCGCCGGCCGAGACCAGTGTCACCCGGTAGCCGCCGGCCCGACCGAGTGCCTCCACCGCCCTGGTGGCACCCGAGAAAACCTCGAAGGGGCCGGTGGCGTCCAGCGGCTGCAGCCCCGGGAACCCGACGATCACCACCCGGCGCTTCTCCATGGACTCCAGCGTGCACCGTCAGTCGCATGGCGTCAATGACGTAATACCCACGATTTAGGACATCACCGCACGTCCGACGGGCGCGTTGACATCGCGCCCCGGGGTGATCACGCCTAGGCTGCGCGCCATGAAGGGTGTCATCCTCGCCGGCGGTACCGGCTCCCGCCTCCATCCGCTGACCCGGATCACCAACAAGCACCTGTTGCCGATCTACGACCGGCCGATGATCAACTGGGGCATCGAGGCCCTGGTCAATGCCGGGATCACCGAGATCATGCTGGTGACGGGGGGCACCCACGCCGGCGAGTTCCTGCGCCTCTTGGGCAACGGCCACGAATTCGGTATCGACCGGCTGAGCTACGGCTACCAGGAGAAGCCTGGTGGGATCGCCGAGGCCCTCGGCCTCGCCGCCCGGTTCGTCGACGGTGAGCCTGTGCTGGTGATGCTGGCCGACAACATCGTCGAGCGGTCGATCAAGCCGATGGTGGACGCATTCCGGGCCGAGCCCCGCGGAGCGCGCATCCTGCTCACACCAGTGGAGGAGGTCGAGCACCTACGCCACCTCGGCGTTCCCACCTTCGACGAGGACCGTCGTGTCGTCGGCATCGTGGAGAAGCCCGAGCATCCCGACTCCCACTTCGGCGTCACCGGCATCTACTGCTACGACGCCGACGTCTTCGACGTCATCCCCAGCCTGGTGCCGTCCGGCCGAGGGGAGCTGGAGATCACCGACGTGAACAATCACTACATCTCCGAGGGCTCGATGGCCTACGACGTGCTCGAGGGCTTCTGGGGTGACGCCGGCGAGTCGATCGACGCGTACTACACGGTCAACGACTTCGTGCGCACCCACGGTGCCAACAAGGGCTGACCGACGGACCGACCGGTAGCAGGAGGTCACGACCACCGGCCGCCTGATCGTCCCCGTTGCGTTCGCTCGGCCGCCGCGCCTGATCGTCAGCGCTGCGTTCGCTGGGCCGCCGCGCTCTTGCGCCCGCCCCTCGCCGTCGCTGCGCTCAGTCGCCCGCCTCGCTCAGTCGATCGACACGCCGGCCCACTCGGCCGTCTCCGACCGGTGCCGGGCGTAGTCGACCTTGCCGGCCGGTGAGCGGCCGATGGAGTCGACGAACCGGACCCGCCGGGGCGCCTTGTACCCGGCCAGTCTGGACTTCACGTGGTCGATCACCGCCTGGTCGGCGACCGAGCCCTCGGGGGTGCCGGCGCGCAGCTCGACGAGCGCGACGATCTCCTCGCCGAACCGTTCGTTGGGGATGCCCACGACCACCGCGTCGACGACGCCGACGGTGGTCTTGACCACCTCTTCGACCTCTTCGGGATAGACCTTCTCCCCCCCGGTGTTGATGCACACCGAGCCGCGCCCGAGGAGGTGGATCGCGCCGTCCTCACCCACTTCGGCGTAGTCGCCGGGCACCGAGTACCGGGTCCCGTCGATGGTGCGGAAGGTGGCGGCGGTCTTGGCCTCGTCCTTGTAGTAGCCGAGCGGGATCCTGCCTCCGAGCGCCAGGACGCCGATGCGGCCGGAGCCCAGGGCCACGTCGTGGTCGTCGGCGTCGATGACCCGTACGTCGGGGCCCAGCCGGAACTCGGCGGTTCGGGCGGCCGATGCGCCCGACGAGACCGAGTTGCCCATGCCGATGGCCTCCGACGAGGAGAAGGCGTCGACCAACAGCATGGTCGGATGGTGGCGGAGCAGTCCCTGCTTGCTCTCCTCGCTCCACATGACACCCGAGGAGATGATCCCCACCAGGCTGCCGAGGTCCCACCTGCCCGGCTCGGCGTCGAGGGCGGCGAGGATGGGCTTGGCGAAGGCGTCGCCCACGATGATCAGGCCGTTGACCTTCTCCGACTCGACCGTGTCGAGGAGCTCGGCCGGGTCGAACTGGCGCGAGGGGAGGGTGACCACCCGGCCCCCCTCGCTGAGGCACTCGAGCGACGTGAACCCCCCGGTCCCGTGCATGAGTGGACACGCCGGGAGCAGGGTCATCCCGGGCCCGCTCCGGCAGAGCCCGTCCCGGACATCCTCGACGCCCCCGTCTTCGGGGTAACGCCGGAAGCCTGCGCTGTTGAGCCGGGCGAACAGGTCGTCCTGGCGCCACATGACACCCTTGGGCATTCCCGTGGTGCCGCCGGTGTAGAGCATGTAGAGGTCGTCGGGTCCCCTGCCCCACGGGGCGCGGACGCGCTCGTGCGACCCGGGCTCGGCGATGCCGGTGGTGCCCGCCGCCTCCTCGTAGGGCGTGGCCCAGGGGGGGCAGCTCGCCGTCCCGTCGTCGACCCAGAGCCAGCTCCTGATGTCCGGCACCCGCTGGCGGATCCCCTCGATCCGCTCGACGAAGACGCCGTGGAAGACGACCGCCACCGTGTCGGCGTTCTCCCACAGGTAGTGGAGCTCGTCGTCGGCGTAGCGGTAGTTGGTGTTGATGGGCACCAGCCCGATCTTGAAGGCGGCGAAGGTCGCCTCGAGGTACTCGGAGCAGTTGTACAGGTAGAGGGCCACCTTGTCCTGGTGGCCGACCCCGGAGCCGAGCAGCCACCGGGCCACGTTGTCGGCCCGCCGGTCCAGCTCACCCCACGAGAGCGTCCGGCCTCCGTGGGTGAGCGCCGGGGCGTCCGACAGCTCCTCCGCCACCGTCTCCCACACGTCGGCGTAGTTCCACTTGCTCAACCTTCGCACCTCATCCCGGCCGGCCCCCTTCCCGATCGCTGCAGCCTACGCTGGGCCGAATGGACTTCGCACTGCCGGCCGACGACGACCCGCGCCGCCTGTCCGTGCGCTCGTGGCTGGCCGACCACCCCGATCCCACCGGTCGAGAGCTGGCCAAGGCCGGGTTGGTGGCTCCCCACTGGCCGCCGCCCTGGGGGCTCGGAGCCGACCCCACCCACCAGCTGATCGTCGACGACGAGCTCGGGCGGGCCGGCGTGCGCCGACCGACCAACACCATCGGGATCGGCTGGGCCGGCCCCACCATCCTGTTGTCGGGCAGCCCCGCCCAGCGGGATCGCTACCTGCTCCCACTCCTGGCGGGCGAGGAGATCTGGTGCCAGCTGTTCAGTGAGCCCGGGGCCGGGTCCGACCTCGCGGCGGTGGCGACACGCGCCGAGCTGGACGGCGACGAGTGGGTGGTCCGCGGCCAGAAGGTGTGGACGTCGTTCGCCCACGCCGCCCGGTTCGGGATCCTGTTGGCCCGGACCGAGCCGGACGCGCCGAGGCACCAGGGGATCTCCTACTTCATCTGTCCGATGGACGCGACCGGGGTCACGGTCCGGCCGCTGATCGACATGACCGGCGCCCACAGCTTCAACGAGGTCTTTCTCGACGAGGTGCGACTCCCGGCGGAGTGTCTCGTGGGGGAACGTGGGCAGGGGTGGTCCCTGGCCAAGGTGACCCTGGGCAACGAGCGGGTGTCCCTGTCGGGTGCCGGCGCTCTGTGGGGGATGGGGCCGACGGCGGCCGACCTGGTCGACGTGGTCCGCCGCTCCGGGGGGAGCCGCGACCCGCTCGAGCGCCAGCGGTTGGCCCGGGTGTGGGCCGAGGGCGAGATCCTCCGGCTGCTCCGGCTGCGGACCGTCTCGGCGGCGCTGGCCGGCATGGAGCCGGGCCCCGAGGCGTCGGTGCGCAAGGCACTCGCCGACGAGCACGGCCAGCACGTGATGGGCCTGGCCCGTGACCTCGCCGGGACGCGGGGGATGCTGTCGGGGGCCGGACCGCTCGGGGAGTCGGCGGACGGCGGTCCGACGCCGTGGCCCGACGCACTGTGGAGCTTCGGCTACCTGTTCTCCCCGGCCCTGACCATCGGGGGAGGCACCTCCGAGGTGCAGCGGAACATCATCGCCGAGCGGACCCTGGGCCTGCCCCACGACCCACCGGCCTGACGCCGTCCGCGCCCGGGTCCCCCGGGCCGGAGCTCAGGCGGCGGGGATGGGTCCGGCGTCCTCGTACCCCTGGCGCACACCCCGGCCCGCCCGGCGCGCCAGCTGCTCGGGCTCGTAGAGCATCCAGTAGGCGTTGCGGGCGTGCTTGCGGGCCCGATCGACGCACACCGCGGCCAACAGTGAGGGGTCCTCCTCCTCGTTCTCGTGGACGAAGACCTCGAGGATGTGGGTCGAGGTCATCAGCTGGGCCTGCATCAGGCCCTGCGAGGCCTCGTGTGCGCAGACCTGGTCGATGGCGGCCTTGCCCGGCATCCCGAGCGCCACCACGATCAGGCACCCCTCGCTCTCGATCAGCCGCTTGCACTCGACGGCCAGGTCCTTGAAGCCGGGCACGGTCCTGCGCACGACGCCGAACGTCGACCCGAAGCCCGGGCACCCCCCGAGCTCGTCGACCGCCTCGGCACCCATGTCGTAACGGGCGAACATGGTGTCCACCACCCCGATCAGGTCCATGGCCGTGATCCTACCGGCCACGGCCGCCTCCTCCCGTCCCGGCGGACCCGGCCGGCGCCGTCCGGTGCCGGGGGTCGGCGGGGGCGCCGGTTCGACCAGGGCGTTCCCGTCGACAAGACTCGTGGCGATGAGCGACCCGTTCGACGCCCCACCGACCGGGGACCCGTGGGCGGCGAGGGATGCGGCCGTGGTGTGGCACGGCTTCACCCAGATGGCCTCCTATCCCGACAACGCGCCGGTGACCGTCGAGCGCGCCGAGGGCCGCGAGCTCATCGACGTCCACGGCAGGCGCTACTTCGATGCCATCTCGTCCCTGTGGGTGACCACCCTCGGGCACCATGTCGCCGAGCTCGACCAGGCGGTGGTCGACCAGCTGGGGAAGGTCGCCCACACCACGCTCCTCGGCAACGGCAGCCTCGCCGCCATCGAGTTCGCCGAGGCACTGGCCGGGGTCGTCCCGGTGGACGACCCCCATGTCCTGTTCGCCTCTGACGGCGCGGTCGCCGTCGAGCAGGCGCTCAAGGTCGCCTTCCAGTACTGGGTGAACCGGGGAGAGCCCGGCCACGATCGGTTCATCGCCCTGGCCGGCGGCTACCACGGCGACACCATCGGCGCCCTGTCGCTCGGTGACGGGGGGTTCGGCACCGACCTGTTCGATCCCCTCCGGTTCCCGGTGGTCCGCACCCCGGGCTACGCCACGGCCGACTGGGCGGACAAGCTCATCGCCTGCATCGAGGCCGAGGCCCGGTCACTCGCCGCCGTGGTCATCGAGCCGCTGGTCCAAGGGGCGTCGGGCATGCTCGTCGCCGAGCCGGCGGACCTCGCCCGGGTGGGGGAGGCCTGTCGGGCCCACCACGTGCTCCTCGTCTGCGACGAGGTGGCCACCGGCTTCGGTCGCACCGGGCGGCTGTTCGCCTCCGAATGGGTCGGCCCCGGCTTCCGTCCCGATCTCCTCTGCCTGGGGAAGGGCATCACCGGGGGCTACCTCCCGTTGTCGGCGACCGTCGCCTCCGGGCCGGTGTTCGACGCCTTCGACGGACCGGACCTCGGGGCGACCACCTTCTACCATGGCCACTCCTACGGCGGGAACGCCCTGGCCTGCGCCGTCGCCCTGCGGCACCTGCAGCTCATCGGGGAGTGGGACGTCCTCGCCAACGTGTCCTCCTCGGCCGAGCGGCTCTCGGCCCGGTTGGCCGACTCGGTGGCCGGCCTCCCCGGGGTGGGGGCGATCCGCCAGCGGGGGCTGATGGTAGGGGTCGAGCTCGACCCGCCGCCGGGCTCGGTGCGTTGGGGGAGGCGGGTCTGCGCCGGCGCGGTGCACCGCGGGGTCCTGCTCCGGCCGCTCGGCGACGTGGTGGTCGTCATGCCCCCGCTCACGACGACGGCGGCGGAGATCGACCGGGTGATCGACGCTCTGGCCGAGTCGATCAGCTCGGTTGCCGCCGAGGACAGCGCCACCGAGGACAGCCGGTGAGCGGTCGGCCCGCGACGGCCGCGGCCGGTACCTCCTACGCCGATGCACCGCCGGTCTGGTCGGCCTGGACGGACGAGGCCTGCCGGGTGGTCGAGGCGGCCGGCCAGTGGCGCCGCCCGCGCACCTTCGACGCCCGCGGTCAGGCCGGCCTGGTCGGCGACCCCGGTGGGGCCGACGGTGGCCCGACCGCCGCGGTCTCGTTCGCCGGCAACGACTATCTGGGGCTCTCGTCCCATCCGGCGGTGATGGAGGCGGCTCACTTGGCGATCGACCGCTGGGGGACCGGTTCCGGTGCCTCGAGGCTGGTCACGGGGTCGCGCCCGGTGCACCGGGAGCTCGAGGAGGCATTGGCGTCGTGGAAGGGGACGGAGCGGGCGGTGCTGCTCCCCACCGGTTTCGCCGCCAACCTCTCGGTGCTGTCCGTCTTCGGTGCCGAGGGTGCCCACGTCTTCTCCGACGAGTTGAACCATGCCTCGCTGATCGACGGCTGCCGCCTGGCCCGGGCCCGGGTCACCGTCTACCGGCACGGAGACCTCGGGCAGCTCGACCGGGCGCTGGCCGCGAGCCGGGGCCGCTCGATGATCGTCTCGGACAGCGTGTTCTCCATGGACGGGGACGCCGCCGACGTCGCGGGGCTCGTGGAGCTGGCCCAGCGCCACGGCGCGCTGCTGGTCCTCGACGAGGCCCACGCCGTCCTCGGGCCCGGGCTGCCCGAGCGGGTCGGGCGGGCCGTGGTCCTCAGGGTGGGGACCCTGTCCAAGCAGCTGGGTTCCCTCGGCGGGTTCGTGGCCGGCCCGGCCCGGTTTATGGAGCTGCTGGTCAACCGGGCCCGCCCCTATATCTTCACCACCGCTCCCACCCCGGCCGACGCCGCCGCCGCCCTGGCTGCGCTCGGCGTCGTGCGGTCCGGCGAGGGGGAGGCCCTGCGCTCCCGGCTGTCCGGCCACGTGGCCCGTGTGGCGGGGGTCGTCGGCCTGGCCGGCCACCCCTCACCGATCGTCCCGGTCGTCATCGGCGACGAGGAGGAGGCGGTCGCCGCCTCCGCCGGCCTGCTCGACAAGGGTCTGTGGGTGCCGGCCATCCGACCGCCGACGGTGGCCCCCGGCACCTCCCGCCTGCGGGTCACTCTGTCCGCCGTGCACACCGACGAACAGGTCGGCCGGCTCGTCGCCGCGCTCGGCGTGATCGACCGGCCCGGCGTGCTCGACCGACCCGGGGTGCTCGAGCGGCCCGAGGTGTCCCCCCGGCCCGTCGCCCACGGCGTTCCGGCCGGGACCACCGCCCCCGGGGGCGACCGTGCGTCCTGAGCGTCTGGTGCTGGTCTGCGGTACGGGGACCGAGGTGGGCAAGACCTGGGTGTGCACACGGCTGTTGGGCGAGCTGGCCGGCCGCGGGCTCTCGGTGTCGGCCCGCAAGCCCGCCCAGTCGTTCGACATCGACTCGGAGGGGGCCCGGCTGGGTGGTTCCACCGATGCGGAGCTGCTGGGCGCGGCGTCCGGCGAGCACCCCGGCACGGTGTGCCATTCGTACCGCTCCTACCGGCGGGCAATGGCCCCGCCGATGGCCGCCGAGGCGCTGGGACTGCCGCCGTTCTCGGTGAGCGACCTCGTCGAGGAGATGGTGTGGCCACCCGTGCGGGTGAACGTGGGCATCGTGGAGATGGCCGGTGGCGTCCGATCCCCGCAGGCGTCGGACGGCGATGCGACCCATGTGCTGGCGGCCCTCGACCCCGATGTGGTGGTCCTGGTGGCCGACGCCGGCCTGGGCACCATCAACGCGGTGCGGCTGTCTATGGAGGCGCTGGCCACGGCCCCCCTCGACGGTGACCCGGTGCGCCCGGTGGTGGTGCTCGACCGGTACGACGGTCACCACGACATCCACCGCCGGAACCGCGAGTGGCTGGCCGAGCGGGACGGTTACGACGTGGTGACCCTGCCCGGTGAGGAGCAGAGACTGGCCGACCTGGTGTGGAAGCCCTGACCGGCGGTCAGGGGACCGTCCTGGCGTTCATGCCCCGAAGCCGGCGGCGTCCACGACGGCGCGGCTGAAGGGGCGGGTCAGGGTCCGCAGCTCGGCGCACCTGTCCTCGCCGAGGGCCTCGTAGGGGAACACCGCCATCCGGTCGGTCGCGTCCTCGATCACCTGACGGACGGCCGCCCCCTCCTCGGTCATGGCGAGTGTCGCCCGATGGGCCTCGGACGGCTCGACCCGGACCACCAGGCCCCGGTCCTCGAGGCGGTCCACCCCCGCCTCCCAGTCGGCGTCGGGCCATCCCCGGGTGCCCTTCAAGAAGGCCTCGGGCAGCTCGCCGGTGGCGAGGTGGAGCGCCAGCGCCTCCACCGGGTCGAGGTCGTGGAGGACCAGGGCGGCGATGTGCCCGTCGCCCCGGAACTCCCGCAGGAGGGTCTGGGCGTGCCACAGCACCAGGTGGGGGAGCCGGGGCCAGGCCAGTCCGGCATGGGCGGCGAACAGGGCCCGCCCCTCGTAGCGGAGTGCGGCACGCTCGGCGGCCCGACGGGCCAGTGCCGCAGCCCGGGCCATCTCCTCGCTGTCCACCGCCTCGCCGAGCATCCTGCGCAGGGCGGCGTTCGCTGCTTCGAGGCGCGCCTCCAGCACCGACGACGGTGACGCCTGCTCCCATGCCGCCGGGATCGCCGAGTGCACGAGGACCGGGTTGAAGTTGAAGAACGCGGCGGTCACCGTGTCGGGCCCCACCGCCCCCATGGCCGCGGCCCGCGAGGCGAAGTACCCCGCGTCCTGGGCCACGCCGAGGCGGGTATACGAGGCTGAGGCCTCGGGGGCGAAGTAGATCATCCCGTGCAGGGGCTCGACGGTCCGCCACGTCTTGCGGGCGGTGAGCGGGGACACGGCGGAGCCGGGGGTTCTGGTGGCCATGGACCACGGTATCGGAAGCCCGTGACCGGTCGCCGGGCCCGGGGCCGACGGGGATGGTCGGGTTGAGGACGCCGTATAGTGCCGGGTAGGGACCGGCTGCAGAGCCGGGTACACGCTGGAACTCGAGGTCGGGAACGGAGTCGGCGATGTTGAACGGTGTCTCGGGCATGATCGGCGAGACGGCGGTCGTGAAGAAGGCCGTGTCCGACAGTCACCAGCCCGGGTCGGTGTTCAGCCGGGGCGAGGAGTGGTACGCGGTCCCGCTGTTCCCCGGCACGACCATCGAGACGGGGACCACGGTGGTGGTCGCCGACGTGGAGCGCGGCCTACTGGTGGTCTACCCGGCCGACTGAGTCCGGCCGCACCCGCCCGGCTCCGGTCGCCCCCGGTCGCCGCCTCCACCGCCTGAGCCCGGGCTCCCCGGTCGCCTGCCGCCCCATCGGGCGCCCGGAGTGCCTACAGTGGTGAGGAGGAGGTGGTCGCCATGATCATCGGTTCCGTAGGGTCGTCGATCGCACTGGCGGTGGTGGCCGTCGCGATTTTCTCCCTCATCGTCGTCTTCTTGAAGTCGTGCCTGAAGGTGGTCCAGCAGGGCTGCGTCGGGGTGGTGAAGCGCTTCGGCGAGTTCAAGAAGATCCAACAGCCCGGACTCCATGTGCTGATGCCGCTCGCCGACCGGATGGACAAGGTGGACGTCCGCGAGTTCCCGCGCACCGGCGATCAACAGGCGGTCATCACCAAGGACAACGTGTCCCTGTGGGTCAGCGCCACCATCTTCTGCCAGGTCACCGACGTGAAGCTGGCGCTGTTCGAGGTCAACGACTTCGGCCTGGCCATCGACCAGATGGCACGGACCGCGCTCCGGGCCGTGTTCGGCGAGCTGACCCTGGACGAGTCGCTGTCCGAACGGGAGACCATCAACTCCAAGATGCAGGACCACATGGCCGAGGCGACGCTCAAGTGGGGGGTCCGCCTCAACCGGATCGAGATCCTGGACATCACCCCTCCGACCAATGTGCTCCAGGCCATGTCGGAGCAGAAGGAGGCCGAGCAGCACAAGCGGGCCGCCATCTTGAAGTCCGAGGGCGAGCAGCAGGCCGCCATCAACAGTGCCCAGGGTCGCAAGCAGGCCAACGTGCTCGAGGCCGAGGGCCAGAAGCAGGCGGCCATCCTCGCCGCCGAGGCCCAGAAGCAGGCGCTCGAACTTCGGGCCGACGGCGAAAAGCGGGCGACGCAGCTGCGGGGCGAGGGCGAGTCGGCGGCCCTGAACGCCATCGACACCTCGGTCATCCATCCCAACACGCTGGCGATCATGCAGCTGCGGGCCCTCCAGGCCCTGGCCACCTCGCCGAACTCCAAGGTCGTCGTCCCCTACGAGGCGGCAGGACTCGTCGGGGCGGCCCAGGTGCTGGTCGACGCCATGAAGGACGCCGGCGGCCCTGGTGAGTCGGACGTGGCCGGCAACGGGAACGGACGGACGCCCCAACCGATCTAACCGGGGCGGCACCACCTACTGGCGCCGCCTAGTGGCGGACCCAGCCCTCCTCGACCGGAAGGGCCCGGATCTGTCTCGCCGGATTGCCGGCCACGACGCAGCTCGGCGGGACGTCCTTGGTGACGATCGATCCGGCGGCGATCACCGAGTTGTCCCCGACCGAGACACCCGGCAGCAGGATGCAGTTCCTGCCGATGTAGACGTTGTGGCCCACCTCCACCGCCTCCGTCTTCACGCCCAGCCCCGGTCCGAGCTCATGGGAGTCCGTGTCCATGATCGACGTGAAGTCACCGATCAGGCAGTTGTCGCCGATCGAGATCCGGTGGTACGCCACGATGCTGCAGCCCTGATTGACGAACACGTTGTCGCCGATGACGAGCTCGCCGTTCTCCATGGCACCGATCTCGCTGCGGGTCTGGCGGTTCCTCACGACGAAGCGTCGCCCGATGTCGATGCGCCCCTCCTTGTAGAAGACGGGGGACATCCCGTCCACGAACAGCAGGCCGTTGTGCCCGACGAAGAGGCTGAACGGCAACGACCGCCAGTACCCACGGGTTCTGACCACGAGGTTGAACGTCTCGGCGAACCTGGACCTCATAGCCATCCTCCTGGCCGACGCCATGTCATTCCGGGCCGCTCCCGGGGGAGGCCCCGAGGAGCCGGGGGCCCGCGTCTCCGCGGTGAGCGAGGTCTGCAATGTAGCCCCGTTCAGGCTGCGCCGGGCCGGCCGGCCGCCGCCGGGGCGACCGCGCCACCCGACGGACACCGGACGCACCGGACCACGTCGGCCGGACTGCCTACTTCATCTCCACCTGGTCGAGGTACGTGTCGCTCCAGTGGGTGAACACCTCGTCGGGGAGCTTGAGGGCGTGGGTGGGCTCGAGCGCATCGACGAAGGCGCGGTCGTGGCTGACCACGACGATGGTGCCCGGCCAACGACTGAGCATCGCGCCGACGGCCTCGATGGAGGACGGGTCGAGGTTGTTGGTGGGCTCGTCGAGCAGCAGCACGTTGGCCTGTCCGGCGGCCAGCATGGCCAGGCCCAACTTGGCCCGCTCGCCGCCCGACAGGGTCTTGGGCATCTGGTGGGCGGCCTTGCCGGCGATCCCGAACATGCCGAGCAGGGCACGTCGATCGGTCTCCTCGACCAGCACGGTGTCGTCGATGTTCTCCAGCACCGTGACCTCGAGGTCGACCTGTTCGTGCTCCTGGGCGAAGTAACCGATGGTGACGTTGGCTCCCAGATCGATCGTTCCCAAAGTCGGCTCCTGCACGCCGGCCAGGCAGCGGAGAAGACTCGACTTGCCGGCCCCGTTGCGCCCGATGACCACGGCCCGGTCCCCTCGACGGCAGTGGAAGTTGACCTTCTCGAGCACGGTGAGCGGGCCATAGCGCACGCTGAGGTCGGTGGCTCGAACGGGCACCTCGCCTGAGCGGGTGGGGGTGGGCAGCCGGAAGAAGCTCTTCTTGTCGCGCTTGTGGACCTCGGTCTTCGAGGACTCCAGTCGCTCCACCCGCTTGTCGAGCGACTTGGCGATGCGGGCCCGGCGGTTGGTGCTCCCCCGCATGGAGTCGGCCAAGGTGGACAGCCTCTTGATCTCCCTGCCCTCGAGCAGTGCAGAGCGCTCGCGCTGGCTCTGGTCGGCCTCGAGCTGCACCATGTAGGACGAGTAAGTCCCCTTGAACTCGTGCAGCCGCCCATCGGAGAG
>CAZNLF010000020.1:0-20808 GCA_964573595.1 uncultured Acidimicrobiaceae bacterium | reverse complement strand
CGACCAGTCGTAGAAGGAGGTCACGAGCGTGCCCCCCTCCGCCTCCTCCAGCTCGTACCCGTAGACGTGTCCGATGGGCGGCTTGATCTGGCCGAGGATCGTCCACGCGATCTCCCGGTCGGGGACCAGCGAGATGATCTCGACGGTCACGTCGTAGAGACCCATCGGATAGTCGTTGAGCGCCTCCCGGTCCATATGGACGACGAAGGTGTCGCCGACCTCGGACACCGGTTCGCCCGTGGCGTCCATCAGCATGCCGGAGCTGTCAACGGCCACATGCCCGTGTGGGTCACACAGCAGCTGGAAGATCGCTGCCGGGTCTGCGGCGATGGTGCGCTGCACCTCGAATCGATCGGTCGTCATCGGGCCATCGTCCCACAATCGTCGCGGGGCCGGCCACGGCCGCCCGCCCCCGCCTGGTGACCCGGTCCGTCGCTCCGACTGGAGCCCCGGACCCGGTACGGCGGTCAGCGAATGCTCCGGACGATCCGGGCCGGGTTGCCGACGGCGACGACTCCGGCGGGGAGGCTCGTGGTCACGACCGTCCCCGCGCCCACCACGGTGTCCTCACCGATGGCTACGCCGGGAAGCACGATGCAGCCGCCGCCCAGCCACACGTTGTCGCCGATCGAGATCGGCTCGGCCGCCTCCCACTTGGCCCGGCGGAGATCGGGGTCCGTCGGATGGGTGGGCGTGAGGAGCTGAACCTGCGGCCCGATCTGGACGTCGTCGCCGACGGTGATCAGCGCGGCGTCGAGCGCCACCAGCCCGAAATTGACGAAGCAATCGGTTCCCATACGGAGATTCGAGCCGTAGTCGCAGTAGAACGGCGGCCGGATCTCACTGCCGGCGCCGAACGAGCCGAGGAGCTCGCCGAGGATGGACCCACGGAGAACCGACTGGTCCACCCCGGCACGGTTGAACCGCTCACTCAGGCACCTCGCTCGCAGATGCGCCTCGACGAGCTCCGGATCGTCGGAGCGGTAGGGTTCGCCGGCGAGCATCCGGTCATGATGCGAGAGAACCTCCTCCGGTGGTCGGTGACCGTCCATGCGACCCAGCATGCCGCGCCTGGCATTGGTGTGCATCCGGGATCGGGGCCGGCGCCCCGGCACTACCGGACGGCCGACCCGCCGGTTTCCCGCCAACCACCACCGATCCCCGCGGCCGGCCGGAGGCGGCCGGTGGCAGCCCGGTCGGTGAGCCTCACACGGTGTTCAGGGTCACCTCGATGTTCCCCCGGGTGGCATTGCTGTAGGGGCACACTTCGTGGGCACTGGCGACGAGGCCGTCGACGGTGGCGGCGTCGGCCTCGGGGACGTGAACGTCGAGTGCCACCGCCAGGCCGAACCCACCACCGGCGACGGTGCCGATGGTGACCTTGGCCGTCACCGTCGATCCCTCGACGCTGACCTTGCTGCGTCTGGCGACGACCTGGAGCGCGCTCTGGAAGCAGGCCGCGTACCCGGCGGCGAACAGCTCCTCGGGGTTGGTCGCCCCACCCGGCCCCCCCATCTCGACCGGCGGCCTGAGGTCGACATCGAGTATCCCATCGGAACTGCGGACGTGGCCCTCACGGCCACCGACGGCGGCGGCCTCCGCCGAGTAGAGCGGCTTGGTCAGCGTGGTCACCATGGTCGTCTCCGATCTAGGGGGATCCGGGGGCGCAGGCCCCTACGGACTCTCGACGGGTACAACCACCCACCACGTCACCTTCTTCCCAGATCCGGGCCCGGTGAACCCACCCGAGGGCCGGGCTCGGTAAACCCACCCCAGGGCCGGGCGGATCACTGGTTGGTCACGACGGGGGCACGCAGCTGGCCGGCCGATGTGATCGTCGTGACCAGCGTCATGGACACCGACGAGGTGACCCCCGACGGGGTGGCCTGGAGATAGACGCTGCCCCCCACGGCCGGCACCACCGTCGACGTCACCGGGGTGGTCGTGTTCTTCGCGTAGGTGGTCCCCACCTTGGTGCCCGTTCCACCGCTGCACTTGCCGCCCGACCACGCCGTGGCGCAGGCAAAGATGGTGAAGGACGGGGAGCCGGACGCGGGATTCGAGATGGTGACCGTGTACCCGACGGCCGACAGCGCGACCGTCCCGGTATTGGCGACCGTCGACGTCTGGGCGACGTTGGTCGTGAACGTGAGGACCGATGCGGTGGCCTTCGCACCCCAGGTGCCGCTGGTGACCGACTCCGAGCCGTCCACCGAGGCGTTGGCCTTCCCGGCGGCGCCGGTGGCGCCGGCGGGAAGGGCGAGCGCGCCGAAGAGCACGATCGCCGTCGAAACGGCGATCCTGCCCATGAAACGCTGCCCACGGCAATGGGTCACTTCTGCTCCTGTGTTACTGGTTGGTCGCTATCCCGACTCGTTGCTGCTCGGTGAAGGTGTAGGCGAGCGTCGTCGACAGCCCCTGGACGGTCGGGCTGGGCAACACCCCGTTCACCGACGTCTCGCTGGCCACCAGTCCCAGGCTCACCTGGACGTGGGCCACCTGACCGGTGGCGGCGGCCAGGGCTGGCACGTTGGACAGGGCCACGGCCGTGCCCGCGGTGTTCATGGTGCTGATCTGGGCTGTCGCCAGGATCGGCGTCGTGGTGCCCGAGCACGCCCCGGTGGCCAGGGTCCAGGCCACCGAGCACTGGGTGGCGGTGACCGTGAGCCCCTCGCCGGCGGCCGCGCCGTTGGTGAGGGCGTTGGCCGGGGTCCCGGCGACCCACAGGGTCATGCCGGCCGCCGAGGCCAGCGTGCCCGTGTTGTTCAGGTCGACGTAGACGTTGTTGGTGTCCCCCGGCGCCATCTTGCCGGTGAAGCTGGCGAACCCGGCCCCGACGTCGGGACTGAGCGTCAGATTGAGGGTGCCCGAGGTCACGGCCTCGGAGCCGGTGGCCACCCCGGACAGGCCGGCGTACACGCCGGCCGTGGTGAGCAGCCCGACGGAGGCGGCGAAGACGCCGGCCAGGGCGACCCGTCCGTGTCGTCGGGGTTTGGATCGGGAGTGACGGTAGTTGCTCATGGTGTACCTGGTCTGTTGGTTCTCTTCCCGTGGTTCTCTTCCCGGTCGATCCCCCCACCCGGAGACGACCCCGTTCGCGTCCGCGTCGGCGCGACCGGAGCGGTGGCGGGGCGATCGGACCGGAAACGGCGCGCGGTGGCTTCGGGCTTCAGCCGTGGGCGGTGCTCGATGCACATCGGTGAGGGCGACCGGAGCCGGAGCTCCGGTCGCCCTACCGTGTGGTCCACCTGTCCTGCACACCGGTCATCGGGTTACTGGTTGGTCGCTGTCCCGACTCGTTGCTGCTCGGTGAAGGTGTAGGCGAGCGTCGTCGACAGCCCCTGGACGGTCGGGCTGGGCAACACCCCGTTCACCGACGTCTCGCTGGCCACCAGTCCCAGGCTCACCTGGACGTGGGCCACCTGACCGGTGGCGGCGGCCAGGGCTGGCACGTTGGACAGGGCCACGGCCGTGCCCGCGGTGTTCATGGTGCTGATCTGGGCTGTCGCCAGGATCGGCGTCGTGGTGCCCGAGCACGCCCCGGTGGCCAGGGTCCAGGCCACCGAGCACTGGGTGGCGGTGACCGTGAGCCCCTCGCCGGCGGCCGCGCCGTTGGTGAGGGCGTTGGCCGGGGTCCCGGCGACCCACAGGGTCATGCCGGCCGCCGAGGCCAGCGTGCCCGTGTTGTTCAGGTCGACGTAGACGTTGTTGGTGTCCCCCGGCGCCATCTTGCCGGTGAAGCTGGCGAACCCGGCCCCGACGTCGGGACTGAGCGTCAGATTGAGGGTGCCCGAGGTCACGGCCTCGGAGCCGGTGGCCACCCCGGACAGGCCGGCGTACACGCCGGCCGTGGTGAGCAGCCCGACGGAGGCGGCGAAGACGCCGGCCAGGGCGACCCGTCCGTGTCGTCGGGGTTTGGATCGGGAGTGACGGTGTTCGTTCATGGCATGCTCCTTGCTCTGTCTGTTGATACGGCTATTGATGGGATACGGACGTCGGAGGACTGGGAATACGGATGGTTCGCGAGAGGCATCGGACCCAGGTTGGCTACACCCGGTGCGGGAAGTGACAGCTCATGCCGTGACCGCCCGGCCCTGGGGAGCGAGGATCCAGCGGGAGCCGGCCACGGCGGCGAGGAGGCCGCCCATGATGATGAGGGCGATCTGCAGGGTGCCGTGCATGCCCACCATGAGCCGTCCGACCCCGGGCACCTCGGCGACCACCTCGGAGATCGAGGCGGAGGTCAGCCTGGCGTGCCAGGGATCGGGTGCCGGGTTGGCGTCCCCCTTGGTGGTGATGATCGGCTGAGAGGCTGGCCCGCTGACCGTCGCGATCCGGTGGGCGAACTCGACGTGCTCCCCCGGCGGGGTGAACAGCACGATCATGCCGGGATGCACATTTCGGACCGGGACCTGTCTGGTCACGAGCAGGGCCCCGGGCCCGTAGGTCGGGCGCATACTTCCCGTCAGGACCGGTCGGAAGCCGAGGTGCAGGGAGAGCGTCGCCACCGCCAGGCCGCAGCAGAGGCCGGTGCCCACCAGCAGGACGACGGTGTGCGGTGACCAGAAATGGTCGTTGTCAGTCGCCTCCTCAGCTCGATGGGTCCGTCGCACCTACTCAACTTCGGCGTGGGCGTCCACCGGCTTTAGCGATTTTGACAACGTTGGTTGCGCAACCGACATTGCGCAACCAGGCGTGCGCTCAGGTCGGGGTTAGTCCAGGCCAACTACCTTTTTTGTCGTCCGTCCGCATAGGCTTGCCGCTGTGGACGACGCACGCGACGCGGTACTCCGGGAGATCGAGGTGCTTCTGGAATCGGCCAAGGCGCTGCGCGCCGATCTCCGGGCCAAGGAGGCCTCCTACCGCCGGATGGCCAAGCGCGTCGAGCAGGGCCTGGACATCCAGACGGCGATGCGATCACTCGGGGCCCACGTCCAGCGCCAGGAGCTCACCGACACCCTCGACGAATTCGAGCACCGCCGCCACCGGACGCGCCTGGCCATCACCGCCGCCGCCCTGGAGGAGGGCATGACCATCGGCGACATCGGTAGGGCCTGGGGCTTCTCGCGGCAGTTGGCCGCCCGCTACGCCAAAGAGGCGCGGGAGTCGCGCTGAACCGCCGTCGCTGCCAGCCGGCACCGACGGACGAGGACGGGAATGGGGAGTGACGGTCATGCGAGGCGTACGCAGCACCCCCGACGGGATCCGTTTGGTCACCACCACGCCGCCGACCTCCCGAGGGGTCCGGGTGTCGGTGAGCAGTTCGGGGATATGCGGCTCCGACCTCCGGCTTGCCTCATTCGGCCCTTCTGCCGTCACGCTCGGACACGAGTTCTGTGGACAGCTCGACGACGGGACAACGGTGGCGGTGCTGCCGGCCCTGTCGTGCGGTCACTGTGCCCGCTGCCTCGCCGGCGACGACCAGCAGTGCCCCGACGCGCTCTCCAACATGTACGGCGTCAGTCTCGACGGGGGATTGGCCGACGAGGTCTGGGTGGATCCGCGCTGCGCCAAGGTCGTCGATGACCCGACGACCTTCGCACACGCGCACCTGATCGAGCCCATCGCCGTGGCTCTCCACGGCATCAACCGGTCGGGCCTCGTCGCCGGGGCCAGCGTGCTGGTCATCGGTGGCGGACCGATCGGGTTGTGCGCCGTCGCCGTCGCCCGATCTTTCGGCGCCGAGGTCGACCTGGCGGCACACCAGCCGAACCGGGCCGCCGCCGGTGAGCGGATCGGCGCCTCGTCGGCCATCGGGAGGGACTACGACCTCGTCCTCGAGGCCGCCGGCACCCAGGGCTCGATGGACCGAGCGATAGGACTGGTCCGATCCGGCGGCACGGTCGCCGTCCTGGGAAGCTTCTGGGACCCGGTCTCGGTCGGCCTGGCGTTCCAGATGAAGGAAGTGACCCTGGTGCCTGCCTTCACGTATGGTCACCATCACGGGATCTCGGAGTTCGAGGAGGCGGCCCGGGTGCTCGCCGCGGTCCCCGAGTTGCCCGATGCCGTGGTCACCCACCACTTCCCGTTGGAGGACGCCACCGAGGCGTTCCGGGTGGCCGGCGATCGGAGTACCGGCGCCATCAAGGTGGTGCTGCACCCCTGAGCCGCCGGTTCGCTCCGCGTCCCACCCCGCTGGTTCACCCCTCGATTCACCCCGCGTTTCACCCTCCCTGCCCATATCGGACCGGCTGTCCTCGAACCTAGGGTGATGGGTGAGGGTGAAGAGGGGCGACCGATGGCAGGTGGAGGGTCCCGGCGGGGCACGGGCCCGCCACACGATGGTCGGGCCGCCAGAGGTGCCCGCACCCGGATCGCCATCGTCGAGGCGACCATCGATCTGATCGAGTCCGGCAACCCGCAACCGTCGACCCGGGAGGTGGCCCAGCGGGCCGGGGTCTCGGTGCGGCTTCTGTTCCACCATTTCGAGGACGTACCGCTCATCTTCCGCACCGCCGCGGCGTTGCGATCGTCACGAAGCCGATCCCTCATCGGCATGATCCCCCCTCGCGGCCCCGTCGACCTCCGCATCCGGGCGATCTGCCATCAGCGCCGACAGCTGTTCGAGGCGATCGCCCCGGTGCTCCTCGCGACTCTGGCCCGAACGTCGGACCTGGACGACGTTCTGGGCGATCTCCGCTCACTGCTCCGCCAGCAGTTGTTGGTGTCCCTGCGGCCGGAGATCCTGGCGCACGGCCGCAGCGCCCCGGTCCTCCTCGAGTCGCTCGACCAGGCGGCGGGATGGCAGAACTGGCACTCGCTCCGATCCGAGGCCGGCCGCTCCGCGGGCGAGGCGGAGCAGGTGATGGTCTACACCGTCACCGTCCTGTTGCGATGAGGGCCGCAGGCCGATCGGCTGCGGCCCGAACCGGCGGTCATCACCACCGCCGCATCGCCACCGCCGCATCGACGTGACCGCAAGCCTGCCTCGCGTCAGTCGGGTCCGGACCAGGGTGTCTCGTTGAACCGACGGAGGACGGGACCGCCGGGCCCCCAGGCGATCCGGGTCACCGAGGCAGTGGCCAGATAGAGCCGCCAGGCCCCCTGGTCACCCAGGCCCAGCGCCCAACACGTGGCCGCCTTGATCGGCGAGACGTGGCTCACCACGACCACCGAACCCGGACCGCGAGCCCCTTCGCCGTCGGTGGCGAACAGCTCCTCGCATGCCGAGCGCACGCGGGCTCCGGCCTCCGCCAGCGACTCCCCGCCAGCGGGCCGGAACTCCGGGTCCGACCGCCAACGGGTCCACACCTCGGCGGGAACGGATCCGAGCGGCTGGCCATCGAACTCGCCGTAGTCGACCTCGATCCACCGATCGTCGATCTCGACCGGCACCCCGACGCCCAGGGCCTCAGCTGTCGATCGGGCCCGGCCCAACGGGCTGGAGATGACCCGGGTGACGTCCCCGAGCACGGGGGCCAGACTCTTCGCCTGCACGAGGCCCCGTTCGGTCAGGGGCGCATCGAGGCGTCCCACCAGCAGACCGGCGGCGTTGGCCGTCGACTCGCCGTGGCGGACGAGGATCAGCAACGGCTCGAGGCCAGGGGAGGCCGACCGGCACGAGGGCTGTTGGGCACTGGCTCAGTGCACCAGGATGCGGTCACACTCGGGGCACGTCGCCGGCTCTTCCGGCCGCAAGCGCCGGATACGCTCGACCTCGACCGAGGACAGCGTGAGGTGGCATCCGTCGCAGTGGTCCCCGACGAGACGGGCGGCACCCACCCCACCCAGCCGGGAGCGTAAGGTCTCGTAGCGCTCGGCCAGATCGTCGGGCAACCGTGCGGCGACCTCTTTTCGCTCGGCCTCCTCGATGACCACCGCGGTCCGGATCTCCGTCTCGGCTCCGGCGATGGTGGCCCCCAGCCGGGTTATTTCGTCCACCAGCGCGGCGGACGTGCGGTTGTGCTCGGCCAGGATCACGTCGAGGGGCTCCTCCTCCTCCAGCAACGCGATCTCCTCCTCCTCGAAGACGGCCTGTCGGGCCTCGAGGTGATGGACCTCCTGGTCCATGGCCAGGAGGTCGCGGGAGGCGGAGACGTCACCGGACTCCATCCGGTGCTCGATCTCGTGGCGGCGCCTCGCGGTCGAGGCGATCTGCTCCTCGAGAGCACGCTGCCGGGCGGACAGGGCGTCAACCTGCGACTGCACCTGCGAGACGGCATCGGCGACCACCGCTTGACGGCGTTGGAGCTCGCGGAGCTCCGCCCGCTCCGGGAGGGTCTCGATCCGGTGGCGCAGTTGGTCAAGCGTGGTGTCGTGCAGCTGCACCTGTATCAACGTGTCGAATGGCTCGGCCATCACATCCCTTCTCTCACTCCGGGTGGGCTGTGCCGCCCCCGGCCGTCCCGATCAGACTACGGGCGGACCGGAGGGCACCCGCCAGCGACTCGTCGGCGACGTCGTCGGCCGCGTCCCAGCTGAACCAGGCCACGTCCTGGCTCTCGTCCGGGCCGGGCGCCGGGTCGTCGGCCGGTGCCGTGAGGAGGTACCGCATATCGAGGTGGATGTGGCCCCGGGCCGCCTCGTGCACGTCCACGTGAACGAAGGTGGGGCCGGCAGCGGGGTGGGTGGCGGCCAGGCCGGTCTCCTCGATGCTCTCGCGGAGCGCCGCCTGCGCCGGCGACTCACCCGGTTCGACGTGGCCCCCGGGCTGCAGCCAGCGGTGGAGCGACCGGTGGCGATGCAGCACCACCCCCCGCTCACCCACCACGACGGCCGACGCGGTCACGTGGGTGGCATCGGACCCGCGGTCGAAGGGTAGGACCAGCCGCTCCAGCTCGACCTCGACGATCGCCAGGGAGAGCGCCTCCCGTTCGTCCGCCGGGACGTGGGAGGACAGGGTCGACCGCAGCCGGTCACGGAGCTCGTCGGAGACCTCGCGTGCGCCGGCTCGGCCGCCGTCGGGTTCGACCGGGAACGGGTGGGTCACCTCGGCTCGGCGCCCCGCCGCCGACCGGCGGGGTCGGGTGCCGGGGCAGGATCAGGCGGACTTGCGACGCTGACGGTGGATCCGACGACGTTCACGCTCGGTGGTCCCGCCCCAGATGCCCTCTCGCTCCCGACTGGCCAGGGCGTGTTCGAGGCAGGCCTCTCGCACTGCGCACTGGTCACAGACGGTCTTGGCCTCGCCCGCCTCCTCGTCGGAGACTGGGTAGAACACATCTGGGTCGATGCCCCGGCAGGCTGCGTGCTTGCGCCAGGTGGCACTCATGAAACGTCACTTCCTAGCAAAGGTTGGGATCACTGGTCAGACCGCCCAGCATGAACTCCGGTGACCTGGGGGAATGCGGCCTTCCGGACAAAAGGGGGCGGAACAGACAGTATGGCCCACCGATGCCGGGAATGTCCACAGGGGAATCCCTCTTGTTGCCGCATTTGTCGCCCACCCCCGGTCGGCACCGGTCCCCTGGCCGGCTGACCACCCGCCCCGGCGCGCCCCCTCGAGCGGACGCCGCGCCCGCCCCGGCCCGCCGGCCCGGTCCGGGTCCGGTGGACCCCGTCCCGGACGGGTTGCCGGTGGTCGGTAGGATCACCCGGCGCCGGGTCAGCCGTGCCCCGATCCGCGCACAGAGTGCCGGCAGACACAGACTGCAGGCAGACAGAGTGCAGCAAAGGAGCCGTCCATGCCGTCAGTGAGTCTTCAGGGCAAGTCGATCGTGGTGACCGGGGTCACCGGCCAGGTGGCCGAGCCCGTGGCGACGGCGCTGGCCCGTGACAACCGGGTCGTCGGCGGCGCCCGGTTCCGCGACGCGGCGGCCCGGGGCAGACTCGAGGAGGCCGGCGTCCGATGCGTGCCCATCGACCTGGCCAGCGGCGATGTCGGCTCGCTCCCGGCCGACGCCGACTATGTGCTCAACTTCGCCGTGGCGAAGTCGAACGACTGGGACCTCGACCTGCGGGCCAACAGCGGCGGACTGGCGTGGCTGATGGAGCACCACCGCAACGCCAAGGCATTCGTCCACTGCTCGACGACCGGCGTGTACAAGCCGCTCGGCCACCACGTGTTCGCCGAGGAGGACCAGCTCGGGGACAACCACGGCGTCTGGCCGTTCCTCCGCACGTACAGCATCTGCAAGATCGCCGCCGAGGCGACGGCGCGCTGGGCGGCCGAGCGGTTCTCGCTCCCCACCACCATCGCCCGGCTCTCGGTCCCCTACGGCGACCGGGGCGGCTGGCCGGCCATCCACCTCGAGATGATGATCAACGGCAGTGAGATACCTGTCCACATCGACGCGCCCAGCGTCTACCACCCATTGCACGAGGACGACATCATCGCCATGGTCCCGGGCCTGCTGGGCGCGGCCTCCACCCCGGCCACCACCGTCAATTGGGGCGGGGACCAGGCGGTGAGCATCGAGGAGTGGTGCGGCTACTTCGCCGACCTCACCGGCCTCGCCGCCCGTTTCGCCCCGACAGCCGACACCATCGACAGCGTGCAGATCGACCTCACCAGGATGCACGAGCTCGTCGGGACCACCACCGTCGACTGGAGGGACGGCATGCGACGGATGGTCGCCTCCCGCCACCCGGAGCTGCTCGGGTCTTGAGTCACACCGGCGCCGGCCAATCGGCACGCCCGGGACGACAACGGCGGTCGGCTCAGACCGGTCCGGCCGGAAGACAGTAGACCGTCCCCAGTGACCATGCCCGGAGGGTGGGGTCCGGCGAGACGGTGAGGGTGTCACCGCGCTCGAACACCGCGGTCAGCTCGCCACGGGCCGAGGTCCACACCCAACGCGCCGTCGAGGGATAGAGGGCCAGCACCGGCCCGAGCGCCGACCAACGACGGGGGTTCAGGTGGTGGGTCACGCCGTCGATCACGAGGACGAAGGGTGCCCCGATGGCCAGCTGGGTCTCTCCGAACTGGAATTTGGACTGGTCGTCGACACGGATGTAGCTGAGTACCGGTTGGTCGAGGACGAACTCGCTCCCGCCGTCGGGCAACTCTCTGATGACGAAGCCCTCGTCCACGTGACCATGTTCGCGCCCCGCGCTCGGCCCCGCACGCCCCGACCGGCCGGCGCCACCACCCCGACCACGGCTGATCTCACGCCGGATGGCGCACCTCGTCCGGCCACAGGAGGCCCGCCAGTCGAGCCGTGAGCTGGTCCAGCTCGGCGGCCGTGGAACGGTAGTGGTCGAGTGACCTCCCGTAGGGGTCGGCGATCTCGTCCCCGACCGCTCGGTGGACCAGGGACGCTCGCGTCCGGTCCCCTTGGACCGACTCGATCCACGAGCGGATGCCCTGATCGGGACGACGGGTGCCGACTTCTTCGCCCCGACGGATCAGCTCCCTCAGGGTGAACGCCTGCGGCCAGCACGGGGGGTCCAGCAGCACCGCCTCGTGCAGGTGCCGGCGTCCCATCCCGATGATCAGGTCACTTCCCTGGAGCATCGGCGTGGTCAGCGACTGGCTGGAATGACCCGAGAGGTCGATCCCGTAGGGGGCCATGGCCTGGAGCACTCCGTCGGGCACGGCCCTGCCCCCGTCGAGCACACCTGCCGAAGAGACCTCCACCGGATCGGCGAGGTACTGGATCTGTCTGGTCAGGAGTGCGGCTGCCATGGGTGACCGGCAGATATTGGCGGTGCAGACGAAGAGGAAGTGAACATGCGGATTCTATCCGGCGACCCGCGGGCCCCAGGGGACCGGCAGGTGGTGGCGGTCGCCGAACCACGGCGGCCGAGCGCGTACGCTCGACGGAGAAGGGCCGGACCCCGATCGGCCGGGCCGCAGGCCCGCTTCGATCGGCTGACGACCCGATGGACACCGCCGACCATGCGAGGAGCCGAGGGAGCCGCTGTGCCGTCCCACGTCGACACCGGGACCAACCCCGGACCTCCGGGCGCGGCCCGATCGTCCGCCGCGCCGGCCCCGGCCGGCACCGTGCCGTGAGCGCCGACCGTCCCGTCGCCCTGGTCCACGACTACCTGACCCAGCGGGGCGGTGCCGAGCGGGTGGTGCTCTCGTTGGCCGAGGCGTTTCCGGGGGCGCCGGTGTTCACCTCGCTGTACGATCCCGACGGCACCTTCCACGAGTTCGCCGCCCTCGATGTCCGGACCCTGCCGGTCGACCACCTGAAGGTGCTGCGCGAGCACCACCGGCTCGCCCTCCCCCTCCTCGCACCGTCCTTCTCGAGGCTCCGGGTGGAGGCCGACGTCGCCGTGTGCTCGTCGAGCGGCTGGGCCCACGGGGCGGCGGTCACCGGCCGGAAGGTCGTGTACTGCCACACCCCGGCCCGATGGCTCTACCAGACCGACCGATACCTGGCGGGGTCCGCCGGCTGGTCGGCGGCCGCCCTATCGCTCATGAAGCCGATGCTCCGGAACTGGGACCGGCGTGCGGCGGCGTCGGCCGACCGGTACCTGGTCAATTCCACCGCGGTGAGACAGCGGGTGGCCGACCTCTACGGCATCCGGGCCGACGTCGTGCCCCCGGCTGTCGACGTCGACCACCGCGGCCCGGTCGAGCCCGTCGCCGGCCTGGACTCGGGTTTCGTGCTCTGCGTGTCGAGACTGTTGCCGTACAAGAACGTCGAGTCAGTGGTCTCGGCGTTCGAGGGCCTTCCCGACCTCCGGCTGGTGGTGGTGGGCGCCGGACCCCTCCACGACCGCATCGCCGCGTCCGCACCCGGCAACGTCGAGGTCCTCGGCGAGGTCAGCGACGCCGGGCTGCGGTGGCTGTACGCCAATTCGGAGGGGCTCGTCGCCGCCTCCTACGAGGATTTCGGACTGACCCCCCTCGAGGCGGCGAGCTTCGGGAAGCCCACCGCTGCGCTGCGGTGGGGCGGATTCCTGGACACGACGGTGGAGGGCGTCACCGGCGTGTTCTTCGACGAGCCCGAGCCGGCGGCCATCGCCGCGGGGATCCGGCGACTGACCGGATCCGCCTGGGATCCGGTGGCACTGACCGACCACGCCCGCGAGTTCTCCTCGGAACGCTTCCGCCAGCGGTTGCAGGCCGTGGTCCACGACGAGGCCCAACTGCTCTGAAGGTCTGAAGGGCCCCGGTCCGGCGAGGGGCTCAGGAGGCGCCGCGCCCCCGGAAGATCGTCGTCGGGGTCTGCCAGAGGATCTGCATGTCCCACCAGAAGGACCACGACGCCACGTAGAGATAGTCGAGCCGGCAGAGCTCGAGATGGGACAGTTCGTTCCGGCCCGACACCTGCCACAGGCCGGTCATGCCCGGGCGTGCCTCGAAGCGCTTGCGCGCCCACCCTTCGATCTTCATGGCCTCGGAGACCACGAACGGACGGGGCCCGACCAGCGACATGTCGCCCTTCCAGACGTTGATGAGCTGGGGGAATTCGTCGAGGCTGGTCTTGCGGAGGAACCGGCCCACCCGGGTCACCCGCGGGTCGTCCTGCACCTTGAACAGCGGCCCGTCCACCTCGTTCAGATGCTCGAGCTCGTGCCGGCGGGCCTCGGCGTCCTCGTACATCGTCCGGAACTTCATCATCCAGAACGGCTGCTCGTTGCGCCCGGTCCGCACCTGTCGGAAGAAGACCGGTCCCGAGCTGGTGGCCTTGATCATCACCGCGGCGACCAGGAAGAACGGAACTCCGGCCAGCAGGATCACCGTCGAGACCACGATGTCGAAGGACCGCTTGAAGAACCGGGCCCCGGCACTCAGCGACGCCGGGGCGATGTCGAGCATCGGAAGGCCCGAGAGGTCCTCGACGTGGGACCGGGCGGTGATCAACTCGTAGTAGCGCGGGACGATGGACACGCCCACGCTGCCCGCCAGGCCCTTCAGCATTTCCGTGGTGCGCTCGGGGTGGGTCCGTGAGAAGCACACCACCACCCGGGCCACGTTGTAGCGACGGCACAGCTCGGGGAGCTCCTCGAGCTCGCCGAGGACATCGCCCCGCCCGAGAGGGTTGTCGTCGACGAAGCCGACGAACTGGACGCTCGAGTGGGCCCGGAGATGGCTGGCCACCGTCTGGGCCAACTTGCCCGTCCCGACCACGATGACCGGTACGGAGCCGATCGACGCCCGGCCGAGCAGGGCGTAGGCGATGACCCTGGCCAGCGGCACGGTGATGACGGCCACCACGCACATGGAGACGATCTTGGCGACGGACAGCTCCTCGAATCCGAACTTCCGCCAGGCCACGTAGCCGACGATGGCGTAGAGGAACCCGCCGATCATCAGCGCGTGGACGATGTTGCGGAGGTCCGAGAACACGCTCTTGGATATCCGCCTCGTCACCCCCCGATACAGGCCGTAGAGGGCGAATGCGCCGATGAACAGGGGGATGACCGCCAGGTTGAAGACGTAGACGCGCCAGCTGTGCCCGGCGCTGCTGTCCGGGTTGTTGGAGAGGAGTGAGACGAACAGCGGCCCGAGGAGCGCGGCGAAGGCCAGTCCCACGACGTCGGCCGACATGAGGCGCCGCAGCCCGTGCCGCCGGGCCACGGCCGCTCCACCCGTCCGGCCTTCCGGATGAGACGAGCGGTACCGCTGGTCACTGAGGATTGGCAGCTGCTCCTGGAGCACCGCCTCCAACTCAGGATCGAGAATCGCCATTCCTGCCAGCCTGCCCTTTTCTGCACCGGATGTCCGTGGTTCCGCCGCACCAGGCGTCGAGAGTTCAGGGGAATCGGACATCAGCTACCGCGTTCCGATACGCACACTACCGCAGCGGTCCGCCGCGGCGCATGGCAAATTTCCGATTCCGCGCAGGCGGTTCACGTCGGTGCCGGCGCCGGTCCTGGTTCCGCTCCGGGCCGGTCCGACCCGGCCCGACAGGTGCCGATCACCGGACGCCGGGAGCGCCCGGCGGGTCCCCCGGGACCGGTCGGCGGACGCGGCCGGACGACCTCCGCCGTCGTGACGCGGCGGCCGGGACGGTCGGGCCCACCGGAGGCCGGCTCCGTTCCGACTGGCTTCCATACCGGTTCATCGACCGTTTCGGGCGGCGGCTGGAGGCCCAAACCTCGAAACCGACCGACGGTCGGGGCCCGGTCGGTCAGCGCCCGTAGACCCGGACGAGCGTCTCCATCGCCCTCGCCCAGCTCTGCTCCATCGGCTCGAGAATCGGCCTCAGATCGACCTTACGGCCGCGGATCACCCTGGCCAGGGCGAACTGCAGGGTCTTGGCCGCGCCGGCGAGGTCGTCGAAGTCCTGTGCGGCGGACTCGGTCCCCGGCCGGTCGAACCGGTTCAGCCAGGCCACGAACGAGGAGGCCAGCTCGGCACTGGCACCGCACTGGCGGAGCGTCCCGAAGGAGTAGAGATGGAACGTCTCGAGGCCCTGGTCGGCCAGCCACGGAAGATCCCGGTCGAGCCGTGCACCCAGCCTGGACACCGGGTTGTCCGAGGGGCGGCGGTCCAGGTGGTCCGCGGTGAGGGCGACGGCGCGGGGCACCAGGTCCGGGTCGGCCCGCCGGACCCGGTCGAGGCGGACGACCTCCATGTACGGGGGGAGCGAACCCGGCTCATCGTGCCCGCCGAGGCGGAAGGTCCCGTCGAAGTCGTCCCCCTCGAGCTCGAAGTACCCCGAGTTGTGGAAGTAGCCGAGCCGGCGACCCCGGCGATCGAGCATCTGGGGCACGATCGTGCTCTTCGCATGGTCCGTCCGGTACGAGACCCCCCGGGTGTCCGGCAGGAACCACGAGTCCGCCTCGACGGTGCAGAGCCGGCCGAATTCGAGCTGTTCGGCCACGTGGTCGACGACCGGCCGCCACACGTTCATCTCGAAGACCTCGAGGCCGAACAGCGCACGCAGGTCCTCGGGGGGAAATTTGAAGAAGGTCCACTGGTCCCCTTCGAAGTCGGCGCTCAGCGTGAAGGCCCCGGCGGCCAGCGGATCGAGCCCCAGGGCGTGCAGGACCTCGATCCACACGTCGACGTAGCAGTTGGTCTCCGTCCAGGTCCGCTCGGTCGCGTGCAGGGCGTGCGGCCGGTACCCGTCGGCGGTCAGGCCCAACAGGTCGACGGTCACCGATGGCGGCCTGGTGTGCTCAGGCCCACAGCCCGGCCCTGACCGCTGCGGGCCAGGCCTCGGGACGTGGGCCGTGGCGGTCGAGGAGCGCCAGGGTGATCCGGTCGACCCCGAACCCGAAACAGGCCGTGTGGGCCACCTCGCCGTCGGCTGATTCGATCCCGAACGACTGGGCGAAATGGTCCAGATGGCAGTTCGACGAGCAGATGGCCGTCGGTCGCCCGGCGGCGAAGACCGGCGTGACGATCTCGAGCTTCAGCTTGTCCATTCGCTGGTTGGCGGCGAGCATCCGCCCCGTCCGCCCGAAGAACGGATCGTTGGCCACCACCGCCTCCACCTCGAGGCCGAGCCCGGCCATCACCTCGAGGCCCCGGGCCGTCCACAGGTCACGATGGGCCCGGGCCCCCTCCGGTGTCCCCAGATAGACGTAGTCGTGCTGCCGGAAGGCCTGCATCCGGAAGGGGTCGGTGCTCGGCTCGTGGCGGAAGCAGAAGCCGTAGACCTCGAAATGGCGACCGCCCTCGGGCAGGACGCCGCTCATCGTCGGATAGAGGGGATGGCAGACGGCCGGGCAGAGCACCAGGTCGGTCGTGGCCAGCAGGGGTCCGCGGTCCTCCTCGGCCTCGACCCGTCGGAGCAGCTCGGCGTGGGCCCTCTCGTCGCCCCGGAAGGTCTGGACCGAACCCATCTGGTCGGGAAAGGACTCGAGGTATCCGTTGCCCTCGAAGACGCTCCAGGGCATCACCGGGGGGAACCGGACCGACGTGGCCTCCTGGTCGGCCCCGACCCGGAGGACGAGGCGATCGACGGCCTCGACCACCGACTCGTAGGTGGATGATCGACCGTAGATGCCGTCGACACCGGTGGGCACCAGAAGCCCTTCGGACAAGAGGACCTGGCGGAAGGACGCCCAGGGCTCCTCGTCGTGGCCGGGCGCAGCACCTGCAGGAGCACCTGGGCGAGCCCCTGAGCGAGCACCTGAGGGAGCGGCACCCCGGCCGGCTCCCGCGGGCGCGGAGAGGCCGCCGGTGCTGCCCACGTCGTCCCCCACCGGTCACTCCCCCCGGTGCACGAGGAGGAGCTGGGCGTTGTTGGTCATGATCCGGTCGTTGTTGACCATCAGCGAGGCACCCATTGCGTCCCGCAGGTGACGTCCGAGGCTGTAAGGACCGTCGAGGCGGTAGGAGGAGAGGCCGACGATCACCATGCACTCCCGGACCACGTCGACCACGAGCGTGGACGCCGACACCTTGAGCGAGTTCATGGCGATGGCGAAGCCGAGGGACGAGGCGGCCTCGGGGTCGTCCTCCACCTCCTGGTAACGCAGGGCTGCGCTCCGGACGAGGTCACTGAACTGCTGGTGGAGGGCCGCAGCGTCCGCCAGGCGCATCGCCGCAGCCGGCGTGGTGCCCGGGCGCCGGCGGGCCTCGGCCTGCACGAACCGCCTGGCCCGGTCGACGGCCGCGGTGGCGATGCCGAGCCAGAGCGAGCTCCACAGGATGTGGGCCACCGGCAGCATGGTCCGTGTCGAGATGTCGCTGTAGGGGTCGTCGAGGACGGAACGGGCATCCCCGGTGGCGTCGAGCACGAAGCCCGTGCTGCACGTCCCACGGAATCCGAGGGCGTTCCACTCCCCCACCTGCTCGAGACGGAGGCCGGGTGGGCGGCACACCACCAGGACCTGGTCACTCTCGGGGCTGTCTGCGGACCGGCGGGCGGTGACCAGGACCGCGTCAGCGAAGCTGCCGTAGGAGATCACCGGTGCCTCCTTGTGCACATGGAAGGCGCCCCCGTCCACGTCGACCGCGCAGACGCTGCTCCGCACGTCCCCGCCCGTCCCCACCTCGGTGGTGGCCGACGCCAGCAGGTACTGGTGCTCCACCGCCTCGGCGAGGAAGGCGCGCAGATGGTCGTTCCGCCCGTGACGGACCAGGCAGGCAACCTGGATGTGGTGCATGGCGGCGACCATTGCGGCGGACGCGCAGTGACGGCCGAGCGACGCCAATCCCTCCGATAACTCGGGGATCGATGCGCCGAGCCCGCCGAGCGGACGCGGGACCAAGGCGGTCAGGAGGCCCTCGGCCCGGAGTGCACCGATGGCCTCCGAGGGGAAGCGGGACAGCTCATCGACCTCGGCGGCGGCCGGACCCGCAACCCGCTTGCCGATGTCGGCCATCTGGCGGGCGACCCCGCCCGCTTCGGCGACCACCGTCGCGTCCGAGACGACGCTGCTCACCGCCCGGCTCCGCCCGGTGTCGGCCGCCTCCGGTCGCAGCGCCTCACGAGGCCGTCATCTCGAGCACTCCGGCCCGGATGGCGGCGATCGACTCGAACGTCGACTTCTTCAGCATGTTCTCCGAGAACTCGATGTCGAAGGCGTCCTCGAGGGCGAGCATGACGTTCACACTGGCATGAGACGTCATGCCCGAAGCGAACAGATCCGTGCTGTCGTCGATAGCGCTGACATCCACCGCCAGCCGGCCGTGCTCGGCCAGGACCGATCGGATCGTCTCGTCCATCTTCACTCTTCTCCTGTCACGTTCGGGGGGTGTGACCCGCCCCTTCCTCGTCGGTCGTCGTGGCCGGCCACCAGACCGCCGGTGGCCACCACCACTGCGGCCCCCATCGAAGCCTCGTGGGTCATGCTCACCGCCAACTGGTCGATGCCTGCCCGGTCAGCCAGTGCCGCGGCCAGCCCGGAGAGGCGAAGCTCGCACCAACCGCTGGCTGCCCGGTGCACCTCGATGCTACGCCACTCCGGCCTGGGACCTTCGGGGCGGAGGACCTTGATGGTCGCCTCCTTCGCCGCGAACCTCGCCGCCAGCGACTCGTAGGAGTAGTCGAGGCCGGCGTCGCCGGGTCCGGTCGGACCCATCCGGCCGTCCGTCCGACAACAGGAGACCTCGTGGTCCGTGAAGATCCGGCGCACGTAGCGGTCCCCGAACTGCTCGACCGATCGGGCCACCTCCTCCACGTCGACCAGGTCGACCCCGATCCTGAGGGTCGGGTCCGCGTGTGGTGCGACCGGGCCGGGACCGCCCAGGGCACCGCCGAGCAACTCGGTGGCCGTCCGGACGGCGTCCTGCCACACCGACGCGGAGGCCGTCGCCGGACCTCCCACCACCGGCACCGGCACCGGCCCCGGCCCGTCGGGTCGGAACACCGTGCTCATGCGGGCACCCCGCCCCGGTCGGCCCTGCTTCCGCTGCCCCCGACCTGACGGTCGGCTCCCACCGCCGCGACGCCGGACACCGACGAGTACAGCCGGCGGTACTCCTCGGCGATGGTGCTCCAGGCGAAGGCCCGCACGCGCTCGGCCCCGGCGCGTCCGATGGCCTCCCGCCGATCGGGGTCGGCGAGCAGGGAGTCGAGCGCCGCGGCGAATGCCGGGGTGTCGAAGGGGTCGACCAGGACCCCCGTCTTGCCGTCCTCGACGAACTCGGGTGCCCCGCCGCGGGTGGTCGCCACCACGGGCACCCCGGCCCGCCAGGCCTCGAGTACGACGATTCCGAACGGCTCGAGACGACTGGGCATGACGAACAGGGTGGCCCCCGACATGGCCGCAGCCACCTCTTCACGGGAGAGCCTTCCCACGAAGTGGACCTGTCGCCCCACCCCGAGACCGTCGGCCAGTCGCTCGAGATCGTCGAGTGCCGGGCCGGCACCAGCGACGACCAGGTCGGCGTGACGCCGGTCCTCGCTGACCGCGGCGTAGGCCGACAGGAGCAGATCGAACCCCTTCTTCGGCACGACCCGCCCGAGGGCGAGGATGTAGGGGCGCCCGGGGTCCTCCGCGACCGGGACGAACGGCGGTCGGGCGGTCGCAGCGGCGCCGACGGTGCCGGCCTGAGCACCGCTGGCGGCGGGCCCCAGCTCGACGCCGTTGGGGATGACCTGACCCTCGCCGGACCCGAGACCGAATCGCTCTTCCGCGTCGACCAGCGTGAACCTCGAGCATGCGGTCACCGCGGCGGCCCTCCTGATCCCCATCCGCAGGGCTGCCCGGAGTGACCTCGACTCCTCGAACACGTCCGCGTCGTCCATCATCGTCTCGCCCTGCAGGGTGATCACCAGGGGGACGCCGGTGAGCCGCGAGAGGGCGGTGGCGTAGGCACCGTTGGCGCCGAAGCACTGCACATGCAGGACATCGGGTCGGAAGGCATCGACGGCATTGCGCATGGCGAACAGGGTGCGCGGGCCTCCCGTGGCCGCACGGAGGAGCGACCCGAAGTGGGCCGCCGGGAGTGGCATGGGCAGGCGGCGGACCACCAACCCGTCACGGACCTCCACCGTCTCGGCCGCGGTGTCGTCGGGATGGCAGGTCCAGACCTCCACCTGGTCGCCCGCGTCCGCCAGGGCGAGCGCCAGATGGCGCGTCAGCTCCTCGACTCCGCCCAGTGATGGCGGGTACGCGCTCGGGAGGAGGGCTACGCGGGTCATGGTTGGTCTTCCCTGGCACCGGCGGGCCGGCATGCTCCCGCACGGTCAGGCGCTCGCGACGCTAACAGCGTGTGAATGATGGGTCGCCTCACGGGATCGGATCAGGAGATGGACGGATTCAGCCAGGGCTCGACCGCCGCCAACACGGCCCCTGCCGGTTCCGGCGCCAGTGCGCTCCAGTCGCCGACTCCCGGCGACCAGTAGTTGGAGAAGGCGGCGGCGTACCAGCCAGAGAGGAACCCCTGCTCCGCGCAGTCACAGTCGGGGGCCCAGCTGGCCGGATGCATGCCGAGGATGTTCTCGATCTGGGCCTCTCCACCCTGGGGCTCGACGGCGGCGGCGTCGACCTCGTGGCCGATCTCGAAAGCGGTGATGCCGGCGAGGCGTTGCACGGTCTCCCCCGGGTACACGTACAGCACCG
>CAZNLF010000019.1:0-21218 GCA_964573595.1 uncultured Acidimicrobiaceae bacterium | reverse complement strand
GGCCGACTGGTTCGCCCGGCCCCACCCCATCGACCAGCGTCACATCGGCGAGCTGCCCTGGATGCAGCACGACAACCTCGACCCCATCCAGCGCCTCTGGATCAGGGCCGACGGCACCCTCGGTGACGACCCCCTCCTCCACTCCTGCATCGCCGCCTACGCCTCGGACATGTCCCTCTTCGACACCATGCTCGCCCCCCACAACGTGACCTGGGACGACGCCGACTTCATGGGCGCCAGCCTCGACCACTGCATGTGGTTCCACCGCCCGTTCCGGGCGGACGAGTGGCTGCTCTACGACATGGACAGCCCCACGGCGGACGGCGCCCGCGGGTTGGCCCGCGGCTTCCTGTTCACGAGGGAGGGCAAGCTGGTGGTCTCGCTCGTCCAAGAAGGCCTGATGCGCAAGGTGCCCCGGCGGCCCGGCGGCTGACCGAGAGGGCCCGGGGTTCCGGGCCCCCCGCCAGCACTAGCGTGAGCCGATAGGGACGTAATCGCGTGAGCCGTCCCCGATGTACAGCTGACGGGGACGGGCGATCTTCGAGTCCTGGTCGAGCATCTCCTGCCAGTGGGCCAGCCAGCCCGCCGTCCGCGGGATGGCGAACAGGACCGGGAACATCTCGAGCGGGAAGCCCATGGCCTGGTAGATGAGGCCCGAGTAGAAGTCCACGTTGGGATAGAGCTTGCGGGAGACGAAGTAATCGTCGGAGAGAGCGATCTCCTCGAGCTTGAGGGCGATGTCGAGCAGGGGGTTCTTGCCGGTGACCGAGAACACCTCGTCGGCGGTCTTCTTGATGATGGTCGCCCGGGGGTCGTAGCTCTTGTAGACACGGTGGCCGAAGCCCTGGAGCCGGCCCCCGGAACCCTCCTTGACCGAACGGATGAAGGGCTCCACGTTGTCGATGGAGCCGATTTCGGTGAGCATGCGGATCACCGCCTCGTTCGCCCCCCCGTGACGTGGACCGTACAGCGCGGCGGCGGCGGCGGCGGTGGCCGAGTACGGGTCGGCGTGGGACGAGCCGACGACCCGCATGGCGGTGGTCGAGCAGTTCTGCTCGTGGTCGGCATGGAGGATGAACAGGATGTCGAGGGCCCTCGCCAGGGTGGGATCGGCGTCGAACCGCGGCTCGGCGATCTTCCACATCATGGAGAGGAAGTTGGACGTAAACGGCAGTGAGTTGTCTGGGTACACGAACGGCATACCGACACTGAAGCGGTGGGCGGCCGCCGCCAGGGTCGGCATCTTGGCGATCAGCCGGATGATCTGCTTGTTGCGCGAGTCGACGTCGAAGATGTCCTTGGCGTCGAGATAGAAGGTGGAGAGGGCGGCCACCGCCGATACCAGCATGCCCATCGGGTGGGCGTCGTAGTGGAAGCCCTCGAGGAACCGCTTGCGCACGTTCTCGTGGATGAACGTATGCAGGGTGATCTCCCGTTCCCAGGTCTCGAACTGATCGGCGGTGGGGAGCTCGCCGTTCAACAGCAGATAGGCCACCTCGAGGTAGGTCGAGCTCTCGGCCAGCTGCTCGATGGGGTACCCCCGGTACCGGAGGATCCCCTCCTCGCCGTCCAGATAGGTGACCGCGCTCTCGCACGCCGCGGTGGAGACGAACCCCGGGTCGTAGAACCACACGCCCGGCAACAGCTTCCCCCACTGGGCGGCGGAGATGCCCCCGTTCTCGAACGGGATCTCGAGAGACTCGCCGGTGCGGTTGTCGGTGATCGTGATGCTCTCGGCCACGGGTCAGACCCTTCTGTCGTCTCTGGTCCTGTCGGGCCAATCCTAGTTCCAGACCCCTCGGACCTGACCAACCGGCCGCGACCGGTGGCCACCGGGTCACCCCGTCCAGGGACGGGAGGCCCGGCCCGGGGTCCTCCCCGTCACCCGGTGATCTGCAGCAGGAACGCCTGGGAGGTGCCGGCGGATCCGAACGGATTCGACAGCTGGCTGACCGGAGCGGCGAGCGAGACGGTGAGGGTGTAGCGGTGGCCGCCGGCCACGGTCATCGGGGGGAGGGATGGTGCCACCGACGATCCGGCGGGGACCGACACCTCGACATGGCCGCTGCCTCCCTGTGCGCCCACCGGCGGGGGGGCGGTGCCGGCCGGATCGGCGAGGGCCAACGTCTCGGTCACCCGGACGCCCGATTCGTCGACCGTCCCGCAGTTGGTGACGGTCAGGTCCACGCCGACCGTGGAGGTCGGCGGGAGCACGCTGGGCTGGCCGCCCGGCGCCGTCGACTGGGCGTACTTGGCACAGCCCACGCCGATGGTGCCGGGACCGCCCGAGGCCACCGCCGGGGGTGAGAGGCCGACCGCGGTGATCACCAGCTGGTGGAACGGCACCAGCGCCTGCGACTCGGCCAGGATGGGGGCGTACGCGGCGAGCCGGGCCGCCCCGAGCGGGGCCTCGGCCACCGGCGAGGTGACCCATACCGACCGGGGCAGACGGATGGGCCCCGGTTGGCGCCGGGCCGTCGCGGCGACGGCCCGGTATGCGAGGTCCGCTCCCTGGAGCATTCGCCCGACCGCTCCCATCGCCCTCGCCGTGGCCTCGGGGGACTGGAGCGGGACCGCCGCCGTCGAGGTGGGTGACGGTGGCGCTCCGGCGACGGGCAGCGGTGACATCCCGAGCAGTTGGTCGATGGCCGTCCGCAGGTCGGCAGCGGCGGCGGCCCGGGTGGCCATCACCGCGATGATGCCGCTGCTCACGTTCCCGGTGGGGTCAGGGGGGACCAGGCCGGTCGCCTGCGACGCCTGCTGGTCGGCCGCGCTCACCGCCTGGTCGAGTCCCTGTTGGATCTCGGCCCGAGCCGTCCTCCCGACGGTGTCGGGCAGCGGGTCGTTGGTCAGGTTGGGTGCCTCGTCCATCAGTTCGCCGAGCTGGGCACCCGTCGCGTTGGAGGCGTCGACGACCCGTGTCGCCAGCGCGGCATAGCCGCGGTTGGTCGAGGCCCGGTAGGCGCCGGACTGGGCGTTGACCTCGGCCAACGAGCCGATCACCACCACCGCTCCGAAGACGACCAGGACGACCCACAAGAGGGTCCGCCCCCATGAACGCCGGGCGACCGAACGGCTCCGACTCCGTCGTCGTCGGGCCATCGGCATCCCGACGACGATAGTGCCGCCAGCGGCCCGGCAGGCGGCGACCTCACCACCGTGCGGCCCGGTCCGCCGCCGTCAGTCCAGCGACGATTCCGTCAGCGTGAGGTCACCCTTGCCGTTCGACGTCGGATTCCTGAGGGACCCGGCGGTCAGGAGGTCGCTCGCCGTGCGCCTCCACTCGACCGTGGGGCGGATGGCGGCGACATCCACGTTCGACTTGTACTTGTCCGACACGGCCAGGATGGACTGCAGGACGGGCGAGGTCAGGAGATGGGGTACCAGACCCAGGTCGAGCAGCTTGGTGTGGGCGGCCCGGTAGTAGTGGTCCTCCTTCTCCACCCGGGGGTCGGGCGAGTGGTCGATCACGGCGTCGCCGGCGAACTCGTCGGCCACCATGGCGGCCATCTCGTTGACGGAGAAGGACTCGGTGAACTGATTGAACACCCGGAACTCACCACGGTCGGCGGGGTGCTCGACCGCCAGCTCGACACAGGCCAACGTGTCGAGGATGTTCAGCATCCCGCGGGTCTGGCCACCCGACCCGTAGACGGTCAGCGGATGGCCGGTGACCGCCTGGACGCAGAACCGGTTGAGAACGGTCCCGAACACGCCGTCGTAGTCGAACCGGGTGGCGAGCTCGGGGTGCAGCACGGTCTCCTCCGTGTCGTGTCCGTAGACGATGCCCTGGTTCAGATCGGTCGCACGGATGCCCCAGATGCGACAGGCGAACATGATGTTGGCGCTGTCGTGCACCTTGGAGAGGTGGTAGAAGGACCCGGGCTGTTTCGGGTAGGGCATCACGTCGGTCCGGCCCTTGTGGGTGATCTCGATGAATCCCTCTTCGATGTCGATGTTGGGGGTCCCGTACTCGCCCATCGTGCCCAGCTTCACCAGATGGATGTCGCGGTTCTTTTCGGCGATGGCGTAGAGCAGGTTCAGCGTGCCGGCCACGTTGTTCATCTGGGTGTAGACGGCATGCTGCCGGTCGATCATGGAGTACGGCGCCGAACGTTGCTCCGCGAAGTGGACCACGGCCTCGGGCTCGAACGCGTCGAGCGTCTCGTCCACGAAGGTCGCGTCGGTCAGGTCGCCGACGAACAACTCGATCGACAGTCCCGAGATCTCCTGCCAGCGTCGGACCCGTTGCTGCAGGCTGACGATGGGCACGAGGCTCTCGACACCCATCTCGAAGTCGTAGCCGCGCCTGGCGAAGTTGTCGACGACACCGACCCGGTGCCCGCGACGCGAAAGATACAGCGCCGTCGGCCAACCGAGGTAGCCGTCGCCCCCGAGTACCAGAATGTCCACGTCCACTTTCCTCTCGTTCGAGCGTGTTCGCACCGGGCCACAGCGCCAGCTGCACGCACCATGACGGTCAACTATTACCCGTGCGAGCTTGGAATGAACTGAGAACGCACCAAATGCTCAATCTTCTAACCAAACCCTAAGGTACAAGCAGTGCCCGGGAGCGGATTCTTCCGGTGTGGGGCCGGTCGGGACCCGGTGACTCACTCGTCCGTCGAGCCGGTCGCCAACAGCTCGGTGACCTCCACCGGGCCGTCGAGGAGGGGGAGCGCCAACGTCGGAGCGGTCAGTTCGGGAGCCTGCAGTGCCCTCGTCGTCGCTTCGACGGGGCCGGGATGGGTCAGCTCCTTCTCCCCCGCGCCGACCACGCCCATCTCCACGAACCGACGGGCCGTGACGAGGACCCTGCCCTCCAGGGAGCCGATCGCCTTGTTGTACGCGGACACCGCGCCGTTGAGGCCCTTGCCCACACCGGCGAAGTGGTCGCCGAGGACCGAGAGCCGTTGGTAGAGCTCGGCGCCGAGCAGTTGCACCTCGCGCGCGTTCTCCGCCAGCGCGTCCTGCTGCCAGCCGTAGGCGACGGCGCGGAGCAGTGCGATCAACGACGTCGGCGTCGCCAGCAGCACATGGTTGGCCACGGCGTACTCCATGAGCCCGGGCTCGTGCTCGAGCGCCGCGGTCAGAAGCGGGTCCCCGGGGATGAAGGCCACCACGAACTCGGGCGACGGGTCGACACGCTTCCAGTACTCCTTCTTCGACAGGGCGTCCACGTGGGCCTTCATCTGCCGCCCGTGACTGGCGAGATGGCTCCGGCGCACCGACTCGTCATCCGCCTCGTTGGCGTCGAGGAACGCCTGCATCGGCACCTTGGCGTCGACCGCCACGTTCTTCCCACCGGGAAGGTGGACCACCATGTCGGGGCGCATCCGGCCGGAGTCGGCATCGGACGTCACCTGCTCGTCGAAGTCGCAGTGCTCGAGCATGCCGGCCATCTCCACCACCCGCCGCAGCTGCAACTCGCCCCAGCGGCCGCGGGTCTGGGGGGAGCGGAGAGCGGTGACGAGGTTGCGGGTCTCCTTCTGGAGCTGGTCGTGCGAGGTGGAGAGGTGTTTCATCTGCTCCGTCAACCCGGTGTAGGCCCGCTGGCGCTCCACCTCGAGTCGTTGCATCCCCACCTCGTACTTGCCGAGCTGCTCACCGATCGGCTTCAGCAGTTGCTCGATCGCCTCCTGCCGCTTGGCCAACTCACCGTCCGCAGCCTGACGGGTCTCCTTGAGCTTGGTGTCGGCGAGCTGGAGGAACTGCTCGTTGTTCTGCTGCAAGGCCACATGGGAGAGACGGGCGAACTCGCCGGTCAGCTGGGCGCGGGTGTCTTCGAACGCGGCCGCCCGTTGCTCGGCTGCCTGGCGCTCGTGGGCGAGCTCGGTGGTCAGCCGGGCGGCGGACGCCTCGAGCGTGTTCACCCGGCGCTGCTCCTCGGCCAGCGCGGCCTGGAGGTCCTGGACCTCCCTGGTCAGGATGTCGCTCCGGTCCAAGGCGTCGCCGAGGCGGGCCTCGGCCGTCCGGGCTGCCGTGACCTGGCTGGACCGGGCCAGCAGGCCCACCACGACGCCGAGCACGGCGCCGACGAGCAGCCCAACGATGAGTCCGGTGATCATGACGAGTCCTCCTCGAGTCCAAACACCCTCTTCGGGCCGCGGGTCGGCGGCGGGTCAGCCGCGGGTCGGGCCGTGGCCCCTGCGGCCAGCGTACCGAGGGGGTGTGCCATGGCTGGGGGACGCCCGGACCCCCGGCGGACAAACCCTGGTGGGAAGGGCCGCGCCCGGACCCCGACCGGTGTGCCAGCATTGGCCCATGCATCGGGTGGTGGTCGTCGGGGCCGGTTTCGGCGGCCTGTCGGCGGCCCGGTCCCTCATCGGCAAGCCGGTGGACGTGACCATCGTCGACCAGCGGAATTTCCACACCTTCCAACCGCTGCTCTACGAGGTGGCCACCGCCGGCCTCGACTCGGGCGACGTCGCCTACCCGATCCGGGCCATCTTCGGCCGGGCCGACAACGTGACGTTCCGGTTCGCCACGGTGACCGCAGTCGACTGGGAGCGGCACCTCGTCCTGCTCCAGGACGGCGAGCCCCTGCCGTTCGACTCGGTGATCGTCGCCAGCGGGGCCACCGCCCGATTCTTCGGCATCCCGGGAGCGTCGGAGTTCACGTTCCCCCTCTACACCCTCACCGACGCCCGGACCCTGCGGGACCACGTGCTGCGCCGCCTCGAGGACGCCGACTCGAACCCCTCGGCGGTGGCCGAGGGGTTCCTCAATTTCGTCGTGGTCGGGGGTGGGCCGACCGGGGTCGAGGTGGCGGGGGCGCTGGCCGAGCTCCTCGACGTCGCCGTCCGGCACGACGGCTTCGGCTTCGCCCGTCGGGACGGTCGGATCATCCTGGTCGACGGCCTCGACCGGCTGCTCACGCCGTTCAAGCCCTCGGCCAGCAGCTACGCCGCCCACACGCTCGAGGGTCGGGGGGTGGAGCTGGTGCTGGGTCGCATGGTCCAGTCCGTCGACGGGTCGTGCGTCCGACTGGACGACGGGACCGAAATCCTGACGAAGACCGTCGTGTGGGCGGGGGGCGTCACCGTCGAGGACACCATCGCTTCGAGGCTGGGCGCCGAGGCGGGCCCGAACGGACGCCTCGCCGTGACCGACGAGCTGGCCATCAAGGGCCGGCCCGGCGCCTTCGCCATCGGCGACGCCGCCGCCGTACCCTGGCGGCCGGGTGCTTCCGAGCACGGTGACATCTGCCCCCAGCTGGCCCAGGTGGCGATCCAATCGGGCAAGCACGCGGCCGAGCAGATCGTCAACCAGGTCGAGGGCCGCCCCCTCCGGCCCTTCACCTACCGGGACAAGGGCATCATGGCGACCATCGGCCGTCGGGCAGCGGTGACCCAGTTCCCGCAGGGGCTCGTCGTGCGCGGGACCCTCGGGTGGTTGGCCTGGCTGGGCCTCCACATCCTCTATCTCATCGGCTTCCGCAACAAGATCATCGTCCTCGTGAACTGGTCGTGGCGCTACCTGTCATGGGGTTCGGGCCCCCGTGTCATCGTGGGCGACGACCTGGAGTGGAAGGAAGGTGCGGGCCCGGCCGAGCCCGACTGACGCAGCCGACAGGAGGTCGCCGGGTCCGGGTACGGTGGCCGCGTGCAGGACGGCCCCCTCGAACAGATCGACCGCAAGGTCCTCCAACTGTTCGCCCTCGTCGGTGAGGGTGTGTCCGGCGCCACCGACGCGCTGCTCTCCGGCGACCGGGAGGCGGCCAAGGCACTGGCCGAGCGGGACACGGTGGTCGACACCATCTACCACGACATCGAGGCCCTGACCCTCGAGCAGCTCACCGTGGCCGGGATCACCTCGCCCGAGGACCTCCGGTTCCTGGTCACGGTCATCAGGATGCTGCCCGACCTCGAACGGAACGGCGACCTGGCCGAGCACGTGGCCCGCCGGGCGGCACGGGGGCTGGGAGCCGAGCTGTCCGCCCGGAGCCGGGGGCTGATCGAGCGCATGGGTGAGGTGGCGATCCACATGTGGCGGTCCACCACCGATGCCTACGCCGAGCGGCTCCCGACGGCGGCCGCGCTGGTCGACGACCTCGACGACGAGATGGACGACCTCCACGTGAGTCTCACCATGGAGGTGGTGGCCGGGACCATGCCACTGCCGGTGGCCGTGGAGCTGGCCATGGTCGCCCGGTTCTACGAGCGCTTCGGCGACCACGCCGTCAACCTGGCGAGGCGGGTGGCCGTGTTGCGCCCCGGTACCGGCTGAGCCCGGCCGGCTCTGTGGTGGATCGGGGTGGCCGAGCCCGGCCGGCTCCGCGGTGGATCGGGGACCGAGCGGTCAGGACACGATGCCGAGTGACACGAGGGCCTCGGCGATCTGCACGGCGTTGAGGGCGGCGCCCTTGCGGAGGTTGTCGCCGCTCACGAACAGGGCCACTGCATGCCCGTCGTGGCCGGCCCTGCGGATTCGTCCCACCAGCGACGGGTCCGACCCGGTCGCACGGAGCGGCGTCGGCACCTCGGACAACTCGACTCCCGGTGCCCCGCCCAGCAGCTCTCTCGCCCGCTCGGGGCTGAGCTCCCTGTCGAATTCGGCCACGATGGCCAGCGAATGCCCGGTGAACACCGGGACCCGGACACAGGTGCAGATGACGTCGAGCTCGGGGATGTCGAGGATCTTGCGGCTCTCCTCTTGGAATTTGCGCTCCTCGGAACTGTCGCCCGAGCCGTCGTCGACGATGGCGCCGGCCAGCGGGATCACGTTGTGGGCGATGACATCGGGGAACGTGAGAGGCGCCGGATAGTCCACCGCTCCTCCGTCGAAGGTAAGGGCGGCGGCACCGTCCACGGTCTTCGCCAGCTGGGTGTCCAGCTCCTCCACCCCGGCCAGGCCGGCGCCGGACACCGCCTGATAGGTGGAGACGACCAGCCGGCGGAGGCCGGCCGCGTCGTGGAGCGGCTTGAGGACCGGCATCGCCACCATCGTGGTGCAGTTGGGATTGGCCACGATCCCCTTGGTGATGGAGTGCAGGGTCGAGCCGTTCACCTCGGGGACCACCAGGGGGACCCCGGGGTCCATCCGCCACGCCGACGAGTTGTCGATGACCACCGCGCCCGCCCCCGCGAACCTCGGTGCCAGTTCCTTCGACGCGGTGGCACCGCTCGAGAACAGCGCGATGTCCACACCGGTGAGGTCAGCGCTCGCCGCGTCCTCCACCACCAGTTCGGTGTCGCCGAACGGCAGCACACGACCCGCCGACCTCGAGGACGCGAACAGCCTCACCTCGTCGGCGGGGAAGGCGCGCTCGACCAGCACGGTCCGCATGACCGAGCCGACCTGTCCGGTGGCACCCACGACGGCGACGCGCATGCCCCCAGTCTATGGCGGCCCGGGTGGGTCCTCGGTCACGCCGGCGGGCCGGGGCCCGCCGTTCCGGGTCAGCGCCTCGGCCCATCCGACGGCGGGACCGGTGACGGGAGGTCTGGCCTCAGGAGCCGAGGTCGAACGCGGCGTGCAGGGCACGGACCGCGTCCTCGGCCGCCGACGCCCGCACCATGCACGAGATGCGTATCGACGAGGTCGAGATCATCTCGATGTTGATGCCGGTGGCCGCCAGTGTCTCGAACGTCAGTGCGGTCACACCCGGGTGCGTCTTCATCCCGGCGCCCACCAGTGAGACGCGGGCGACGTCGGCGTCGCTCGTCACCCCGGTTGCGCCCAGTTCGGGCGCCAGGCTCTCGCACACTTCGGTGCTCACCGCCAGGTCGTACCCGGGCACGGTGAACGAGATGTCGGTCGTCCCGTCCGTCGACGTGTTCTGGACGATCATGTCCACGTTCACGTGCCGGTCGGCGAGAGCCCTGAAGAGGCGTGCCGCCAGGCCCGGCCGGTCGGGGACGCCGATCACCGTTACCTTGGCCTCGGTCACATCGTGAGTGACCGCCGTGACGATCGCGTCCTCCATGGTGACATCCTCCTCTTCGACCCATGTCCCGGGCTCCCAGGTGAAACTCGATCGCACGTGCAGCCGCACGCCATGGTTCCGCGCGAATTCGACCGAGCGGAGCATCAGCACGCGCCCACCGGTGGCCGCCATCTCCAGCATCTCCTCGTAGCTCACCCGGGTCAGCTTGTGCGCCTCGGGCACGATCCGCGGATCGGCACTGAACACCCCCGGGACGTCGGTGTAGATCTCGCACACCTCGGCGTCCAGCACGGCGGCCAGCGCCACCGCCGTGGTGTCCGAGCCCCCGCGGCCGAGCGTGGTCACGTCGCGGTCGATCGACACACCCTGGAAGCCGGCGACCACCGGGACACCCCCGCCGTCGAGGGTGGCCTGCAGCCGGTCGGCCCGGATCTCGATGATCTTCGCCCGGGTGTGGACGGCGTCGGTGATGATGCCGGCCTGGCTCCCCGTGTACGAGGTCGCCTCGACCCCGAGCTCGGCCAGGGCCATGCACAGGAGGGACATGGTGATGCGCTCACCCGAGCTGAGCAGCATGTCCACTTCACGCGTGGGCTGCACCGAGCTGACGTCGTCGGCCAGCCTGACCAGTTGGTCGGTGGTCTTCCCCATGGCGCTGACCACGACCACCACCTCGTGACCGGCGCGCCGGGTCCGGGCGACGTGGTCGGCGACGGCCCGGATCCGCTCGGCGTCTGCCACCGACGTCCCGCCGAACTTCTGTACCACCAGTGACATGGGGGCCAAGGCTACAGGCGTGCCCCGACACCCCTGTCGGACACCGGCCGGGCGACGACGGCGACCGGGGTGGGAGCGACTACCCTGACACCCCGTGCCCACCGACAAACGTCAACGCCAGAAGGCCGGGCGTCAGGCGCGCCTTGCCGCCGAGCAGAAGGACCGCAAACGCAAGCAGCTGATCCGGAGGATCATCACCATCGTCATCATCGCCGGCGTCGTGGTCGGCATCTCCTATCTGATCTTCAAGCCGGGGAAGAAGTCGTCGGCGACATCCACCACCAAGGCATCGGCGTCCACGACGACGACCAAGCCGGCGCCTCCGGGGGGCTCGGGCGACAAGTCCCCGAGCGCCATCACCACCTCCGCCGACTGCCCGGCCAGCTTCAGTGCCACCCTGAACAAGCCCTCGTACCCGTCGGCACCACCGATGACCATCGACAAGTCGAAGACCTATACGGCCACCGTCACCACTGACATCGGTCCGTTCACGATACGTCTCGACCCCAAGGAGGCACCCCTTGCGGTCAACAGCTTCGTGTTCCTGGCCAAGCAGCACTTCTTCGACTGCATCGTGTTCCACCGGGTGATCCCGTCCTTCGTCGACCAGACCGGTGACCCCACGGGCACCGGTACCGGTGGGCCCGGCTACCAGTTCGCCGACGAGCTGCCCAAGACCGCATCCCCGCAGTACCCGTTGGGCTCGGTGGCAATGGCCAATTCGGGCGCCAACACCAACGGGAGCCAGTTCTTCATCGTGGCCGGCAGCCAGGGGGAGACCCTGGCCCCCAGCTACAGCCTGTTCGGCCAGGTCACCTCCGGAATGAGCGTGGTCGACAAGATCAATGCCGGCGGCGCCTCCAGCGGCACACCGACCACGCCCCACCGGATGGTCTCGGTCACGGTGACCGAGTCGTAGCACCCGCGGCGCCACGGCCGGCGCGTGGCCGGCCGCCGGGATCCGCACTGTTCACCGTCCCCACGAGACACCCGATCCCACGAGACACCCGATCCCACGAGACACCCGAACCCACGAGACAAGAGGAGAACGCCCCATGGCACCAGAGATCCCGGCAGCCGACGGTTCCAGCCCGAAGACCCAGCGATTCGACGCCCCGCCCCCCGTGATCATCGATCCGGCCAAGCGCTACACGGCCGAGATGACCACTTCGAAGGGCACGGTGACCATCGCCCTCGACCCCATCGCCGCGCCCGGCACGGTCAACAACTTCGTGTTCCTGGCCCGCTGGCACTACTACGACGGCATCGTCTTCCACCGGATCATCCCGGGGTTCATGCTCCAGGGCGGTGACCCCGAGGGGTCGGGACGGGGTGGGCCCGGGTACCGGTTCGACGACGAGCTGCCCGCCCCCGGTCGCTACGAGATCGGCTCGCTGGCCATGGCCAACGCCGGGCCCAACACCAACGGCAGCCAGTTCTTCATCGTGAGCGGTCCCGACGGGACGTCGCTTCCCCCGAGCTACTCGCTCTTCGGCAAGGTGGTCGCCGGTCTCGACGTGGTCAAGGCCATCGAGGCGGTGGGCAGCCGGTCCGGGGCCCCATCGGAGCAGGTGGTCATCGAATCGGTGACCATCACCGAAGCGGACTGAGCTCGGCCGGACAGGTCCTGAGTCGACCGGTCGGTCCTGTCCGGTCGGGGTCGGCCGACTCAGGCCGGCAACGCACCAAGGCCGGCACCGGCCCGGGCGCCGTCGAGGAAGACGGCCACGTCGCCGGCACCCTCTTCCCGCCAGCGGCCGTCCGGCTCCCTGATCAGCGCCGTGCGCTCCGGTATGCCGGCGACCGGCGTGCCGACCGGCGCGAGCTGCACGGAACGGTGGAGCTTCTCGCCGTGGCCGTCCTCGCCGGGGTCACCGAAGTGGGGAACCACGGCCAGCCCGCTCCGCAGGCCCAACCCGATGGTCAGCCCACCTCCCCGCGCATCGACCATGGGGTCGGTGAGAGCCATCGCCGCACCCGAGGAGCCCACCACGACGGCGCCGGACGACCAGGCCTCCACCAGGGCGTCCCACACCGCAGAGTGCTTGAGCACGCTGCGGATGTGCATGGGTGAGCCGCCGTTCAGATAGACGAACCGGGCAGACCGGACGACCGCCGCGGCACCTTTGTCCTCCGCATCGGCACGGGAGAGGACCATGAGACCCTCCACCTGGCCGCCGAGCGGCGCGAACCACTCACCGGCCCGGAACACCTGGCGCTCGGGGTGCTCGTAGGCGGCGGCGGTCGGCAGGACCAGCACCTGGTCGGAGCCCGACGCCGCCAGGAATCCTTCGTCGAAGGAGCAACCCTGGCTCCATTCACCCCCGCCCACCAGTGCCAGCACTCCCGGTACTCCGTCCATTGGCCCAACTGTAGAGGTCCGTCACCGCGCCGAAGGGCAACGGCGCGGCGGATCAGTCCCGGGCGGGTACGTCCCGACCGGCGGAGCGGCGTACCAGCCGGCCCATGGCGTCGCAGACCTCGGTGGCGAGGCCCAACGAGTCGGGCAGGATGCCCATCCCGAGGAACCCGTGGATCTGGTCCTGGTAGCAGCGGTACTCGACGGCCACCCCGTCCCGGCGCAGCGCCTCGGCGTACCGGGCGCCGTCGTCGCGGAGCGGATCGAATCCGGCCGTGACCACGAGTGCGGGCGCGACGCCGGCGAGATCGCCGGCCAGCAGGGGCGACGCCCTCGGATCCTCCCAGTCGGCCGGATCGGGCAGGTACTCCCCCCGGAAGCGCTCGATGTCGGGGAGGGTGAGGGAGAACCCGTCCCCCATGCTCAGGAGCGACTCGCCGCTGAGCATGGCATCGACGGCCGGGTAGACGAGGCCCTGCGCCACGGGAGGGGGGACCGCGGTCGACCCGTCACGGGTCTGCTGCGCCACCACGGCGGCCAGGTTCCCCCCGGCACTGTCGCCCATGACGCCGACCTGGCCCGGTGCGAGTCCCAACTCTTCGCTGTTGGCGTGCACCCAGGCATAGGCGGTGAGGCAATCGTCGACGGCCGCCGGGAAGGGGTGTTCCGGCGCGAGCCGGTAGTCGACGGACACGACCAGGCAGCGGCTGGCGGCGGCCAGGAGACGGCAGGTGCCGTCATGCGTGTCGAGGTCGCCGACGACCCAACCACCCCCGTGGAAGTAGGCGATGGCCGGGGGACGCTCCCGGCCGGGATCGCCGATGCCCACCCCGGTTCCGAACTGCCGGTAGACCCGGACGGGGATGGGGGGTGAGCCACCACCACCCGGGACGACGCGACCCGAGACGTGGACGTCGGTCCGGGTGGGCATGGCGATGCGGGCCCCGAGACGGAGCTGCCTCCGCCGGGTCGGGAGGTCGGGCGTCTCCCCGTCGACCGACTGACCCTGGCCGGCGACGTCGAACCGACGGACGAGCTCCAACATGGCCTGGGTGTTCCGGTTGAGCACCCGCCCGTCCCGCTCCACCGGCTCGCGGGCGCCGAGGAGCGCGAGCACCGGTTCGGGGTGGCGGAGGAGGGCGGCGACGCCGCGCGTGGCCAAAGGCCAGTGCTCGAAGTTCCTCTGGAACGCACGGCTGTAGAGGGCGAGGTTCCGTCCGCGCCCTCGGTACCGGACACCGCCGGTCACCGATCCGGTGGATTCGTCGTGGCTGCCGTCGGCCCGGCTCCCGGTCGGGGCACCGGGCCCGGTGGCCTCCTCTCCCCGGTCGCCTCCCTGCTTCGGTGCCGCCCGCTTCCGTGTGGACGGCACCCTGGCGGCCCTCGCCCGGGTCCCCTTGGCCCGGGACGCCCTCCCGGGGGCGGCCTTTCCCGGGGCGGCCTTCCCGGGGGTGGCCGTTCCGGGGGTGGTCGTCCCGGGGGAAGCCTTCCCCCCCTTTCGCTCCGGCGTCTCGGACGATGCTGAGGAGGGTTCCATGGCGACCATGGTGTCGGGAGGTCCGGGTGATGGCAAACGGTGGCGGGCCCCCCGCACTTCCCGACCGTGCGATCGGGCAGGATGAGGCATGGCCAGATCCCGGGAGCGCAAGGAACTGCAACGGGCCCACTACGCCGGGGCGACCGCCGTCGTCACCGGGGCGGCCTCCGGCATCGGTAGGGCGTTGGCGGCCGAATTGGCGGAGAGGGGCGCAACCGTCCTGGTCGCCGACCTCGACGGCGAGGGGGCCCACAAGACCGTCGACGACATCGGCCCTTCCCTGTCGGGTACCGCCAGCATCCGGGCGGCGTCACTCGACGTCACCGACGCCGACGCCGTGGCCGACCTGGTCCGACGGTTCGCCGCCGACCACGACGGGCTGGACTTCCTGTTCAACAACGCCGGCATCGGGGTGGGCGGCGAGGTCAGCCAGCTGACCCTGGCCCACTGGCACCGGGTCATCGACGTCAACCTCCTCGGTGTCGTCCACGGGGTGTCGGCCGCCTATCCGGGGATGATCGAGCGCGGGCGCGGTCACATCGTCAACACGGCCTCGCTCTCCGGGCTGCTCCCGAGCCCCCTGCTCGTCCCGTACTCGACCACCAAGCACGCGGTGGTGGGCCTCAGCGTCGGGTTGCGGGTGGAGGCGGCCAACCACGGGGTCAGGGTCAGCGTGCTCTGTCCCGGTTTGATCGAGACGCCCCTGCTGGACAAAGGGAACCCCGGGGACCTGCCCACGACCGAGTCGATGCCGGACATCCGGGCCATGCTCACCGAGGTCATGGGGAGCCCCTACCCGGCGGCCTCCCTGGCCGGCGACGCCCTCGACGCCGTGGCGCTCAATCGGCCGATCATCGTGGCACCGAGGCGGGCGAGGGCGGTGTGGGCCGCGTACCGGGCGTGGCCGCGCCTGCTCATCGACCAGAGCTCGAAACAGGTGAGGGCGAGGATGGGCCTCACCGGTCAGGTGCCCACGGGGCGGGACCCGTCCGTCCGCCGCTAGCATCGACGCCTATGTCAATCGCACGCGTGGGAATTGTCGGTTCGGGGATCATGGGCTCGGGCATCGCCGAGACGGCTGCCGTCAACGGCTTCGAGGTGGTCCTGCGGTCACGCAACCAGTCGACGGCGGACGCCACCATCGCCGCCCTGGAGAAGTCGCTCAACCGGCAGGTGGACAAGGGCAAGAAGACCGAAGAGGAGCGTGACGCCGCGCTGGCCCGCGTGACGGGGACCTCGGACCTCAGCGCCCTGAAGGATGTCGACCTGGTCATCGAGTCGGTGGTCGAGGACCTGGCGGTGAAGAAGGTCCTCTTCAACGAGCTCGACAGGATCACCGGCGAGAAGACGATCCTCGCCACCAACACCTCCACGCTCCCGGTGATCGAGCTGGCCATGCAGACCGGGCGGCCCGAAAAGGTGTGCGGCGTCCACTTCTTCAACCCGGCCCCGGTGATGGCCCTGGTGGAGCTGGTCCGTCCCCTCACCGCGTCGGACGAGACGATCGCAACGGTGCGCCAGTTCGCCGACTCCTGCGGCAAGACCCCGGTCGAGGTCAAGGACCAGGCCGGGTTCATCGTCAACGCACTCCTTTTCCCCTACCTCAACAATGCCATCCGGCTCTACGAGCAGGGTGTGGCCACCATCGAGGACATCGACACCGCCATGAAGGGCGGCTGCGGTTTCCCCATGGGGCCCTTCGCTCTTCTCGACCTGGTCGGCCTCGACACCTCGTTGGCCATCCTCGACGCCCTCTACGACGAGTTCCGCGATCCCAACTACGCCGCCGTGCCCCTCCTGCGCCGCATGGTCGCCGCCGAGCAGCTCGGCCGCAAGTCGGGCCAGGGCTTCCTCGACTACCACAAGTGACCTGCGGGTAACTTCGGGTTAGCCTGGAGCGGCGAGCGCCGGTGGCCGTCGTCGGGTCCGTCGAACCGGCGGGTCCGCCTCAGGGTGTCCCGTCGACTTGCGGGCGGGGCCCGGACCGGGTGGCGGCAAACGGGAGCACCGAGGGAGCCGGGGGCCGGCGCACAGGGACAGGAGAGTTCTGATCGGACGAGAACCGGTTCTCGGCGCTTTCCGCACCGGCAGGGGGGGTACAACAATGGGAGTGGCAGACGCGGACACGGCAGGGCCGGCAGTGCCGGCAGGGTCATTGCGCCGTTCGATGACGCGGGGACGAAGGACGAGGTGGGACTGGTGACACGCTCCGAGGAGTCGACCGAGGCCGAAGCAGACCCACCCGCCCCGAAACGGGACAAGCCGTGGGTGATGCGGACCTACTCGGGTCACTCGACGGCCACCGCATCGAACGCGCTCTACCGGACCAATCTGGCCAAGGGCCAGACGGGTCTGTCCATCGCCTTCGACCTGCCCACGCAGATCGGCTACGACCCCGACTCGCCCGAGGCGGCCGGCGAGGTCGGCAAGGTCGGCGTGCCCGTCGCCCATCTCGGGCACATGTCCCAGTTGCTCGACCAGATCCCCGTCGCGTCGATGAACACGTCGATGACCATCAACGCCACGGCGGCGTGGCTGCTCGGCCTCTACATCGCCAACGCCGAGGACCACGGCGTCGACCCCCGGGTGCTGTCGGGCACCACCCAGAACGACATCGTGAAGGAGTACCTGTCGCGGGGGACGTTCATCTTCCCACCGCTACCCAGCCGCCGCCTGACCGTCGACACCATCGCCTACACCGTCCGCAACGTGCCCAAGTGGAACCCGATCAACGTCTGCAGCTACCACCTCCAAGAGGCCGGCGCCACCCCGCATCAGGAGGTCGCCTACGCACTGGCCACCGCCATCGGGGTGCTCGACGCCGTGCGTGACTCGGGCCAGATCCCCGAAGCCGAGTTCCCCGACGTGGTCGGCCGCATCTCCTTTTTCGTGAACGCCGGGGTGAGGTTCGTGGAGGAGACCTGCAAGATGAGGGCCTTCACCGCGCTGTGGGACCGGGTCTGCGCCGAGCGCTACGGGGTCACCGACCCCAAGCTCAGGCGGATGCGCTACGGCGTCCAGGTCAACTCGCTCGGCCTGACCGAGGCCCAACCCGAGAACAACGTGCCCCGCATCGTGCTCGAGTCCCTCGGGGTCACCCTGTCCAAGAAGGCCAGGGCCCGCGCCCTCCAGCTGCCGGCCTGGAACGAGGCCCTGGGCCTGCCGCGCCCGTGGGACCAGCAGTGGTCCCTACGCATCCAGCAGATCCTGGCCTTCGAGTCCGACCTGCTCGAGTACGGGGACATCTTCGACGGCTCGGTGGTGATCGAGCAGAAGACGGCCGAGGTGGCGGATGCCTCGTGGGCCGAGCTGGAGAGCGTCCTCGCCCTCGGCGGTGCGTTCGAGGCCATCGACGAGCTCAAGAGCCGGCTGGTCCGGAGCCAGGCCGACCGGGTCCGCCGGATCGAGACCGGGGAGCTCCAGGTCGTCGGGGTCAACTGCTTCACCGAGACGGCCGAGTCCCCCCTGTCGGCCTCGGTCGACGGGAACGGCGCCGGGGGCGCCATCCTCCGGGTCGACCCGGCGGTGGAGTCCGAGCTGCGAGCCGATGTCGAGGCGTGGAGGGCGGCCCGTGACGGACAGCGGGTCCAGCGGGCTCTCGACGACCTCCGCCGGGCGGCCGAGGGGTCCGACAACGTCATGCCCGCCACCATCGCCCTGGCCCACGCCGGGGGAACCACCGGCGAGTGGGCCGCGGCGCTCCGCGAGGTGTTCGGGGAGTACCGGGCACCCACCGGTGTGGGCGGCGGCGTCGGCCACCGGGGGACCGAGTTCCGTGCCGTACTCGCCCGGTCGAAGGCCATGGCGGAACGGGATGGCGGCCCCCCCAAGCTGCTCGTGGCCAAACCGGGACTCGACGGCCATTCCAACGGGGCCGAGCAGATCGCCGTGGCTGCCCGGGACGCCGGGTTCGAGGTCATCTACCAGGGCATCCGGCTCTCACCGGCGGAGATCGCGGCCGCCGCCCGGGACGAGGACGTCGACGTGGTCGGCATCTCGATCCTGTCGGGCTCCCATCTCGAGCTGGTCCCCGAGGTCGTGGACAGGCTGCGGGCCGCCGGTGTCGGCGCCCCCGTCGTCGTGGGAGGGATCATCCCCCCCGAAGACGCCGAGATCCTCATCGGCAAGGGGGTGGCGCGGGTCTACACGCCCAAGGACTTCATGATCGGCCAGATGATGGACGACATGGTGAGCCTGGCCCAGGAGTACCGCTCCGGCGCGGTGGCCTGAGCCCCGATCCCGGCGGGCCGCCTCCACCCCCTCTTCGCCCGCACCGGCTACGTTCCCGGGGTGTCCGCTCGCCGCAACCCCATGGCCGGCATCCTGTCGGGGCCCATCGACGCCCCACCCGAAGACCGCCTGGCCCCGACCTACCCCAAGGTGGTGGCCGTCCCGGGCATGTCGCTGGTGCACCGGGCGAGCGGCTTCAGCGGTGCGTTGGTGAGGATCGAAGGCGGCGGCGTCGAGATACGGGGCCGAACCGGGCTGGTTCGGGTGTTCCGCCACGCACCCGGCGCGTTCTCCGTGGACGGGCGGGCGGTCACGCTCGCCCGGCCACCGGCGTCGAAGGGAGGGGGTGGCGCGGCCGGTGCGGGGATCACCGCCTCGGGCTCGGTGGCTGTGCCCGGAGCCCCTGCCCGCGTGGCCAGGGCCGGGCGGATCCTCGTCGAGGGGGTCCACGACGCCGAGCTGGTCGAGCGGGTGTGGGGGGACGACCTGCGGGTCGAGGGCGTGGTGGTGGAGCGCCTCGACGGGATCGACCACCTGGCCCCCGCCATCGACCAGTTCCGGCCGGGGCCGGCGCGCAAACTGGGGGTGCTGGTCGACCACCTGGTGGCAGGGTCCAAGGAGTCGAGGATCGCCGCCGACCTGCGCCATCCGCAGGTGCTGGTCACCGGCACGCCATTCGTCGACGTGTGGGAGGCGGTCAAGCCCTCGGTCCTCGGCTTCGACGCGTGGCCCCAGATTCCGAGGGGAGCGGACTGGAAGACGGGCGTGTGCGCGGCGCGGGGCCTGGGCGACCCCCCGACCGCCTGGAGGCGCATCCTGGCATCGGTCAACAGCTACGCCGATCTCGAACCGGCCATCGTGGGCGCGGTCGAGCGGCTCATCGACTTCGTCACCGACCCGAACTGACCCGCTCCGACCCGTCGGAGCGGTCCCCGGCGCGTCGGTCCGCGCCGTCGATGCCGACGCCGAATCGCCGCTCCTCCGCGTGGCCCGCAGCGCAACCGGTCATGACCTTTGGCCCTACGCATCAGGGGCCCCGGACCTTACCGTTGGGGGGACGGGGCTCCGACAGCCGGAATGTTCCCCGCCCGAGCGAGAGGTGTTCCATGCAACGCAAGACCTTTGATGCCATCCTGACGGCGGTGGGCGCAGGCCTCACCGTGTTCCTGCTCGTGGTCGGTGGGCTGGGGCTGTGGGCGTACAGCTTCGCCAACTCGAATGTGCACAATCAGCTCGCCCAGCAGCAGATCACCTTCCCGACCAAGGCCGAGTTCGCCCAGGCCAAGGTCGGCGCGGAGATCGAGCCGGTGATGCTCCCCTACCTGCAGCAGTACGCAGGCCAGCAGCTGACGTCGGGCAAGCAGGCCGAGGCCTACGCCGACCACTTCATCGCCTACCACCTCCAGGAGATCGGCGGCGGCAAGACCTACTCGGAGCTGAGTGCGGCGGCGCTGTCGTATCCCAAGGGGTCGGCGCAGTACACCGCGGCCGAGGCCGTCGCCGGAACGGTCTTCCAGGGCACGACGCTACGGGGGTTGCTGCTCGAGGCCTACGCCTTCTGGCAGATGGGCCAGATCGCCCTCTACGCCTCCATCGCCTGCTTCGTCCTGGCGGCGATCATGGCGATCTTCACCATCTTCGGCTTCGTCCACCTGCGCAGGGTGCCCGCCGATCAGCAGATCTGACCCGGTCAGCCCCCGGTCCAGGGCCGGTCGCGGCGGGTGGTGGCAGGGCGGGACCACCATCGGCCGCTGAACCGCCAGGCCGGGGGCCGGTCCGGTGCCGGGGCGGCCACGGCCACCGGTCGTGGCCAGGCCTGGTCGACGGCGGCGGCCAGCACCGCCAGGACCTCGGGGTCGATCTCCGGGCGCCGGGCGATGCCGACCGGGCGGCCGGTCTCGGCCGCCACTGCGTCACGGTCGGTCACAGGGGCATGTTCCCGTGCTTGCGCTTGGGCAGGTCCTCCTGCTTGGACACCAGCAGCGCCAGGCTCCGGACCAGTACCCGCCGGGTCTCCGCCGGGTCGATCACGTCGTCGACGTAGCCCCGCTCGGCCGCCGCATACGGATTGGCGTAGCGCTCGGTGTACTCCTCCACCAGTTCCTTGCGGCGACCCACCGGATCGTCGGCCTCGGCGAGGTCCCGCCGGTAGACGATCTCGACGGCCCCCTCGGGCCCCATCACCGCCAGTTCGGCCGACGGCCACGCGTAGGCCAGGTCGGCACCGATCGACTTCGAGTTCATGACCACGTAGGCCCCGCCGTAGGCCTTGCGGGTGATGATCTGGACACGGGGGACCGTCGACTCGCAATAGGCGTAGAGCAGTTTGGCCCCGTGCCGGATGATGCCGCCGTACTCCTGGTCGGTCCCCGGCATGAACCCGGGCACGTCCACGAAGGTGATCAGGGGGATGTTGAAGGCGTCGC